>CAMAUE010000145.1 GCA_945861245.1 Singulisphaera sp. GP187
AAACTCTTACCGCGTGGAGAGCCGGTTCTAGGATCGCCTCAGAGCGAAAACAAAGCCGTGACGGCGGTGTGTGAAGTCACTACTGTCCCGTTAAGAGTTCGCTTCCCAGCTGCAACTCTTTGCGGTTTTTTATCTTATGAATCGTTTCGATCCTGATCGATTTCAACTTCGCGCGCCGGAATTCCGTAGACTTTTCCAAAAAAATCATGGAAAGGCCTTGACGATGAACTCCGGCAAGTATCTCTTCGCTCAACTCATGGACTCCTTGCCCAAGCACGATTTCGATCGCTGCGTCCTCAAATACCAAGGAAATTATCGCATTCGACGTTTCTCGTGTTTCGACCAATTTCTATGCATGGCTTTTGCTCAACTTACCTTTCGCGACAGCCTGCGCGACATCGAAACGTGCTTGAACTCCGTCAAGCCTAAACTCTATCATCTTGGTATTCGCGGCAACATCGCTCGCAATACTTTGGCCAAGGCTAATCAAAATCGCGATTGGCGTATCTTCGCTGACTTCGCGAATATTCTCATCTCTCACGCACGCAAATTATACATCCATGATCCACTCGATGTCAGGTGATTCGTCGTTGAGTTTTGCCCGAGATGTGCTGGCCAGCACAGGAAATTGAATGATCCATGATTCTCGTCAGCCAATTTATTCGTTGAAAGACGGCAGATACGGCCTATAATCTACCTGTGGCACTTTATAGCAAAGCGCGTGTTTCTACGTTACGGTTTGTATCCTCACTACTTGCGAAATTTCTATGCGATTCGGAATCTCCTCGATTAGCGTAATCATTGTAGCGGTTATTTGGACCACGCTGGGGCCCGTTGCGCAGAACGCACTGTCCCAGGAGAAAAGCGCGGCGGCTCGCTGCATCGCGGCGAACGGCGTGGTATTGACGCCATCGTTGAAGGGTTCATGGGGCAGTTTGGTTGTCAACGCTGAGATCCCGGCCGATGCTCTCCTGATCGCGTTGTTCGGTGCGGAGTTCACGCTTCCATCAGGCAACGTGAGCGTGCGAGCGAGCGCCGATGTCGGCGAGCGTGGCCCCGTTCCCGTCCTCGAAGCGGCCCTTCGGTTTCACGCGACGAAGTCCGCCGATCTCGAGGTTTCCTTGGAGCGCGGCATACTCATCCTGACGAATACGAAGAAATCGGGGTCGGCACGGGTACGCCTACGATTTCGGGCCGAGATCATCGAAATCACCTTGGACGAGCCAAAGGCTCGGCTCGCAATCCAGGTCTACGGTCGCCACGTGCCGGGGCCCGTGAAATTGGACGATCCCAAAGAAGACGATCCGGTTGCCTACATTGTCTTCCTTGCCCTTGAGGGCCATGCCGTGATTACGACCGAGAAGCACGCTGCCCGTTTGCATGTGGCGCCTGGCCCCGGGCTTTACTGGTGGGACAGCGTGACGCGTGCCGGCGAGGTCGTCCGTTTTGAAAAAACGCCCGATTTTGCCAAGCCCATGACTGAAGTTGAACGAAAGTCGTTTGAGACGATCTGCGGATTCGCCAAAGCGTGGGCTGGGGAACCAGGCGATATCGCCATGACGTTGCAAAACGCCGCCGGTAAGCCGAATGCAACTGAACGCAAGGCAGGGGTGGTTGCGCTGGGTGCTCTCGACGAGTTGTCTCGTCTGATGCAAGTGTTCAACAACAAGGAACACGCTGACACGCGCGACATGGCGATCCTCGTCCTGAGACACTGGCTCGGCCGTGAGCCTGGGCAGGTATCTCGCCTTTATGGACACCTGACCAAAGTCGAGAAATATTCGTCAACCCAGGCCAGGACCTTGCTTCACTTATTGAACGGAATCGAAGCTGAAAAGCGACACGAACCAGAGACGTATGATTTGTTGATCCAGGAGCTCAAACATAGCAAGCTGCCGATCCGCGAGCTGGCACATTGGCATCTTGTTAGATTGGCGCCGGAAGGAAAGTCAATCGCATTTGACGCGGCGGGTGACGAATCGCAACGCCTGATGGCCGTCGAAGCCTGGCGTCGCCTGATTCCGGAGGGGCAACTGCCTCCTGCTCCCAAGAAAAAATCGCCGGCCAAATAAACCCCCGAGATCGCCGGCGATTGAGCGGTGAATTGGCCTGGATTCTTCGTAACAATGCGGCAGGCCTGGCCCTGCCGCATTGTTACGAATTCAGCTACGGCGCCCGATGAAGCAATGGCGTGTTAGACGATGCTATACCAATATTGACCACTCTGAACAAATTGGATGATGGTGCGATGAAAACGTTGACCATTTGTTTTCTTGGCGGATTGGCCGCCACCCTCACGATGCCAACCGCCCATGCCCAATTTTTTCCGGGTTATCGGCCGAACTTTCCCGTCATGCCGCAGCCGGGTTTTGGCAATCCCTTTTTTCCAATTGGGTCGCCTGGTTTCAACAAACTGAACGGGCAGGCCGATGTAATGCGTGCTTTCGGCGATGTTACGAATTCCTACGAACAGGCACGCATCGCTCGCGAGAAAGCAAATCAAGCGAAAATCGAAACTAAGCGCCAGGCCTTCGATCAAATGTTGTATGAGAAAGCAAACACGCCCACCTATCTCGAACAGTTGGCGAAAGACAAGTCGGATTACCTGACGCGCATCATGAATTTTCCGCAAAAGGCAGAGATCTATGATGGCCGATCTTTGAATACCATGCTGCCGCTATTGCAGAATCTCTCCGAATCGGGATCGCAAGGCCCTCCAATCGCCTTGCCAAAATTTGCCGTGAGCGCGCTGAATCTATCTGTCGGCGGTCAACCCAGCGTCGGTATGCTCGCCAATAAGGCACCGCTCCGTTGGCCTTTGGGATTGCGCGGCACCCAGCAGAAAAATCTCGACAAACTCATTCCCGCAGCCGTGGAGTCCGTGATTGACGGAGCGCTCTCAATCAAATTGCTCAAAGACATCCGAGGCGAAATGAAGTCGCTTCGCGAAGACACCCGCGCAAAGCTCCAGCGTGACGAGATCGATTCAAGCACTTACTTCCGCGCGATTGAATTCTACAACGACCTGGAACCGTCGATCAATGCCCTTGATCGCCCGGACGCGCGAAATCAACTATCTGGCGTCTACGAGTCCAAGGCGCGAAATGTGCCAGAGCTTGTCGAGTTTCTCTGGGACAACGGCCTAGGATTCGCGCCCGCATCTCCTGGAAACCAGAACGCCTATCAGGTGACTCATGACGCCTTCGTCCGATTCGCCCGCACCGCCCAATCCAGCGCAGGGTTCGCCTCGATCAACGCCCCCGTTGCGCCAGTCGGAAAGAAAAAATAGCTCAATCGCTTAAGTTCCAAATCATAAATCTGCGAGGATTGTACTCATGCCGTTCACCTGGTTGCCATGTGTTGTGCTTTGCTTGGCGTCTGTTCAAGAAAACACTCTTGAGATCGTCAATACGCGGGTCACTTATGGCTACCTCGGGGCGTTGCGACCGAAACTCGCCGGCATCCTCCCCGGCGACACCGCGTACTTTACTTTTGAGATCAAAAACCTCAAACTCGATGCGAACGGCAAGGCCTCCTACAGCATTGCCATCGAAATTCGCGATGCCGAGGGTAAGCTGTTCTTTGAACAAAAACCGCTTAATGCCGTCGCCCAGAATTACCTTGGCGGCAACTCGCTCCCCTGTGCGGCGCATGTCGAGCTGCCCCTTGATGCCAAGCCCGGCGCCGTGAATTGGAAAATCACGATCAAAGATCGTTCGACCGCACAAACCGTCAACGTCGCTGGCAGCGGCAAAATTCTGCCCGCGGACTTCGGCATCGTCCGTGTGGGGCTATTTGCCGATGTTGAGGCTCGCGCTCCCGTGTCCGCCATCGCCGTCGTGGGCGATTCCTTCTACCTGCAATTTGCCGCCGTCCGTTTCGCCCGTGACAAGGAAACCAAGCAACCCAATGTTCACCTCGCTTTGCGCATCCTCGACCAACAGGGAAAACCCACAATGGCCAAACCGATCCTCGGCAAAGTCAATGCTGGCGTTCCAGAGGACGAACATTTTCTCACGAATCAGTTCGGCATAACGTTTAACCGCGAGGGCCGTTTCACCATTGAATTGAGCGCGCACGACCAAATCACCGGCAATCGCGCCCAGATCAGCTACACGATCCGTGTGCTTCCGCTGGAGTAGTGGCATTCTTGATACGTCCATCCCCGAGGCGGCTTGAATCGCTCAGCAGGCGGGCAATTTCAACGTACTCTCGGCTACCGAAGTGAATCCGCTCACGTACATCATTCACGATCTCGATACCAAGTTCACCAAGCAATTCGATGATATCCTTGAAGCGGATGGCGCGGAAATCGTCAAGGTTGAGTCGGATGCTCTATGAGGAAAGGTGTCAGGACCCTTTTTCATGTAGGTGTATATGCCTGTCTTAATGGGCCCTAACACCTTTCCTCAAACGATTCCTTGCGAATAGCGTCCAATCACTTATCCTTGGGGGCGAACAAAGCCTTTGAGTCCTAGTATTTCCTCCAGGCGGACCGTTTCCTCAAAGGACAAACTTCCGTGCCGTCGCGGCGATACCTTTGACAACGCACGCCGAAGCGCAGGTGTGTAACTGCTCTTTGGATGGGCTGCCAACACTTCGGCTAATTTGGGTGCGATCGCTTTATGTTCTTGAGTCAATTCTCGGTCGGCTAGAATGAATATCAGGAAATCTCGTTTGTTGAGCTTCGCCCAAACCTTCGCATCCTCGCCGACGGGTTCTGTGATTTGCACCGTCACCACGTTGGACGCAATGAGTACGCCCTTGGGCCCACCGGAAAGAGACAAAGGATAAACCCCGTACACTTGGTATTCGCCGGGTTTCGGAAACGCCATGTGGAATTGAGGCTCCATCTGTACCAGGACGCGATATTGGTAATGCAAAGACTTGTTCGGTTCAAGCATTAATCCTCGGCGGTCCCGCTTTTCTGCGACCGAGAATTTCTGAAACTCTTGAAAAATATCGCCTTTAGCAGCAATCCAGAGCCTCGCTTCTGACCTGTGGGATTCTACGAATACCTCCAATACATTGATTGGGGCCTTCGACCTATTATGTAATCGCAAATCGAACAGCACTGGTTCGCCCAATACATATTCCTTGCGCGGAGGCGAAAACTCAAGCCGATCGTCGGCCTTCGGGGGAGCGACATACTCCTTTCGAGTCGGCAATTCATCCTTCGGCTTTTCGGAAATTGGAGGCGCAGGAATCGCCTGATCTCGATTGCAGCACGGCAAGGAAGAAATACAAACAACGGCCACAAACGCGATTCCAAAACTCTTCATGACAGATGCCTTTTTAGCCTACTGACCGTGTTGAGATTTAGCCTCTTGCGGCTTAGCGCTCGCAAGGCGCCACGCGAGCGCTAAGCCGCAAGCGGCACCCCGTTCGCGATGCCCGAATGCGAACATGCGCGGATGAAATATCTCCGCAAGAATCTCTAATGATTCGACGAGCCGCGGACCCGGACGGTTGAAATATTGGTTCCCATCGACAATGTAAACCTGTTCCGATTGCACCGCACGAAGCCTTCCCCATGCATTACTTTGGACAGCGTCGGCCAGTTCGATCCGTGTTTTCTTGAGATCGAATCCGCAGGGCATTGCAATGATAACGTCCGGATCACGCACGAGCAACGCCTCGAACGTCATCCACGGCGAATGTTTGCCCGCCTCGCCGAACAGATTTCGTCCGCCCGCGAGCGTGACCAGCTCCGGCACCCAGTTCCCCGCCGCCATGAACGGATCGAGCCATTCCAAACATGCGACCGTCGGTTGCCGTTCCGCTGTCGCCGCCAATTGGGCAATGCGATCGACGCGCTGTTGCAGCCAACGAATCAGTTCTTCGCCACGAGATGATACTTTCAGAGCGTCGGCGACGATTCGGATGCTCGTCCAAACCTCGGCCAAATTGTTCGGCGCCAGCGACACCACCGTCGGCGCTCGCGGCAACGCTTGTGCCAGGGCGCGATCGACATCCTTATCGCTGACCGCGCAAACTTCACAATGCGATTGTGTAATGATCACGTCGGGTCGCAGCGCTTCCAACATCACCGGATCGACATGATAGATTGGCTGTGCCTCGCCGAGAAGCGCCTTGACGCGGTCGTCGATCTCGCGGCTTGACCCGTGAATTTCAAAGCGCGGCGCCGTGCAGACGGGCAACGCCTTCACACTCGGCGGATAGTCGCATTCGTGCGATCGCCCAACGAGGTCCGCTTCGCAACCGAGCGCGCACACGATCTCCGTCGCGCTGGCGATCATTGTTACGACTCTTGGCATAGGGATACTCCGTCTTGGTTGCGTTTAGCGCTCGCGCGGCGCCACTTGAGCGCTAAGCCGCAAGCGGCGATCTCGGTTCAATCCGGCTCGAGTTCGATTTCTTGCGATTGCGGCTTGTCGCCTCGGATCAGGTAGACGCCCAGTAGGATAATGGCGATGCCGGCGAAAAGCCAGCCGTGCAGGGGTTCGCCGACGCAGGCGCCGATGAACACGGCGATCATCGGGTTGATGTAGGCATACGTCCCGACTTTCGCCGCCGACACATGGCCGAGTAGCCAATTGAAAGCGACGAAGCCGAGCAATGAGCCGAACACGAGCAGGTACAAGAAACAACCGATCGCGCGCGGGCTGATGGTTTCGGGGAGCGCATGCCATTCGCCGAGGAGTGGGGCGGCGAGGCAGGCTTGGCTTAGTCCGCCGAACAGCATCTGAAACCCCGCGGAGGTCAGGTGAGGCAGCGCTATCGCGAGATGGCGCGATAGCAGCGACCCGGCGGCCCACGACGCTGCGGAACCGACGACGAACAGCGTATGGAAATCGTTCAGCAAGCTGAATCCATCGCGCAGAGCCGGCGCCATCGTGAATAGCATGCCGACAAATCCAAACGATAACCCCAGCCAGCCGCGCCAGGAGAGTCGTTCACCTGCGGGCATCAAGATGCCGAACAGCCCCATCCACAAGGGCGTGGTGGCGATGAGCACCGCCGCCACGCCGCTGGGGACTTGGCGCTGGCCGATGTTGATGAGGAGATTCGCGCCCAGGAACAAACACCAGCTTACGGCTAGCAATCCGCTCGCTTCGCGCATTGTGATTCTGAGCGATTGGCCACGACAGAACTGCACTGTGAGAAGGATCGTACCGGCGATGATCAAACGCACACCGCCGAACAGCGCCGCAGGCATATGCTCCTGGGCCATTGCGATGGTCGTCGCCAGGTAGGTCGTGCCCCAGGAGAGATAGATGATGGCAAACGCCGCGGCGATCTTCCAGGGTGGCGGCAGAGCTGGCAGGTGGGAACTCACATCGGGGGAATCGGTCGTCATGCGGGATATTCTATGTCCGCATCCCTCGTTTTGCGCCGGCGTTCTCCCAGGCCAATATTGTCGTCATCAAACAAGCCCAGGGGTGAGGTACTCCGAACCCCTGGGATGAGTTCGTATGATCCCAGGGGTTCGGAGTACCTTACCCCTGGGCTTGCTTCAACATCCACAACTTTGTCCGCCAGTACCCTCTTGACGCGGCGTGTTTGTATGATTACCTTGCAGACGTTAGCAGGTATTATCCTTAACAACCATCGTGGAGCGCACGCGTGGGTATTCTTTTTGCCGACGATTCCGCGCCGATCTGGCCCAATCCCTGGTGGATCGCGTTGGGAGTGCTCGTCGTCTTCATTGCTTTGGCGAGCGTGTTCCGCTTCTTTTTCCTCGTGCGCCTTCCGTTGTGGATTCTGACGCGCACTATTTATCGTGCCCGCGTTGCCGGCATCGAGAACCTCCCGGCCACTGGGCCGGCGCTGCTCGTGTCGAATCACGTTAGCTACGTCGACGCATTGATGATAATGGCGGCGTCGAAACGGCGGATACGCTTCCTCGTTTGGGCGCCCTTCATGGGCATTCCCTTCTTGCGCATCATCCTCCGGACCATGAACGTTATCCCGGTCCAGGGCAGTGCCGGGCCACGGGCGATTATCCAGGCACTGCGCACCGCCAGCGAAGCACTCGCCCAAGGTGAACTGGTCTGCATCTTTGCCGAGGGTGGCATCACACGCACCGGTTTCTTGCTCCCGTTTCAACGCGGGTTCGAGCAGATCGTCAAGAAATGCCCGGCTCCGATCATCCCGATCTGCGTCGATCACGTTTGGGGCAGCATCTTCAGCTTTCAGGGCGGCAAGTTCCTTTGGAAGATTCCACAGCATATCCCTTACGTCATCCATGTCAACATCGGCACGCCGCTGTCCCCGGACGCTAACGCCTTCACAGTCCGCCAGGCGATTCAACGGCTCTCGGCGGAGTCCGCGGTCCGGCGCTCGCAGTATCGCAAGCCTGTGCATCGCGAGTTCGTCCGCCAGGCGGTCTCGCATCCGTTTCGCTCGTGCATCATCGACCCAAATGCCGCCAAGCCCGAATTGACGTATGGCGAGACGCTCGTCGGCGTAAAGCTGCTGCTCAAACGCTTGAAGCCGCTGCTCGGCGACGACGCCATGGTCGGCATCTGGCTACCACCTTGTGCCGGCGGGGCCATGGCCAACATCATCATCGCTTGCCTGGGCAAGGTCTCCGTCAACCTCAATTACACTTCTGCGCCGAACCTGATTCAATCGTCGATTCGCCAGTGCAATATCAAAAAGGTCTTGTCCTCCAGGCTGTTCACGCGCAAAGTCCCGCTCGACCCCGGTCCCGGTGTCGAGTTCATTTACCTTGAAGATTTTCGCAAGGACATCGGCAAAGTCGAACGCACCCTCGCCTTCCTCGGCGTTCTGCTCCTGCCTGGCTGGGTGCATGAATATCTGCTGATGGGCCTGGGCGGGCAAAAGATTGACGACCTGTGCACGATCATCTTCTCCAGCGGTTCGACAGGCGACCCCAAGGGCATCATGCTTACGCACGCCAACATCGCCGCCAATGCCGAGTCCGTGATCCAGGCGATCGATCCGCAGCCCAAGGATCGCCTGCTTGGTATCTTGCCGTTCTTTCACAGCTTCGGCTTCACCATCACGTTGTGGCTGCCGTTACAAGTTGGCGCGTCGATTGTGTACTATCCGAATCCGCTGCAGCCGCGTGAGATCGGCGAGTTGTGCAAGAAGAACCAGTGCACGATTTTCCTGGCGACGCCCACGTTTCTGCGCCAATACTTGCGCCGGTGTGAAGTGGACGATTTCAAATCGCTGCGCCTGATCGTGTGCGGCGCCGAGAAGATGCCGCCATCGCTCGCGCAGGAATTCAAGCAAAAGTTCGGCGTCGAGCCGTTGGAAGGTTACGGCTGCACCGAACTCTCGCCTGTCGCTTGCGTCAACGTGCCCGACTTCGCCAAGGGCAACGTCCGCCAGCAGGGCAACAAGCCCGGCACGATCGGCATGCCGATCCCCGGCGTGGCGGCACGCATCGTCCAACGCGATACCCTCGTTGATCTGCCGCAGGGTAAGGAAGGCCTGCTGCTCATCCACGGCGCCAACGTAATGAAAGGCTACCTGGGCCGTGACGATATGACGCAGAAGAAAGTCGTTGACGGCGGCTGGTACATCACCGGCGATTTGGCCTTCATCGACCCCGAAGGCTTCATCACCATCACGGGCCGCGAGGAACGCTTCGCGAAGGTCGGCGGTGAAATGGTGCCCCTGGAAAAAGTCGAAGATGAGTTACACCTGATCCTTGGCACGAACGAGAGAGTCTTCGCCGTCACCGCCATCACCGACGCGAAAAAAGGCGAGCGCGTCGTCGTCCTGCACCTCGCGCTGGCTGACAAGTCGGTGCAGGAAATCTGGAAAGGGCTAGGCGAACGCGGCTTGCCGAACATCTACATCCCCAGCCAGCGCGATTTCTATCTGGTCACGGAACTCCCGATCCTGGGCAGCGGCAAACTGGACCTGAAGAAGTGTAAGCAGATGGCGCAGGATGTCGCCGGCGGCGGGGAGTGATGCCGTTTTCCGCTCGCGGCTTAGCGCTCGTGTCGAATGTTCCGAACGCCAAGCCGCAAGCGGAGAAACAGCGAGCTTTGTTGATGAGCGGCGGTAGATATGGTATCCTGGGTGATGGGATTCGTGTTTATGTTTAGCGCCCGCGCGGCGCCATGCGAGCGCAAGGCCAAATCAGGGAACCGGAAATGAGCAGCGGACTCACCATCCCCAGGCCGCGCGGCGTGTTCACAACCGAACAGTATCTCGCCCTCGAACGCCCAGCCCCCGAACGCCATGAGTATCTCGACGGCGAAATCATCGCGATGGCGGGTGAGAAGGTGCCGCACGGGCTAATCTCGACGAATCTGATTGGGCTTTTCGTCGCGCAGTTGAAAGGCACGCCCTGCTTCGCCGTGGCCAAGGACACGAAAGTCCGCAGCGGCCTTGGCGTCGTTCCCGCGCGAAACGTCAGCGGGATGTTCTCGTATCCCGATATCCTCATTGTCTGCGGCGAGCCTGAATATTTCGACGACGTCGGCGATGTGATCGTCAATCCGTCGGCGATTGTCGAGGTGTTGTCGCCGTCAACCGAGTCCTTCGATCGCGGCGAAAAGTTTCCGCGCTACCGCACCTGGAATGCGACGCTAAACGACTATCTGCTGGTCTCGCAGACCCGCCCATTCGTCGAGCATTTCCGCCGACTGCCCGACGGCACCTGGAACATGCGCGAATTGATCGGCCTGGATGCGACCGTCACAATCGAATCAATCGGCTGTGCGCTGAAGCTGGCGGATGTTTACGATCGGATTACGTTCAGCGATCAAGTCCAGGATTGAACGCCAGCGCTCGCAAGGCGCCTTGCGAGTGCTAAACGTAAACACGAATTCACTTCTTCGCCGAAATCACTTCACGCCCGCCCATCCACTGCCGCAACACTTCCGGGATGACGACCGTGCCGTCGGCTTGCTGATTGTTCTCGAGCAGCGCCACCAGGCATCGGCTGACGGCGACGGCGGTGCCGTTGAGCGTGTGGACGAAACGGGTGCCTTTGTGGTTCGGGCCTTTGTAACGGATGTTGAGCCTGCGGGCCTGGAAGTCGGTGCAGTTCGAGGTGCTGGTGACTTCGCCGTATTCGCCTTCCTTGCCGCGGGCGGGCATCCAGGCTTCGAGGTCGTACTTGCGATACGCCGGTCCGCCGAGATCGCCCGTGCAGGTGTCGATGACGTGGTAGGGCAGCTTCAAGCCCTGGAATATCGATTCCTCGATGCCCAGGATTTCCTCGTGGATCGCGTCGGACTGTTCCGGCGTGCAGAACGCGAACATCTCGACCTTGGTGAACTGATGCACGCGATAAAGCCCGCGCGTATCTCGCCCCGGTGCGCCGGCCTCGGTGCGAAAGCAATGCGATAGGCCGACGTATTTCAACGGCAGCTTCGGCTCCTCCATGATCTTGTCGCGATGCATGCCGCCGAGCGTGATCTCCGCCGTCGCGATCAGGCACAGGTCGCTGTCGGCGATGGAGTAAATCTGCGTGCCCTCGCCGCGCGGCATGAAGCCGATGCCTTCGAGCACATCGACGCGCGCGACATCAGGCGTGATGATCGGCGTGTAGCCGTGCTTGAGCAGCGTGTCCATCGCATAATGGATGAGCGCGAGTTCGAGCAGCACGGCTTCGTTCTTGAGGAAGTAGAACTTCTGCCCCGCAACCGCCGCCCCCGCTTCGAAGTCGGCGAGATCGAGCGTCTCGCACAGGGCGACGTGATCCTTGGGCTTGTAGTCGAACTTCGTCGGCGTGCCCCAGACCTTGACGACCTTGTTGTCCTCGGGCAGCGCCCCAATCGGCGCCGCGGGATGCGTCATATTGGGGATGGTCGAAACGACGGCTTTGAGATCGGCCTCGACCTGCTTGAGCTGGGCGTCAAAGGCGCCGACTTCCTCGCGCAGCTGTTTGCCGCGCGCAATCAACTCTTGCTTCTTGGCGGGGTCTTTCTCGCCACCTACGGATTTCGCACTGGCGTTCGCCTCCTGCTGTCTGACCTGCGCAAGCGAGATGATGCGCTTGCGTTCGTCATCGAGCGTGACGACGCGGTCAACGTCAGCGGTGACGTTGCGGTTTTTGCAGTTGTCTTTAACAGCCGCGAGATTCTCGCGGATGAAGTGGGTGTCGAGCATTGGTATTGTTCCGGTCTATTTTTGAGTGTCGTCTTGAATCACTTCCTGTTGGTACGATAGAATGGATTGAGAAGTACGTATAGGTCCGATTTGAGAATTGGCACAGAAAAGGCAGAAAAATGGCCGAACGCACCAAAACCCGACAAACGCTGCTAGCTCCCAAGCATCGTGGCCGCATTCCGCGCGAAAAAATCGCCAAGGCGATCAAGAAGATCGTTGCGGAACGGCGCAAATTGCAAGTTGCAGGTAGCGATGGCTCAAAGTAAATACAGCACCAATGTGTTCATCAACTGCCCGTTTGACCCGCAATACAAGCCATTGTTTGAGAGCATTGTTTTCGCGATATCGGCTTGTGGTTATCGTCCGCGCTGCGCACTTGAAATCGACGATGCGAGCGAGGTGCGAATCGACAAGATTTTCCGGATTATTGAGGAATGCAAGTTTGGCGTTCACGACATTTCGCGAACCGAACCCGCGCCGAAGAGCGGCTTACCTAGATTTAACATGCCATTGGAACTCGGAATGTTCCTGGCCGCCAAGAAATTTGGAATCGGTCGACAAAAAAAGAAGGCCTGCCTGATCCTTGACAGCACTGCCTATCGCTATCAGCAATTCATCTCTGACATCGCCGGTCAAAACATTCAGGTTCACGAGAACGAGCCAAGAAAAGCAATCACCACCGTGCGAAACTGGCTTCGAAATGTGCAGCCCATCGGCAGTATTCCAGGTGGAGCGGATATTGTTAGAAAGTACGAGCAATTTGAGCAGGACCTTCCATCGCTCTGCGAGGAGATCAGGGTGGTCAGGGAGGATTTTATTTTCAATGACCTGGCATACATCGTATTCAAGTGGCTCAACGCAAACGGATAGCATGTTTTGCAGTTACCCCTGACATCGGCGAGATTCTCGCGGATGAAGTGGGAGTCGAGCATGATTTCCTTCTCTGATCGTAGTAATCGTAGATAGCTTTTTGTGATATCGCTGCAATGACATCAGTATCATTATGGCAACCGCATGCCGCGCGTGAATGCTGCGGTCATGTTGCGGCGGTCCGGCCCTTTGACGAGGTCCGCGAGCAAGTTGCCCAGGCGAGCTTCGATGTCGGGTTCCGCAAGATAGACGTGAGCTAGCCAGTTCACGACGCCTCCGCTTGCATGGCTGACAACTCGCCGCTACCACCCCAGCGACCACGCCGCGAGACGCAGCTTGCCAGACATCGTCTTCATCGCTTCGTTGACGGCGCTGTGCTCGAAACCCGAGTGCATCTTGCAGTTTTGGCAGCGGCTGTCTTCGCGGCTTTCCCAGTAGCTCCAGTTCGTCTTGGTCCAGAACTCTTCCCACTCCTGGAAATAGCCTTCGCCTTCGATCAGGTAGCACGGCGCCTTCCAGCCTTTCGGCGTGAAGTTCACCGTCGACCACGGCGAGCACGGCAGCTCCACCATGCCGGCGGCGAACTCCAGGAACTTCGGCGTCGCATTGATGCGATACTTCCGCGCCAATTCGCGGATCGCCTTGAACTTCTCGTGCGTCTGTTCCTTTGTCAAAAAGATGTCATTCTCGACACTGGCATAGTCATAGCCCGGCGACACTAGAATGCCGTCGGCTTTCAACGTATCGGTGAGTTTGCACAACTCCTCAATCTCGGACACCTTCGTTTCGCGGTAGACGGTCGCGTTGAGATAGATGCGATAGCCGAGCGATTTGCCCTGTTTGATCATCTCCACGGCTTTGTCGAAGACGCCTTCGCGATTGCAGACGAAATCGTGTGTTTCCTTCATGCCGTCGAGGTGGATCATGAGGAACAGGCGTGAACTGGGCTTGATGATGCCGTAGACTTTGGTGTCGAGCTTGAGGGCGTTGGTGCACAGGATGATGTGCTTATCGCGCTGGATGATGCCTTCGAGCAGTTCTTTGAGTTCGGGGTAGAGCGTTGGTTCGCCGCCGCAGATGTTGACGATGGGGGCGCCGCAGTCATCGACGGCTTTGAGGCAGCGTTCGACGGACATGCGGTCTTGCAGTTTGCCGGTGTAGCGTTCGACGGAACAGCCCAGGCAGGCGAGGTTGCACGTGTAGAGTGGCTCGAGCATCAGCACGGTCGGGTAGCGTTCGCGTTTGGCCTTCTCCATCTTTCGGCGATGGGTGAACTGGGCATAGGTAAAGCTAAGGGGAAAACGCATTGCCAGGAACCTCGGTATGGGAATCCACGATGGAGAAGAATGTACCAAACGAGTGCTGATTTTCCTACGTCAATTTCCGCATTTGCCGCTTGCGGCTTAGCGCTCAAATTGTGGTTTCCTATTATTAGCGATTCTACGAACTCGCCAAAGCGCCATTACCCATGGCGCGTTTTGTCGAGCGCTAAGCCGCAAGCGGCAATCAGGGATAGCGCCCGGCCGCCTTGAGCGCTTTCACGTAGGGCGACATCGGACTATGCCCCGGATGCAACGGCCAGCCGTCGTAGGCGCTGACGAACGGCCAGCGCTGAATCGTTTCGCCGATCGGCAGCGGGTTGCGTTCGATATACCGAATCGTGCGCCATATCTCCTCGGGATGATCGAGAAATACCTTCCAGCCGCCATCGGACCAGACGGGATGCGAGATGGGAAATAGTTCATGCTCAATCAGGTAACGGCGCGACCGCTGTTGAAAGATATCGATCATCCCCTCGGCGTCATGTTTATGTTTGCGAATCAGAATGTGCACATGGTCCGGCATAATGACGCATGCGTAGCAGGTGAATTTCTCGTCCTCAATTGTCTATGTGAACGCATCGGCAAACTGTTGTCGCATAATCAAATCAAACGCTCGCCGTGGATGTTTCAGGGCATCCGCGGATTCATCCAAAAACTCGCGAACAACGACTCCGGGCGGTTGAATCCTTTTTCGACCGTAATGCAACTCGCCGAGTTCAGCGAGAACATCGTTGCGGATGCCAAACGAGCCGCTGCCGCGCGGATCGTTGGGAAGCCAATGGCCATACGCGGTCCAAATGAGGTGATGCGCGATGACGATGGGGTTTCTCATCATGTTCTCCGAAGGAATATGTTGAGCGCTAAGCCGCAAGCGGAAATGCAAACCGCAATTGCCGCTTGCGGCTTAGCGCTCGCGGGATGTTACCATAGTTTGGGCGCATATACGAATTCGCTAAAGCGCCTATACCCATGGCGCGTTTTGTTGAGCGCTAAGCCGCAAGCGGCTATCGCAACGGCACGCTGCCATCGAGATAGCGCCAATCTTTCAGGAAACGCAGCAAATCCGCCATCTCGCGCACGTTGATCGTTTTCTCCAAACTCTCCGGCATCAGCGAAATGCCCGTGGACGCGATTTCGTCGATGTCCTTGCGCAACACCACATCGACCTGATTCTCCGCACGTTTGAGCGTGATGCTCGACGCCGACTCGTTCGTCAACAGCCCGGTCAGAACTCGGCCATCCTTGGTAGCGACGACGTAATTGACGTAATTCGCATCGATGGCGGCGTTCGGGGCGATGATGTCGAACA
>CAMAUE010000146.1 GCA_945861245.1 Singulisphaera sp. GP187
GCCAGCACGACAAATAGAATCAAAGCCGAGCGAAATGAAAGCACCAGCCAACGGCGCGTATTGCCCAGCCCAATCAGCGCTCGCCAACTGGACCAGATCAACAACGGTATCGCCGCCAGTAACATCAGCCACCACGGCGACTGCACCCGCAGCGAGACAAGTAATATCCAAACTTCGCGCAAACCTTCTTGCATTAGATTGGCCAGCACTGCACCGAGACTGAAAAACAGGATGCTCGCCAAGCCATAGCCGAGGTAGGCGTTCCAGAACCCGTTGACAAAGACGGCGACGAGCAAGAGTACCAAGATCGCGGCGGCGCCAATCGCGATACCGCCGACGACCCACGGTTCGTCGATGAATTGAAACGCACCGATGCCAAACGCCGTCAGCATCGGCACCGGCAGATAACCACGCCAGTCCCACGTGCTACGCGCTTGGCGAAGCACGAGAGTCAAGATGCCCGCGGCGAGCGCGAGAAGCAGACAGACGTATGCGAGCCAATGTTCGATAATCATAGATCGTTCCTGGTCCGCCGCTTGCGGCTTAGTGCTCAACTCGCCCTTGGCTACACTTTGAGCGCTAAGCCGCAAGCGGCGTTTCGCTAAAACCGCGCACGCTGGACACGGTCGTTGTGGCTGTCGAGCACGTGCACCCTGCCACGGCTGTCAACGGCGGCGGCCCAGGGGCTGGAGAGTTGGCCGGGCCCGCGACCGGGGCCGCCCCATGTACCGAGAGACTCGCCGGTGAGCGTGAACTTCTGCACGCGATGGTTGCCGAACTCGACGACGTACAAAAACTCGCTACCATCGGGCGGACAGGCGACGTCGTTCGGGTACGACAATTCACCTATTCCCGAGCCGGCGGAGCCGAAGGTGCGGACGAAGGCGCCGTCGGTGGTGAAGACCTGGATGCGATGATTGCAGCGGTCGGCGATGTAGAGGTTGCCGTCGGGTCCGAGCGTCATGGCGCGAATGTGAGCGAAGTGCCCGGTCGCCGCGGGTTGGATGCTTGTGCCGACTTCGCGTTCGCCGCCGGGTTCGCCCCAGCAATGCAGGAATTTGCCGTCCTTGTCGAACTTGCTGATGCGTTGCGTATCGCCGAATTCGGAGAGGTAAAAGTTGCCGGCCTTGTCGCGCACGGCATCGCTGATGTAGCTGAGTTGGCCCGGCTTCGTGCCGAGTTCGCCGCCGATGGTGCGTATCAAATCGCCGTCGGGTGAGTAAACGCGGACGCAGTTGTAGTGCGAATCGCTGACGATGACGTTGCCGTCGAAATCGACGCTCAACCCGCTGGGGCGGCCGTTGCGATAATCGGGCGTGGTCCAGGAGGCGTTGAGGAATCTGCCGTCGCGGTCGAAGGCTTGAATGCGAGCGGTCCAATCGACGATATACATGCGGTCGCCCGGCCCGATGGCGATGGCGCGGGGCTTGACGAGTTCGCCGCCGTTCACGCCGCGTTTGCCCCAGACCAACTCCGGCATCGCCCCGCCGCCGCAGCCGAAAACGGCGAAGCATAAGGCGGCGCAAAACCAGGCTCGTGCGTATCGCGGTGCGGTCATGATGGTCCTCGGCGAAGTGCCAGGGGTTATCGTACCATCCGCTCATGATGAACGCCAGTGTTTTCGTTCTCCGCTTGCGGCTTAGCGCTCGCGCGGCGCCATGTGAGCGGTAAGCCGCAAGCGGAAATACGTAAAATGCCCTTGCGATATGTACAATAATCCGTCAACCATCACCGCCGGCTTCACGGGAACCACGCATGAACGAATTTGAAACGCAGGTGCGGGACTTCCGCACGGAATACCAACGCGTTTTTCAGGAGATCAACAAGGTCATCGTGGGCCATGCTGACATCGTGCACGGCGTGCTTACCTGTCTGTTTGCCGGTGGGCATGTACTGCTGGAAGGCGTGCCGGGCTTGGGCAAGACACTGCTGGTGCGAACGCTGAGTGAGGTGCTCGAATTGCATTTTAGCCGTGTGCAGTTCACGCCCGATTTGATGCCTTCGGATATCATCGGCACGAACATCATCAATGAAGCGCCGGATGGCCAACGCGTTTTCACTTTCCAGAAAGGCCCGCTGTTCGCGCAGATCGTTCTCGCGGATGAAATCAACCGCGCGACGCCGAAGACGCAGTCGGCGCTCTTAGAAGCGATGCAAGAGCATTCCGTCACCGTCGGCGGCATCGTCCATCGGCTGGAAGAACCGTTCTTCGTGATGGCGACGCAAAACCCGATCGAGCAGGAAGGAACCTATCCGTTGCCCGAGGCTCAACTGGATCGATTCTTCTTCAAACTTGTCGTGCAATACTCCACGCGCGAGGAGTTGTCCACGATCATCGACCGTACTACGCGTGGCGAGTGGGCCAAGCCTCAGAAAGTGATGGACGGAGCGGCCATCCGTAAATGGCAGGCGGTCGTGAAAAAGATTTTCATCGCGCCGCAGGTTCAGGACTACGCGGTCCGTTTGACGCTGGCCACGCATCCGCAAGGGCCGTTCGCGTGCAGCGTGACGAATCGCTTCCTACGCTTCGGCGCCAGTCCGCGCGGCGCGCAGGCGGTGGTGCTGGCGTCGAAGATTCGCGCCATGCTCGAAGGCCGATTCAACGTCAGCTTTGAAGACGTGCGCAAAGCCTACCTGCCGGCGATGCGCCATCGCATCCTGCTAAATTTTGAAGCCCAGGCCGAGAACATCGCGACGGATACGGTGTTAACGGAGATCCTCGGCGAAGTAAAAGAGAAGGCACCGGATGCTGTGTAAACTTCACGCGCGATCGCCACTAGTTGACGGTTGTCCTTAAAGGCGTGAAGTTGAGCGCTAAGCCGCAAGCGGTAGAAGCTTGCTTGATAAGGACCAATGACTAAGGACCAAGGACTACCCATGCAAAGACGCACCCGCATCGTCGCCACGCTCGGCCCCGCCACAGATCGGCCCGGCGTACTCGAAAAACTGCTCGACTCCGGGCTGGATGTCGCGCGCATCAACTTCTCGCACGGCACGTCCGAGGACCATCGTGCCCGCATCGATCGATTCCGCTTGCTCGCTGCCGAGCGCAAGCGCGTAGTGGCGGTGCTCGGCGATCTGCCTGGCCCGAAGCTGCGGGCGATCTTGCAGGCAACGCTGGAGTTGACGGCGGGCAATAAAGTCACGCTGGCGCTGAAGCCGGAAGTCGCCGCGGATGTGCACCTGACTGAGCCGGAAGCACTGGCGAAGGTCAAGCCGAACCATCGCGTGTTGCTCGACGATGGCCGAATCCAGGCCCGCGTCCATAGCGTGACCAAGGACATCGTCACGCTGATGGTGGAGGTCGGCGGCACGCTGCTGCCCAACAAAGGCATCAACTTGCCGGATAGCGAACTGACGATCCCCGCC
This sequence comes from Singulisphaera sp. GP187, assembly GCA_945861245.1. Taxonomy (GTDB): domain Bacteria; phylum Planctomycetota; class Planctomycetia; order Gemmatales; family Gemmataceae; genus SIAQ01. The sequence continues at coordinate 3,370 of CAMAUE010000146.1, forward strand.
GTAACCAAGCGTGACCGTGACGCCGTCGCGGTCGCGCTCGCTGCCGGTGTCGATTGGCTGGCGCTGTCGTTCGTTCGTGACGCCTCGGCCGCCCACGAACTTCGCGGCGTCATTCGCGGCTACAACGTCGAGATTCCGATCCTCGCCAAGATGGAACGACCCGAAGCCGTGCGCGACGGCAAGTCGGACGAGATCATCGCCGCCTTCGACGGCATCATGGTCGCGCGCGGCGATTTGGGCGTTGAGATCGCCCTCGAAAAAGTGCCTCACGTCCAGAAACAGCTCATTCAGAAAGCCCGCCTCGCCGGCAAACCGGTCATAACCGCAACCGACATGCTTGACTCGATGCGCAAGAACCCGCGCCCGACACGTGCCGAGGTCAGCGATGTCGCCAATGCCGTCTACGATGGCACCGACGCCGTGATGCTATCAGGCGAGACGGCCGTCGGCGATTACCCGGTCGAGGCACTGTCGTGCATGAATCGCATCTTGATCGAAGCGGAAACACATCAGGAAGAGAGCGGCCCAAAACCGATGGAGATCCCGCGCGGCGACATCACCGACCACATCACCCATGCCGCCTGCGATCTCGCGCATGACACCGGTGCCCACGCGATCATCACGCCGACGCTCACAGGCCGCACGGCACGACTCGTCGCTCGGCATCGCGTGGCATCGGCCATCATCGCGGTGTCAACGGAGCAAGCCGTGGTGCAACGCCTCTCTGTGGTGTGGGGCGTGCAGGGTGTGACCGTGCCGTTCCCGATTCAGCGCGGCGACGACAGGCTCGAAGCGGCCGTCCGCGCGTCGTTCTTGGCAGGCGCGGTGAAGCCCGGAGCGCTCGTCGTCGTGCTCGCCGGCCACCCGATCGAAGGCGGCGAAGGCTTTCCGACTATCCGCATCGTCCGCGTCGGCGACGACGGCCGCTCGTGCGAGCCGTGACCGCGCCAGCGGAGCGCGCCAATTCCGTCTTGCCAGCAGATTACATCTCCCCGTTTAGCGCTCGCTTCATCCCTCGCGATCGCATTATTTTCCACAACCGACTTTGACAACCCATCCGCCCGCGCGATACGATGACAAAGATCACGCCGCAAGCCCCAGGATGAGCGCAGCGATTCCTGGGGGTGCCGCGAGACAATAAACGCCGCGCGATCGAGCCGAAAATGCTTGACACCCGATCGCCGGTCTGTTGGAATTGACCCTTGCTATGGTGCGCACGAGAGCTATAGCGAGCAGCACGTTGCTGGAGCGCGCATCGGCGCGATCATAAAGAAGTTCGGCGAAAAAGAAGGACAGCCATGGGAGTAATCGAGTTCTACCGCCCAAGCCAGTTCGCAGATTGGCTTCGCAACTACCGGATATTTGTGGACGGCAATTGTGAAGGCGACATCGGCCCAGGATCGAACTGAAAAATTAGGGTACCAGAGGGCAGCCACGAGTTGTTGGCTCGAATAGATTGGTGTTCGAGCAAACCATTAATGCTGGAGGTTCAAGCGGGAACTTTGCACCGCGTTGAGGTTGGATCAAACCTTCATGGTTGGCGTCTGCTTCTGGGTCTGTTGTATGTTCTTTTCTTTCGGTCAAACTACCTGTATCTACGAGAGACCTTCGATGAATAAAGTAAGTAGGGTGCGTCAAGCGCCAGCGCCGACGCACCACGAACCCGCAAGCGATTGGTGCGTCGGCGCTGGCGCTTGACGCACCCTACGGTCCTTTTTTTGAATCGCGGAGGCGACAATAGAGTTCGAGTGGGACGACGCCAACGCCGCAGGCACGAACAAAATCCAATGAAAGGGTGAAACCATGGCAGACGAGTTGCGCGAGAAATATGAATTCGACTACAGTCTGGCGAAGCCAAATCGGTTCGCCTCCACGCTGACAAAAGGTGGGCGACTGGTCGTGCTTGACCCCGAGGTGGCGGCGGCGTTTGCCGGATCGGAACCGGTGAACGCTGTGCTGAAAGCGTTGTTGCAGACGATGCCGAGCAAGCCAATTGAGCAAATGGAAGTGGCAAAGCAATAACATTCGACGAATTGTCCCATTTCCGAGCCGCGACCGACAGGGAGCGGCCGACTGGATGCCGTGCGCATTTTGTCGGCCGCTCCCTGACGGTCGCGGCTCGGAATGGGTTTGATGCCCAGGACGATTGCCAATCGAACGATTTGTGCGCGATTCACCGCACCAAATACCGCCCCGTCACAGTGCGTTCGCATCGTGCCACGTCCGTCGGCGTTCCGGCGATGATGATCTCGCCGCCTGCTTCGCCGGCGCCGGGGCCGAGGTCGATGACCCAGTTGGCTGCGGCGATCAGGTCGGGATGATGTTCGATGACGACGACGGTGTTGCCTGCCGCGGTCAGTCGGCGGAAGACATGTATGAGTCGGGCGACATCGACGACGTGCAATCCGGTCGTTGGCTCGTCGAGCATGTACAATGTTTTACCGAGCGACTTTTTACCTATCTCCGTGGCGAGCTTGACGCGCTGCGCCTCGCCGCCGGACAGCGTGTTCGCGGGTTGTCCGAGGGCGACGTAGCTGAGGCCGACTTCATCGAGTGCGTGCAGCATTGGCGCCATCGTCGGCACGTTGGCGTACACCTGTCGAGCGTCGGCGACCGATAGCTCCAACGCCTCTGCAATCGACAAGCCATGCCAGCGTGCTTCGAGCGTGGCAGCGTTGAAACGTTTGCCCTGGCACGCTGGACAAACGAGCCGAAGGTCCGGCATCAGGGTCGAGGCGACGCGCGCTTGGCCTTGGCCGAGGCAGTCGTCGCATCGGCCGCCCTTGACGTTGAAGCTGAAGCGATTCGCCTTCCAGCCGCGCAATTTCGCCACGCGGGTCGAAGCGTACAGCTTGCGCATCTCATCAAACAATCCCGTGTAGCTCGCCGGGTTCGAGCGCGACGATCGGCCTAACGGCTTTTGATCGACTTCCAGTAATCGTTCAATTTCGTCGATGCCGTCGATGCGGTCATGCGTGCCTGGCGTCGGCGCGAGCAGGCCGAGGTTTCGCCGAATTGCATGACAGAGAACGTCGCGGGCCAGCGAGCTTTTGCCCGATCCGCTGACGCCGGTGAGACAGGTCCAACAGCCGAGCGGGATGACGGCGTCGATGTTCTTGAGGTTGTGATGCCGAGCGCCACGGATGGTGAGCCAATCGGTGTTTTCCGCTTGCGGCTTAGTGCTCGCGTGTGATGATCCGAGCGCTAAGCCGCAAGCGGAAGACGCAGAATTGACAGGCCCGCACGCTATCAGTTGCCCGCCCGCCTTGCCTGCGCCGGGGCCGATGTCGATCAAATAGTCGGCGGCGCGGATGACGGTGGCGTCGTGCTCGACGACGATGACGGTGTTGCCTCGCGCTTGCAACGCCCGGAGAGCGGCGAGCAGCTTTTCGGTATCGCGCGGATGCAGGCCCATGGTCGGCTCGTCGAGGATGTAGCAGACGCCGATAAGGCCGCCGCCGAGATGCGTCGCCAGGCGTGCTCGCTGTGCCTCGCCGCCGGAGAGCGTCGGCGCGGGCCGATCGAGCGTCAGGTAGCCGAGACCGACGTCGCGCAGAAACGTAAGCCGTTGGCCGATCTCGGCGAGCAGCACGGCACGGGCTCGCGCGGGAGCGGAATCGCTCGGTTGTTCGTCGATGTTCGCAAACCAAGCGACGGCGGCGTCCACCGTCATTGCCGTGATCTTGTGCAGACCCTTGTCGTGGAAGCGAACCGAGCGGACGTTGATGTTTAATCGCGCTCCGTTGCATTCCGAGCAGGTGACGTAACCGCACAGCGTCAGCAAATCGCCGGATTCGTCGTCGCCGAGCGCGAGTTCGCTCCAGTGGCGCAGCATCGTCAACAACCCGGGAAAGGCCGGTTGCGTCTTGTCCGTGCCGTTAAGTAATGCCGCGAATGCGTCGCTTGGCCAATCGGCGAACGGCGTCTTCGCATCGAGCGGCGCGAAGGCGTCAAGCAGCGGGCCGAACGGCTTCGCGTCCACCGTCAGTCCTTCCGGCGTCAGCTCGGCCAGGCGTTCGATGACACGCTGCAACGTCCATGTCATTTCGGGAATGAGCAGCTTCGGGTCGAACTGCCAAACCTGGCCAAATCCCGTGCAGATCGGGCAGGCGCCGCGCGGTTGGTTGAAGTTGAAGTCGCTCGGCTCCAGCACCGGCATCGTGCGGCGGCAGCGCGGACAATCATACTGCGTGCAATAAACGTCGTCGCGCCAGTCGCCGGTGTCGATATCGGAAACGACGATGCGCCCGCCCGAATGCTCGACGGCGATGCCCAGCGATTCGCGCAACCGCTCGGCGATGTTCGGCTTCACGAGCAAGCGATCGACGATCAACTCAACCGTGTGCTTCTGCTTTGGATCAAGCGGCGGATTGTCGCGGATCTCGGTCAGCACGCCATCGACGCGAGCGCGCAGGAAGCCGGCCTGGCGGATGCGTTGGAAGTGGGCCTTGTGGTCGCCCGGTTCGTCAACGACGAGCGGCGCGAGGATCATGATTTTGCGGCCATCCTGCGCGAGCATCGCATTGACGATCTCGCCGAGCGTGTGTTTGTAGATAGGCACGTTGCAGTCCGGGCAATACGGCGTCGCGAAACGGGCGTACAGCAGACGCAGGTGATCGTGGATCTCGGTAACCGTTGCCAAGGTGCTGCGTGGCCGAGCCGCGACGGTGTTCTGTGAAACGCAGACGACCGGCGGGAGACCGTCGATGGCGTCCACATCGGGGCGTTGGAGTTGGCGGAAGAGTGCGCGTTTGTCGCCACGCAGGGTATCGAGAAAGCGTCGGCGACCCTCGGCGTAGATCGTGTCGAAGGCGAGCGAACTTTTGCCCGACCCGCTCGGTCCGGTGATAACGGTCAGGCAATTGCGGGGGATTTGCAATGTCAAGCTACGCAGGTTATGCGTGCGCGCACCACGGATAGTTATCCATTTTTCCAAGGTTGCCATCGATTTCCTTGACCTCGAAAGCCGACGGGGAAAGGCTATAAGAGAATTCTATAGTGCTCGCGAACTATCACGAGTGCATTGGCGAGCCTAGCCGAGTAAGCGGCAGGTTGACGCGCCCGCAAACCTGCCGCTTACGCGGCTAGGCTCGCCAATGCCCGAATTGTACCCGTGCGGAGTATAACCCAGTTCGCGAAGATTCCCAGAGAAGCGGATTTTCTCAAGAAATCGGCTATGCGGCCCGATTCAAGTGAGGATACCCCGCGCTGCGTCCGGTCGATCCGCGTGCGTTCATTGGCAACACCGAGTCATCTATTAAATTCGAGGCAAATCCCATGCGGGTATTGTCCTGCATGATCCTGTTGACGGTGCTGTGTGCGACAAGCACCGGCTGTTCGCTGTTCAAAAAGAACACGAACAATCCGACTCCGCCTATCGGCGGTGGTATTGGCGGCGGAGGCGGCGCGGCTCCCCCGAAGTTTCCCGATCCGCTCAATGCTCCGATCCCGACGCCACCGATCCTTCCCACCGCCCCACCGGCACCGATGGCGCCGATGACGCCGATGACCGGCAATAACATCAACGCGCCAACCATCCTCGCCGGCACAGTAACCGATATCAACAATCGCCCCGTTAGCAATGCTTATATCCGCTGGGTCCGGCTCGACGAACCCGCCGGCGGCGCACCGATCGACATCGCCGCCGACGTTCAGGGCAACTTCATCATCCAGGGCGTCAAACCCGGTGCGGCCTATCGTCTGATCGCCCGCACCAAGCACGGCGACAAGCTGCTCGCAGGCACGGTGCTGACGAACGCTCCGAACGTGCGAGTCATCATCCCCGTCCGCGAGGAATTCGCCAGTGCCGACATCCCACCGCTTCCCGGCACACCTGCCTACGAAGTGCCCGCTGCAGCCGGCATCGCCAATAACAAGACGCCGCCCAAGAACACGAAATGGCAGCCCGCGCAAACTAAGGCGTTTGGGAACGATCCGTTGGTCGGCGTAGGCACTGCGATCAACCCGAACGATCCGCCCAATTTGCCCGCGACGTTGACGTTCCCCGTGTCGGATCCCAAGTATGTCCCTGGCATCGTCGAAACGCCGATGGATCGCCCGCCGTTGTTGAACATTCCCGGCCAACAGCCGCGCCCGAACCTGCCGCCGGAATCGTTCCCGGCCCTGCCGCCGATCGGCCCTGGCGGCGCGAAAATCGAAACGGGACCAACCCGCGTGCCATCCTGTGCGTTCGTCGGCAAGCGTCTCGAAAATCTCGCGTTGAAGGATAGTAAGGGCCAGGTGTGGGAATATCGTAAGGCTAGCCAGGGCAAAATCGTTCTGCTCGATTTCTGGGGCACGCATTGCTTCCCGTGCCGACAGGTCATGCCGACTCTCGAGCGCATCCATCAACAATACGCCACGCGCGGCTTAGACGTGATCGGCATTGCGATCGAACCTGGCGCGGACGAACGCCGCGAAGCCGATGCCGTCAACAAGTTCTGCTCGTCCATGAACTTGACCTATCGCCAGCTCATGGGCAAAACCGCCAACTTCAATGCGGGCAACCAATTCCAGGTCACCGGTGTGCCCACGTTGATGCTGCTCAATCAAAAGGGCGACATCGTTTGGCATCACGTAGGGGTCCCTGATTCAGCCTCGCTCCATTCTCTCGAACGCACAATTCAGAATCTCGTCACCAACCGCGCGTTCTAATTTCCGCTTGCTGTTTAGTGCTCGCAGCATGCGGTGCGAACGTGATCGTTCTAATCAACCACAAGCATTCTGTTATTCTTCGCACGGTAGAAATTGCCGCTTGCCCGAACCACTCAAAACATTTCCGAGCCGCGACCGTAAGGGAGCGACCGACAGGAAGCCGTGCGGTTTATGTCGGCCGCTCCCTTACGGTCGCAGCTCGGAAAAGCGTCAAGCTTACCCGTCAATGGTATACAATTACGTGGTTGGATTTAGATAACAGCCGTGGCCTTCGCGTGGGATATTTCGAGCGCTAAGCCGCAAGCGGAAATCAATGTGGATAACCTCATAAAACTGGCGTGCGTACTTTTCGTGCTCGCGCTGTCGGCGATTGCTTCGCTTGGCCTACCTATACCGCTGCCCGACGACATGCCGACCTGGCACAGCGATTGGGCGCGGGCCCAGCGCATCGCCCAGCGCGACAGCAAGCCGATCTTTGCCGTGCTCGTGTGCAAACACTGACGCGACGAAAAAGGCTTCGACGAACAGGTTGTTCGTCTCCATCCCGATATCCGCGCGATCGCCCGCGAATTCGTGCTCTTGCGCATCGGCAACATGCGCGGCGTCGATCTCGCCCTCATCGACACCGACTTTGACCTGACTTGGAACGCCTTATTCCTCACGCCGGAAGGCCGCACGCTCGGCCGCTTCGGCGGGCGCGACGCCGACACGCCGGCGAAATACCACACGCTTGGCGGGCTGAAGCATAGCCTGACCGAGAACCTGAAGCGCTTCCGCGCGGGCGATCGCAAGCCGCCAAAGCCCCTGATGCCGATCTACGCGGAGGATTATCCTGCCGCCGACAAGCTGCCTGCTAATGCTTGCATCCACTGCCATCACGTCAACGAATTTCGGCGTGAGTTCCTGCGCAGCCGCGATGAATGGAGCCTGGAGAATGCCTGGGTCTACCCGCAACCCGAGAACCTCGGCCTGACGATCGACCCCGAGCAAGGCAATCGCGTCACCCACGTGCAACCGAACTCATCGGCGGCGAAGGCGGGCATCAGCGCGAAGAGTCTGCTCACTCGCGTCGCTGGCCAACCGATCGCCGCGGTGATGGACCTGCAATACGCCCTGCACCAATCCCCGAAGGCTGGCAAACTCGAAGTCGCCTGGCACGACGGCGAACGCGAACATCGCCAGATCATCACGCTATCCAACGGCTGGCGAATGACCGATGTCTCCTGGCGCTGGTCGCTCAAAACCATGGCACCGAACCCCGGCATCATCGGCGACGATCTCGATGCGGACAGCCGCAAATCGCTAGGCCTCATGCCAAAGCAGCTCGCCTACCGCCACATGAACTTCCTGACGCCCGCCGCCCGCCACGCCGGCCTGCAAGCCAACGACATCATCGTCGGCCTCAACGATCAGGCACTGACGATGACCGCCCGCCAATTCGAGACGCACATCCGCCTGCATCACCGCGTCGGCGACGAGCTATCCCTCAACGTGCTACGGGGCAAAGCGAAGCTGAAGCTGAAACTGAAGCTGGGGGAATGATGGTTTTGCCACGGATGAAACACGGATAAATGCATAGGCGCCCACGTCATCGCCTCTCGTATTTAGCCGCGACGCGCCAGCAGAGCGCGGACTGGGCGTCGCGCAATCGCGTGGCGTGCCATCCTCGCTCCGCTGGCGCGTCGCGGCTAAACAAGGGAGATTTCAAAAGCTTACTTGCAACCCGCGCCGGAATATCCGAAGATGGTAGTATGCCCGCGCCAACGACTGTCGATGAGTTTTTCGCACTCAGCATCAAGAGCGGATTGCTAGGGATGGACGCGGTGCGCGCTATTCAAAACGCCTGGTCGCGGTCCAGCGCCGACCCACATACGCCGCGCGATGCCGCTGACGCCCTCATCCAGAATGGCGTGCTCACCAATTTCCAGGCCGAGAAACTCGTCGCTGGCCGCTGGCGGGGCTTCATCATCAACGGCAAGTATCGCTTGCTCGAACGCCTCGGCGCCGGCGGTATGGGCGCGGTTTATCTCTGCGAACACATTCTCATGGGCCGCATGGTCGCCCTGAAGATTCTCCCCGTGCAACAGGCCGATGACCCAGCATCGCTTGAACGGTTTTACCGCGAGGCACGGGCGGTCGCTCGGCTCGATCATCCCAACATCGTCCGGGCGCATGACATCGATCGCGACGACAAGCTGCATTTCATCGTGCTTGAATTCGTCGATGGCAGCAACCTGCACGACTTCGTTCGCCGCAATGGCACACTTGCGCCGGACCGTGTCGCCAACTATATCGGCCAGGCTGCGCTGGGTTTGCAGCATTCCCATGAAGCCGGGCTCGTGCATCGAGACATCAAACCAGGCAACCTGTTGCTCGATCGCCAAGGCAACGTCAAGCTGCTCGACATGGGCCTCGCGCGGTTCTTCCACGAGGACTCGCCGGCGTTTATCAAGGAATACGAATTCGGCTACATCATCGGCACGGGCGATTACATTGCGCCGGAGCAGATCGTCGATAGCCGAGTCGATATCCGGGCCGACATCTACAGTCTTGGCGGCACGATGTATTACCTACTGACGGGTAAGAGTCCGTTTCAAGATGGAACCAGCGCCCAGAAAATCATTTGGCATCAGGTGAGACATCCGAAGTCGTTGCGAGCGCTACGGCCCGATGTGTCGATGGACCTGGCGTTGGTGTTTGAGAAGATCATCGCGAAGGAGCCGAGTCGCCGATTTCAAACGCCGATCGAATTGGCGGAGGCGCTCGAACCGATCGGGCGTGGGTACGTCGGCCAGCCGAGCGCGGGCGAGATGCCGATATCGGTGCTGACAACGTGCCATCGTCCGCTGAGCCAATCAGCACACCCGACGGCCCCGCCATCACCGGGCACGAATCGCGACAACAGCGTGGTTCTGCTGCCGGGCACGCCGCAACCACGGCCGATCTCGACCGCGCTGCCAAGCCGCAAACAACCGCCGACGGGATAGCGGCGAGCAAGCGATCGGCTGTACCTCGCACAATGAAAACCGTCGAATTCCCTGACGGTCGCGGCTCGAAAAGTCCGCAAATGCCACATATACAACTGTGCGAAGAAAGTATTGGCGCGAAGCCCATTCGGCGTCAACTACCGCAGCCGATTGCCGCAATAGATGCAGAATCGCGTGCCCATGCGGTTGTACTTGCCACACATGACGCACGGTGCCGTCGGTTCGGATAGAGGCTCAGCACACTTGGTGCAGAACGGGGTGCGAACTTTGTTTTGCGTCTTGCATTTCGCGCACGGCGACTCTTTCGTGACGCGCTGGGCCGTCAAGTCCGTCTTGATTTCTTTGGCGGAGAAATACCGGTCATTGACATCTTCAGACATGTTGATGCGCAGCAAATCATAGAACCAGCGATATTGGGTAGGGATGGCCGGGCTGTTCTCTGTCAGCTGAGTTTCGATCTCCTTGGCGGTGTAGAATCCCTCTGGAGCTTTACCCGTGACGAGGTGATACATCGTCGCGGCCAACGAAAACAGATCGCTACGTGGCTCCGGTTTGCCGACGATCTGCTCGGGCGGAGCATAACCTTCCGTGTAGACGCGCGTCTTGCCTGCCGCGCGTTCCTTGGCGGTGCGGCCGAGATCGCGAGCGGTGCCGAAATCGATCATCTTGATCGACTTTTGATCCTCCAGCAACATAATATTGTCCGGCTTGAGATCGCGATGGATCAACGGCGGCGACAGTGTGTGCATCGTATTCAGCACGTCGCACACCGCTTTACCCCATTCGATCACGAGCGGCACAGGGAACGGCTTGCACTCGTTCGCTTCCAGGATGTCGAGCAAATCCTTGCCCTTGATGAACTCCATCACCAAGTGCGCGGATTGGCCTTGATGGATGAAGTCGTAAATTCGCGGCACGATCGGCACGTTTTCGAGGGCACGCAGGATTTCCGCTTCACGACGGAAAAAGTTGAGGCGGATGGCGAACTCCTGCGGATCGTTGCCGATCATGTCTTTGACGGCGACCAGTCGATCCCCAGACTTCGTGTCCACACCGCGATAGACAGCCCCGAAGCCGCCCATCTTTAGCAACTTGTCGAGCCGATAACGACCATGCAGAAGCGTGCCGCCGGCGATCGGCAGAGGGTTCGAGCAGCGCACACAGTTGCGTTCGCCCGGCGGATTGGCGACGCCGCACGCCGGATTGGTACACAAGTTCGGCGGCCCCTCCGGCTCAGCGGGGCCGGTGTCCGATTGCAACATGAAGCCGCAGTCCATGCAGGCTACAGCGCCTTCGTTGAGCGTCGAGCCGCACGCCAGGCAAGTTTTCGGCGAGGACGCACCGCCCGCCGGCACTGCGCTTGGCGCCGGTGTCGCAGCCGGAACCTGGAACGCGTTCTTGCAGGTCGGGCACTGCACGCGCTTGCCGACGGCGTTATCCGGAACCTGCATCGATTTGCCGCAACCGGCACTCGGACATTTGATGATGATTGGCATAGAGGGGTTGTCAGTTGTTAGTTGTCAGTGTTTTCCGCTTGCGGCTTAGCGCTCGCGTATCGTTTTCCGAATCATCCGTTTAATTAGCGACCGTTCAATCCTTGCGTTTCGCGCGTTCGTTGAAGCGTATCAAGCTTTTGCCCATGCGAATGAGGTCGCCTGTCTTGAGCGGGGCTTTGCCTGCGACTTTCTGCTCGTTGACATACGTGCCGCCGGGCGTTTGCAAATCTTCGATGAAATAGCGTCCGCCTTCGAGTACGATGTTGGCATGCGCCTTCTCAACGCCGGAGTCGCCGAATAGGGCGATATCCATGCCCTCGGCTCGGCCCATGGACGTTCTTTCCTTGGCGAGCAGCATTTCGCGTCCAGGGCGAAAGCCGGCTTCGACTTTGACCCAGGCTTCCTTGAGGAGCACTTGGGCCACCGCAATGAGCAAACCGATGCAAGCGCCGATGGCGATGAA
>CAMAUE010000147.1 GCA_945861245.1 Singulisphaera sp. GP187
GCAAGGGCGAGACTACCCAAAAAAGCCCACGGCGCCCAGCCACGAATCACCCATGGCGAAAAGGGTTCAAGGAGAAGGAATAGGGAAATGGTTGCGGACATTTCTAATGCAACCAAAATGGGGACATTTCTATTGCGTTGCGACATCGCGAAAACGTACACGTTGACTGTGGTTGCATATCTGTTAAAATAGCGTTCCATCCCGCACGCACCGTTTTCACGCTATTTCCCTCCACGCGCGGACCGAGACCCATGTGCCGACGAATACTCACCATAATCATCACGCTCATCCACCCCATGCTCGCATTTGCTGGCGAGTCGAAGAATCCAGACGCTGCGGGCGTTGAGTTTTTCGAGAAAAAGATTCGGCCCGTCCTGGCCGAGCATTGCTATCAATGCCACTCGGCGGACGCCAAGAAGAACAAGAAACTCAAGGCGGGCCTGCTGCTCGACACACGCGACGATCTCTTGAAAGGCGGCGACAGCGGGCCGGCGATCGTCGCGGGGAAGGTCAGCGAAGGCACGCTGCTCAAAGCCCTGCGCCACACCGATGACACGAAGATGCCGCCCAAGGGCAAGCTGCCCGCGACTATCATCGCCGACTTCGAGGCCTGGGTGCGGATGGGTGCCCCGGACCCGCGCGTCGGCAATGCTGCGACCGTCGTCAAGGAGATCGACTGGGACAAAGCTCGCGCGTTCTGGGCGTTTCAGCCGCCCGTCAAGTCACCTCTGCCCCAGGTCAAGGACACTGGCTGGCCGATCCGCGACATCGATCATTTCATCCTTGCCGAGTTGGAAAAGCGTCAACTGAAACCAGTCGGTCCGGCGGCGAAATGCGACCTCCTTCGCCGCGCGACCTTCGGGCTGACTGGGCTGCCGCCGACGCCGGAAGAGATCGACGCGTTTCTGAAAGACGATTCGCCAACCGCACTGGCGAAGGTCATCGATCGGCTGCTGGCTTCGCCTCACTATGGCGAGCGTTGGGCACGCTATTGGCTCGACGTATCACGCTATGCCGAGGATAAAGCGCTGGCGTTCGCCAACACACGGGCACATGCATATCGCTACCGCGATTGGGTCGTGGACGCACTCAATCGCGATATGCCTTACGATCGCTTCGTGCGTTTGCAATTGGCGGGCGATTTGATCAACGATCCCGAACCGAATATGGCCGTCAAACTGACGGGCCTCGGCTTTCAAGGGTTGGGCGCGGAGTATCATCGCGGCTCGGTGGCAACCCAGGTCATCGCCGACGAACTCGACGACCGCATCGACACGCTAACGCGCGGCCTGCTCGGCCTGACCGTGGCGTGCGCTCGCTGCCACGATCACAAGTACGACCCAATCCCGACTCGCGATTACTACTCTCTGGCGGCGGCGTACAACGGGTCGAACCTCGACATCAGGCCGCTGTCCGACGCACAAACTGTCGAGCGATTCCGAACCTGGGACAAGAAGGTCAAGGCGGCTGAGGCGCAGCTCAAGATGGCCGAGAAAAAGAAGAAAGACCCGAAAGTTCCAGACTCCACCCAGAAAGAAATCGACGTTTTCAAGGTAGAACTCGGCCGCCTCCGCAAAGAAGCCCCACCGCCTTTGCCGATGGCCCACGTCATCAGCGGCGGCGGTACGGCGATGCGCGTCAACATCCGTGGCAACGTCGAACGCCTCGGCGAACCCGCGCCGCCTGGCTATCTTCGCATACTCGCCCCGCTCCCACTGGGAGAGGGGCCGGGGGTGAGGGTTCCTGACGCCAAAACCACGAAGTTCACCCGCCTCGAACTTGCCGACGCTATCGCCTCGCCGAGGAACCCGCTGACGGCACGCGTCATCGTCAATCGCGTTTGGCATTATCACTTCGGTCGGGGCATCGTCGGCACGCCGAGCAACTTCGGCCAACTCGGCGATCGTCCAACACACCCGGAGTTGCTTGACACGCTGGCCGTGCGTTTCATGGAGAATGGCTGGTCACTGCGTTGGCTACATCGCGAGATCATGCTGTCCCGTGTATATCAATTGAGCAGCGCTGGCGTTCCCAAGAACATCGAAGCCGATCCGGAGAACCAGTACCTCTGGAGGCATACGCCGCGTCGGCTCGATTTTGAATCGTGGCGAGACACCTGGCTCGCGGTCTCGGGCCGGCTTGATCGCGCGATCGGCGGGCCATCGCTCGACCTCAACAAGGCCGACAATACGCGCCGCACGCTGTATGCGAAGATCAGCCGCGTGGAACCGAATGCTCTGCTCGTGCTGTTCGACTTCCCCGATGCGAACGTCACGAGCGATCGCCGAAGCGTGACGACGGTGCCGCAGCAGCAACTATTTGCGCTCAACAGCGACTTCACGATCGAGACAGCGAAAGCATTCGCCAAACGGCTCGAAAAACTTTCGCCGCGTGAAGAGGAGCGTATCGGCCTCGCCTTCCGCTTGGCGTATGGCCGCGAACCGTCGGACGCGGAGAAAAGGGCGAGCACGGAGTTCTTGCGCGACGCGAAGACGGCGAGGCCGACGGACCGCCTGACCACCTGGGAGCAATTCGCGCAGGCGATCCTGGCGTCGAATGAGTTCCAGTGGGTGGATTGAATCGATGTCTTCCAATAATTGAAGGTGCCACGATTAAACGTGCTCTATGTTTACTTCTCCTTTGTGCCGCGTCGATTTCGACACCAGGAATCGCCCAGCAAAAGCCCGCGCCTCACCTGCCCCAGGTTCTGCCCGGCAGCGGCATCGCTGATCCAGCACGCAAGACTGGTTTTTTCCCCAACCCGAAGGGCGGCATCGACGCGCTCGACCTCGCCACCGGCATGTTGCTCTGGACCAACCCCGCTGGCGGACAACCGCTGCTGGCCACAGATAGCTTGCTCATTGTGCAGAAGGCCAACGCTATTGACATTCTCGCCACGGGCGCGGACGGCAAACTGCTCCGTGAGGCCAAACCGCTCGGATTTCCTGGTTGGGTCTCCGTCGGCGTCGCATATGGTCGAACGTTTCGCAGCAGCGCTCGCGTCGATGGTAAGATCGTGTGGCTAACCTGGGAGGCCCGTGCGTTCTACGCTGGCGGCGCAAGGCCGACGCCGGAGATCGAGAAACGCGAACGGAAAGAAGCGTCGGGAGTCGTTCGCATCGAACTGGATACGGGCAAGGTCTCGGTCCTGAGCGTCGAGGAAATCGCCGCGGAAAAGCTGTTCGTCCTGTCGGCGGAGGCTGCCAATCCCAAAGTGGGCGAGCTGACATTGATAGTCAAAGACGGGTCGGCGAAGAATCCCCAAAACCCCTTTCAGAAACGGCGAACGCTGCAAGCCTGGAACGCTGCGAAGCAACTGGAATGGGAGCGCGATGTCGCCGCGCCAGTGTTCCTGCTGCCGCGGCCATAGTAGGTTGCCGCTTGCGGCTTAGCGCTCGCGTGGGTGTTCCTGAGCGCTAAGCCGCAAGCGGCAAATATAAAACGGGGATTTACTATTCTGATTTATTTTAGTGCGTGAATTGACTTTTTGAGCAGAAAGTGCAACCATGAGAAGATGGCCACCTACATCAAAAAAATCGCAAATATCCTGGGTGCAAAGATCGTAACAGAAATTCCCGACACCGGCGGCGGTGCGTTCGGAGCCTATCGGCTGGCGGAAATCGTCGCGCGATTGCAATCGCGTCTCGAACCCGGTCAAGGTAAGCGACCGGGGCGACCAACCGCCGTCGATTGGGTCCATCACCGGAAGCTGCCAATGAGCGATGAGACGTTCAAAAAACTGGAGCAACTTGCTGCCAACGCCAGCACCGATGACCGCAAGGTCTCGCCAATGCAGGTCGCCGCCCAGTTGATCGAGGAGGCGATTGGACGGTGTGGCGAGGCGGGGTGATAATCTTCGTGGAGAAGGACGATTCTTCAAATGTCTCTTGATTCACAATTGGGCGAGGATGATTCATGGCAACCGACATTACAATCCGCGAAACTCTTGACGATCTTTCTTGCGTCGAGGGAAAGGCGGAGCTGATCGCGGGGAGGATAATACACCTTATGCCCAGCGGAGATTTGCCTAGCAGCGCCGCGTTTGAGATAGCGGTTTCGTTGCGGGTTCATTCAAAGCTAACCGGTCACGGCAAGGCCTATGCGGATGGCGTTGGGTATGCAGTGGCTGAACTCCCGTCAGGCCGCGAGTCATTTTCGCCGGATGCGTCCTACTATGATGGGCCACCGCCGCCCAATCCGATGCGTTTCATTGATGGCGTGCCCAAATTTCCCGCCGAGGTGCGCAGTGAAAACGACTACGGGCCCACGGCAGAGGCGGAGATGGCCGAAAAACGCGCCGATTACTTCGCGGCTGGCACGCTCGTCGTTTGGGATGTCGATCCCGAGGTAAGAACTGTCGCGATGTACAAAGCAACTTCACCGAACCAGACGATCATTTTCCGCGCAGGCGATATCGCCAACGCCGAGCCTGCGGTGCCGGGCTGGCGAATGGCGGTGGCGGATATTTTTGCGGAGTGATGCAATGCTCATAGAGGCTTTACCCACAGCGGATTGGTCGGCGCGGTTTGCCTAGACGGAGACAAAGATGATCTTTTTCGGCGACGACTATTTCGGCAAGGTCGATGGGGTTCCTGGATTTTTTTACGTAAAGACCCGGTTCTTACACATTTGGTGGATTCCCCTGATTCCGCGTGAATCGTATTTGTTTCTTGACCAGCCGGATGCTTCGGGTCATTTTGGCGCTTTGCCGATTCCCCGGCTCTGGAAGTCTATTTGGTTTGCATGGGGCAGGACGTGCTTGGTATGCCTGGCTATCATATTTCTGTTTGCGGTTGGAGCAATTTGGGCCGCGCCGATAAAAGAATCCGAGCGCCTTCGAGTAATAGCTTTCACGACCGTCGTTTGGTTCATTGCCTTTCTGTTTTGTTGCCTACTCTTCTGGCTAGGGCGATATTCGACAGCAAGCCAGGCTAGAGCGATCGAACTCGGATGACTCTTGGGATTGAGTCCCGAACAACTTTCGATATCCGATCAAAGCATCCTACGGCAAGCAGGACTGGACGAGTAACGCGAAGTCGGGAGCAGAACATGGTAACCTACTTGATCGTCATCGGCAAAACGTCCACCGGCTACAGCGCTCACTGTCCCGATGCGTTGGGTTGTGCATCGGTCGGTAAATCGGTCGAAAAAGTCGCGGCGAACATGAAGAAAGCACTCGAATTGCATTTTGAAGGCATGATAGAAGACGGCGATTTGATTCCGAAACCCGGCGGTGTTGAGGCGTATCGCGACGTGATGAACGAGCTCGATTTCGATAAATTCCTACTGGCTCCTATCCAAGTCGATATGAGCCGACTTGAATACGCTGTGAGTCAATCGTAACGAGAAATAATGCTAGAACGCGTGCGTTGACGCTTGACGCACCCTGCATGCCCTCAAGACGGGAGGTTATCCGATGAGAAACCTTATCGACCAGCTGCCGCCCGAAATCGCGCGCCAGGTCAACCCGACCTGGCGTAAGAACGAAGCAGAATACTGGGCGGTGCGCGAGGAGATGGTGAGTAAGTATCAGGGGCAATGGATCGGGTTTGCTGATGGAGTCGCGATTGCGTCGGGAAGCAGCCCTGTTGCGGTATTCCACGCGGCTGAGGAAACGGGACGGAATCCGTTCGTCACCTGCGTCGGGTTCGAGAATGAACCATGCCGCATGCGGTTCGCCAGGTTTGCTTATGACACGTCCTACCCAGGCGAACCACTGCCGATCCTGAGTATCGAATTTCGCGGTGTATCTGGAACGCCCGGAATAGTTCTGGATCGCGTTATTGCCGACACCGGAGCGGACGCGACCCCATTGCCATGGGCTGACTGTCAACGCCTCCAGCTTGACGTTTCCAAAGGCCGTCCGGGTTGGATGAGCGGTGTCGCGGGTGGATCAGCTGCGACGCTATTCTTTCCTATTTGGGTTAATTTGGATGGCCAGGAACACCCTTGCCGACTGCAAGCTGACTTTGATGGTGACGAACGAATCCTCGGGCGAGATGTATTGAACCGTTTGGAGGTTCTGTTTCGAGGACCGGCCAGTGAAGTCATTGTGAATCCATAATACCTTCCAAGAGAAACTGATATCCGATGCAAAACACCCCCCTCCTCTCGCGCCGCGACCTGCTCACCCGCTGTGGCACGGGCCTTGGCATGATCGGGCTGGCGAACGTCCTAGCCGCCGACACGCCGGTAAGCGGGCCGCTCGCGCCGAAGCCGACGCATCATCGCGCCAAGGCGAAGCACATCATTCACGTGTACATGAACGGCGGGCCGTCGCAGGTCGATACGTTTGATCCGAAGCCGGCGTTGCGTACCTACCAAGGCCAACGGCCTGCCAGCATCGCGGGGTTGCGGACCGAGAACGCGACGGTTGGCTTGCGGCCATCGCCGTTCAAGTTCCCGCGTTGTGGCCAGTCGGGCTTGCCGATCAGCGAAATTTTTCCGCACGTCGCCAAACACGCGGACGACCTGTGCGTCATCCGCTCGATGTACACCGACATCCCGAATCACGAACCGTCGATGTTCATGATGAACAGCGGCCATTTGCAAGCGTTGAGGCCAAGCTATGGTTCGTGGATGGTCTATGGCCTGGGAACGGAGAACCAGAACCTGCCGGGCTACATCGTGCTGTCGCCGGGGTTGCCGGTGAACGGGGCCGCGAATTGGAGCAATCGATTTCTGCCGGGCATCTATCAGGGTTGCCACATCAATCTGCCGGTGAATTACGATCCGCGCACGGTGTTGCCTTACCTGCAGAATCAACATCTGAGCAGCGACAGCCAACGTCGCCAGCTCGATTTCATGCAGCGATTAAATGGTTTGCAAACCGAACGGCGTGGATCGGACCCATTGCTCGACGCACGCATTCAATCGATGGAGATGGCATTTCGCATGCAAACCGCGGCTCAGGAAGCGTTTGACCTGACGCAGGAAACGACGCCGACGCGCGACCTCTATGGCCGCAGCGTCTTCGCGAACAACTGCCTGCTCGCCCGGCGCCTGGTCGAACGCGGCGTGCGTGCGGTGCAAATCTACTCCGGTGCGGGGCAGCCGTGGGACACGCATGGCGACAATGATCGTCAACACCGCAATTTGGCGGCCGGCACCGATCAGGCCATCGCGGGATTGCTACACGACCTGAAACATCGCGGCTTGCTTGACGAGACGATCGTCCTGTGGGGCGGCGAGTTCGGTCGCACTCCGGCGTCGCAAGGCGGCGATGGACGCGATCACAACCATTGGGGCTTTTCCGTGTGGCTCGCAGGCGGCGGTTTTCGCGGCGGCATGGCCTATGGCGCCACCGACGAGTTCGGCTTCCGCGCCGAGGAAAAACGCACCCATGTTCACGACCTGCACGCTACGATCTTGCATCAGATGGGCCTCGACCACGAACGCCTGACCTACCGTTACAGTGGCCGGGATTTTCGTCTGACCGACGTGCATGGCAACGTGGTTCGCGAGCTGTTGGCGTGAGATGTTCGAGACGGGAATGAAGCAATCGCGTGGGACGCATCTCGCGCTAAGCCGCAAGCGGAGAACACTATCGTCGCGGCGTCCCCGAAGTCCCCGCTTGTAAGGCGAGTGGCGGCGGAGCGCTGTTGATACGCGTGCGTTCGTCGTCATTCACGGGTTGCGGCAGGCTTACCTGTGGCGGCCGGCAGTTGCAGATCACCAGCAACCGTTGAGATCCACCGGTGTCCGCGCCGTCGATGAACGCCTGCTGGCCGATCGCGCGATCGCGTTCCACCCGCCCGCCGACGATCACGGTTTGATTCGAGTCGAGCGTCACCTCCCAACTCAGTTCTGGATAACGCTTGCAGGCCTTCTCACGATTCAACTCCCACATCGACCGATCCGGCTTCGCAAGAAACGGCAACACCACGTCGCCCGTCTCGACCTTCGGGCAGAACGCCAGCACAGTGCGGCCAAATTCGTCGAAGCGGGCGCCGATTTCAAAGCAGTAGCGAGCCTTTTCCAGCGTCACGTCGGATCGTTTTTTGTTCTTCACGATGGCGAACGATGCCTCGGGATGTTCGCCGCTGAGATGAATATCGATCGTTTTGCCGACGGCGAAAACGCGTAGTTTGGCGACGGTGGCGTCGGAGAGCAGGAGTCGCTGCAGTTCGCCCGGCGGTGGGCCGACGATATGGCCGATACGAAAACCGTTCTCCGCGCGGACCAGGCGTTCGTCGAACTCGCCGATCATTTCGTCGGTATGCTGCCAAACACCACGGTCGAGGAAAGTATCGCCGACAGGCCGCTCAACAACCGCGATGCGCAGCATCACATTGTCGGCAGCCAAACCTGGGTTGTGGAATTGCTTCGTCCACGACGATGCTTCGTTCCCGTCTGTTGCAATGCAACCCACGGACGCAAACACGATCGGCAACAGAGCCAACCAACCACGTGAGTGCACGCAGCGTCCCCTCACCCATGACAAAAACACCTCGGAAACGCGGAGATAATGCGAACGCGGCAAGTCGTCAAGAGCAAACCGCAAACTAGATGACCGTTTCACCAGTCCATGAGCAACTCCCCGTAGCTGAATTCGTGAGAATTCAGACTGCGCCATGTCCGAATTCTCACGAATTCGGCTACGGCACGCTGCGCTTTTCTCTGGATCGAGATTTGGGCTTCGGTTAGACTGCGGAGAATAGTTGGACAGCGCCACTTTTTGATATTACAGCACAGCCTCGTAGGTCAGGCTTTCCAGCCTGACGCATTTTGACAATCCTGGGTAAAATGCGTCAGGCTGGAAAGCCTGACCTACAAAGTGGCGCTGTCCAAATAGGCAGGTGAATGGGTCGCGAGCCATCAATCAGTCAAGCATTGGCCCCGGCTCGTTTCCCGCGGATGTGCTCAAAGATCGCCACGTCGTCAGCAGGATGGAATTGGCGACGAAGCGTGCTGTGCCGTCGCAGAGGGCCACGTGTACGCCGCCGGCATGCCGGCTACGCGCCCCCATGAGCACGGCGCGATCCGCAGCCATCGCGATGCAGGGCGGATTGGGCGGATTGGCGTCACAGTAGCCCGATGTATAGAGAACATCCGGTGACGAGCTGTTGGGACCGATGTAGGTCACAAACGGCGCCGCATGGCCCCACCAGATGAATCCTCGCAGATCCGAACGCTGGCCCTGGATCACCTCGGCAACCATGAGCGTGTTGCTTGTTCCGTCGGTGATATCGACCAGGCGGAACGCTTGATTTTGCGTGAATGGCGCCCCACCGAACGTCACACCGCCATAGGTTGGAAATTGCCCCTGTTCATCGACACCGGGCGAAATGTAGTTCATCGCCGTATTGCCCCAGTTCACCGCATAGTTGTGATTCGTGATGCCGCCGAATGGCGTCGTCGACAAATCGGCTGGACACGTCAAGGCGGGCAATCGGCGCGTGGTCACATTCGTTGTATTGGGTGCCGCCGAATACGCCGTCGCCGGTTGGTAAAGGTCGAAGAGCGGTTGCTGCTCGATGTACGGTAAGGTCGCGATGACCCAGGTTCCCATCACAGCTTGTTTTGTGCGAACGCCGTTGGGCAGTTTTTTGTAGGCGTCGTGATGCCCGTGCATTCCCGTCGCGATTTGTTTCAGGTTGTTCAAGCACTGCGTGCGAGCCGCAGCATCGCGAACCTTTTGCACCGCGGGTACCAACAGGGAAATGAGAATCGCAATGATCGCGATAACCACGAGCAACTCGATTAACGTAAAACCACGATGACGGCGCACCATCGCCTAACCCCTTTGGAAATCGACGATTATTCTCACTTTACTTGAAAATCGAATCGATTTTCTTTCTCAACTGTAATCTCAATTTTAAGGTTGCTCTTGGCATTATATTCGGCCGCAATGCGCTCCTTCGCGGGCGGCGCCGGATCGGAACCCGGAGCTCCGGTCGGTGTCGGCGTCGGTTCGAGTGACGAAATTTCGACGCGATAGATCCCGATCGGCAGGCCCTGCTCACGCGGAATCTGATATTTGCCATCGCGAATCAATGCGCCCGCACTCTGCCCGTTCTCGTCGTCAGGCATAAACTTGATGCTGCCTTGATCGAGCGGCCGACCCGCAAACGTAACTTCGCCTGTCAACCCGGTTCGTCCGTGCGGATCGCGACCAGGCCCGCAACCAATGACCTGGCACACCGCGACGACGAACACCCATATGCCTGCAGCACGCATTCGATCAATCTCTCGACAGCATTCGAGGCCGGTTAGAATTCACGTTGAAGGTAATAATACACTAACCATCCGACGACTTCCAGGTTTGTGGAAAGAAATTCAAGTCCACGGGTGAAGTACTCCGAACCCTTGGGATCCCAGAGGTTCGGGGTACCTCACCACTGGGCTTCCGGCAATTTCCACAACAATGGCGAAGATCCCTTTTCCTTTTTCCCTTTTCCTTTTTCCTTTTTCCTTCGCCTCGTATCTTACCCCCATTACTTTTCTTGGAGGACTACGCAACATGTACATGGATCAATTCAAACTGACGGGCAAGGTCGCTCTCGTCACAGGCGGGAGCAAAGGACTGGGCAAGGCGATGGCCCGCGGCCTGGCGGAGGCCGGCGCGGATATCGTTATCGCCAGCCGGCATGAGAACGAACTCAAAGCCGCGCTCGCCGAGATTCTCGAAGGCACGGGGCGTCGTGGCGTTTACATGGTCGCCGACATGGCTAAACGCGACGATGTCAAGGCGCTCGCCCAATTCGCACTGGACAAGATGGGCAAGGTTGACGTGCTCATCAACAACGCTGGCACGAATGTGCCGCAAGCCGTGGACGTGATCACCGATGTCGAGTGGGATCGCATCATGGAGATCAATCTGAACTCGGTGATGGTGCTGACCCGCGCTCTCGTGCCACAAATGAAGGCACGCAAGTGGGGCCGCGTGATTCATATCTCGTCGATCATGGCTCTGGTGTCGAACAACGCCCGCAACATCTATTCAGCCACGAAATGCGCCCTCGTCGGCTTCGCTCGGGCCAGCGCGCTCGACCTGGGCGAATCAGGCGTGACGGTCAATTGCATCGCGCCGGGGCCGTTCCTCACCGATCTGCCGGCCAGCGTGCTGTCGAAAGAGGAGCAAGACCGCTTCGCCAAAACGACCGCGCTCAACCGTTGGGGTGATCCGAAGGAACTCGTCGGCACCGCGCTGCTCCTGGCCACCGACGCCGGCAGCTACATCACCGGCGCGACGCTCGTGGTCGATGGCGGATTTACGGCGCGGTAGGGTATCGACGTTTAGCCGCTCGCCTTGGGCGAGCGCGGGCTCGATGACTGCAACACCACATGTGTACCGAAATGCATCACGATCGCGCTCGCCCAAAGCGAGCGGCTAAACAATGCCTTGCGTTTATGGTTGCCATAAATAAGATTGTGATAGGCAAGCCATCACACCACCTTATTTCCTGGTAATCAACCATGAACCGTTCTTGTTCACCCATTTGCCTGGCGATCACGCTCGCCATCGCAACCGCGCCTGCCGCCTCAGCACAACCCGCCTCGCTCACCGTGCCTGCGGATCGGGCGTTGCTCATCGTCCGCGTGCCCGTGGCGGACGCTTCCGTCAAGATCGCCGACTACAACTCCAAACAGGTCGGACGCGACCGCTTCTTTCACACGCCCGAACTCACACTAGGACAAACCTACTCCTACCCGATCGAGACCCTATGGATCGACAACGGCCAGGGTATCCGCGCTTCCCGGGTGGCTACGTCCAAGGCCGGCCAATCGGTGACGATCGACTTCACCGTCGCCGAGGTTAGCGAGAAAATCACGCCGAAGAAGGCCGAAGAGAAGAAGACAGCGCCAAAAGCCAAAGAACGCGCGTTCCTCTTCACCTACGCCGGCAAAGTGAAGGATCTGCCGCCTGGTAAAGAAGCGAGCGTTTGGCTGCCGAGCGCCATCTCAGGAGCCGAACAGAAAATCAAAATCGCGACCCAATCGCTGCCCAAGGGCTACAAGATCGGCGCCGAGAAGCAGTATGGCAACACCATGATCCACTTCAAAGGCATCGCCAACGACGCCGGCGAAATCCCATTTGAAGTCGTGTACGAAGTCCGTCGCCAAGAAGTCGTCACCAATGTCGCCGCCAATCTCACCCTCAAACCGTTGGCGAGCGACAACCTCACTCGCTTTCTGCAACCCGACAAACGCGTCCCGATCGACGGCAAACCGCTCGATCTGCTCAAAGATGTCAAGCTCTCCGGCGACCAGTTTGAAACCGCCAAGATTCTCTACGACGTCGTCAACACCCACATGAAATACAGCAAAGTCGGCACAGGATGGGGCCAAGGCGATTCCGTCTGGGCCTGCGATTCCAAGTTCGGCAACTGCTCCGACTTCCACAGCCTGTTCATCTCCATGGCCCGAGGCAACAAGATTCCCTCCAAGTTCGAGATGGGCTTCCCGATCCCGACCAAACGCGGCGAGGGCGTCGTCGGCGGCTATCATTGCTGGGCGTGGTTCCTGCCCAATAACAAAGGCTGGGTTCCCGTCGATATCTCCGAAGCTAACCGCTTCCCCGAACTCAACGACTACTACTTCGGCAACCTGACCGAAGACCGCGTCCGCTTCACCACGGGCCGCGACATCAACCTTGAGCCTCGCCAAAAGGGACCGACGCTGAACTTCTTCATCTACCCCTACGCCGAGGTCGATGGCCAAGCCTACCCCGCCGAGAAAATCGAACGCCGATTTGCCTATCGCGATTTGCCGTGATTTATCGCCCCATCGCCCAATCCCTTCATAAAATACCCACCTCGGTTTAGCCGCTCGCCTTTGGCGAGCGCGGAACTAGCGCTTGGCGACAATTCGTTAATAGTGCCAGGTCCGCGCTTGCCAAAGGCGAGCGGCTAAACGAAAATCGAATCCCGACCTCAAGGATTACGCCATGAATAGGCCGCTACTCTCCATCGTCGCGCTGTTCGCGATCCTCACCACCTGGACCCTGGCACAAAACACGCCACCATCTACCTGGTCCGGTGCACAATGGATCTGGGACGAAGCCAGCGCCAACACCGTCACCCAAAACAACGAACCGCGCTACCTGCGACTCGCCTTCACACTCGACGCCAAGCCGATCGCAGCGCAGCTGTGGATCACCGCGGACAATGTCTTCGTCGCCTTTGTCAACGGCCAGAAAGTTGGGGAGGGCACGGAATGGTCCACCATCGAGCAGATCGATGTCGCCAAGCAACTCGTCGTCGGTAAGAACGTGCTCGCCATCAAAGCGACCAACCAGGGCGGCGTCGCGGGTGCAATCGCTCGGTTGCAAGTCAAAACCGACGACAAGAAAGAGCATTTGATCGTAACCAATGACAAGACCAAAATCTCACGAGCCGGAAGCGTGAGCGACGGACCATCCAGCAAGGATTGGATCAAAGTTGACTTCAACGACACCGCCTGGTTCAACGCCATCACGCTCGGCGACACGAGCATCGGCCCGTGGTATCTCACCGCCGGCGGGGCAAAGGCAGGCAAGGGTAAAGGCAAAGCGCCCGCCGGACAATTCAGCTACAACACCACCGAGGTCGTAGCCGTAAAGGGCCGACTCACACCGCAGGAGCAAATCAAGCATTTCGTCGTGCCGAAAGATTTCGCGATCGAACTGGTCGCTGCCGATCCGCTCATCATCAACCCGATTACGATGGTCGTGGACGACAAGGGTCGCATCATCGTCAGCGAAAGCCACACCTACCGTTTCGGCCCGCCGGGATCGCCGATCAAGCCGTACGCGAATCCCGTCGTTCGTCTCGACCCGGACGGCAAAGGCGGCTTCACGCGCACGCTGATCGCCGACGGTTTCGCCGACCCCGTCATGGGCATCGCCGTCAAAGGCGACAAACTCTGGCTGGCTGCGAATAATTACCTATACACCTACGACATTCCCACCAAGCCCGCAAGCGAGCGCAGCGAGCCTGCGGGGTCGCCGGCCAAGCCCCTCGCTATCAACAAGAAAACCATCGTCACCGATCTCACCAAGGCCTGGAACCCGTTCGGCATGTTCGTCCTCGAATGGGGACCCGATGGGAAGCTCTACCTCAGCGTCGGTAATCACGCCATCAATCTGCAATCGCCCGATGGCAAGATGTCAGGCAAAGGCAGCTCCGGCATCGTCGTTCGCATGAACCCCGACGGCACGAAGATGGAACGCCTCGTGCACGGATTGCGCGTGCCCTATTCCTTCGAGTACGATCCGTTCGGCCAAATGTGGCTGCTGTCCAATGGCGAAGGCAACCCGAACCGATTTGTGCGCGTCATCGAAGGCGTCGATTATCACTGCTACAGCCGCGGCGCCGTTGACAACACCTGGCTCGCGGGCAACCATCCGCTCGCCCCGCCGTGCGAGGAGCTGCATCGCGGCGCCAACACGCAACTCATGCGTTACTACGGCGCTGATTTTCCGCAGGAATATCAAGGCAACCTGTTTCTGTGCAACTGGGGGGCACACGGCTTCGCCGGCAACAATCGCGCTATCATTCGCTTTGTGCCCGATGAACGCAACAACATCGCCAAACGCGAGCCGCTCGTGTGGTGCAAAGACCCGCACTTCCGCCCGGCTCACATCCATCTCGACGTTGACGGCAGCCTGCTCATCGCCGACTGGTATGGCCGTGACGACGAAAGCGACATGACGGGCCGCATCTGGCGCTTGAAGTACGTGGGCAAAGATCGGCCCGTCGTCAAACACAAGCTCGATTCGGCGGAGTGGAAGAACGACGAGTACGCGATC
>CAMAUE010000148.1 GCA_945861245.1 Singulisphaera sp. GP187
GCGTTGCGGAATCCACCGCCAAAAAAGTCGAAGCCCTGCCGACCTAAGAAATGGACGACACGGCGAAAACCAAGCAAAAGAACCTCGCCTCACCGGGCCCGCGCGCCGACGCAGCAAGGTCAAAAACCACGGGTTATTGAGAAGTTACAAAATCTAAAACCGTTAGCCGGACAGCAGTGATGCCACATCCTTCGTTGATGTGGTTGAGAACGGAGACAATAGTCTTGTCGGGCAGTTGGGATCGGAAGAAGGGCGTACCCTTGCGTTCCGAGAACCTGGCCTTGCAGGACGTGCAGCGGAGCATGCGTCGAGAATTATTTGGCCCGTAGCGATTGCACACGCTGAGGTTGCCGACGCCGCGTTTGCCGAAGTCAGGGCACGCGACTTCTTGGCAGCAGAAATTCGAGAGGTCGTCCATGGCATGCCCTCCGTGGCAGGTACTGGCGAAAGCTACCGTGACAACCTAACTTATACAAAATAAAATCCTGTTCGTGCAATTGCAGTAGGACGCCAGGAACTCATGGACGCACCTGCTATTACCACCGGTCATTCTTCCGAGGTTCGCATGAGCCTTTCGGTGAATGGATTTGTGCTGCCGATTGCTCAGCTTGGCATTGGTTTCATGATATTGGACAAGCCTGTTGAACACGATCCGGCTACGGCTGAAATCTCTATGTCGATCGACGGGCGCGAACGCCGCTGGAACGTCTATCTTCCCGATGGCATTACCCCAACGGAACCGAAGACGCGCATCGCTGCCGCGAAGTGAAGAACCTATTCGCGTTCATGCCAATAATCCGCGCGATGGGTGGGCGCGACCGCGACGACGATGATCGCGTCCGCGATGAGCCAGAATACGACGTAGTACGGGTACTTTTTCAGAATGCAAAAACGGTGAACGCCGTCAAGCAATGGGAACGACATAGGGTCGGCTGAAATGCGTTTGATGGCATTCGATAATGCACGCTCAAATCCACCAGCGGCACGCCGGCTACGCTTCTGGTACCACATGACCGCTTCATGAGCGTCGAAATTTGCGGCTGGGTGAAATTCAATCCGTGACACGGGCTATTCTCCCTTTCGCAGGCCAGCCTGAACTTCTGCCCAAGGAATGCACGTCACCGTTCCGCCATCGATCTCTGCTGAACGACGTTGGATTTTCGCATGCCACTCGGCACTCAGCGGCTCCATTTCATTCGTCGCACATGACGACGCCAGTTCCTCAATCACCCGTTCGCGATCGCTGACAGGTAAAGCCAATGCTGCTTGAACGATTTGCTCGACGGTTGCAACCATGATTATCCCTCCCTATTAAAACATCATACATGAGGCACAATTGACGCGACCGACAAAAGTCACTTTACGAGCCGGAAGGGTAAGCGACGGACTGGAGAAATCCGTCGCTTACGCTTCCGGCTCGTGCTTTTGTCGGTGGCGTCACAATTCGTACTGCAATGTTCGTTGAGAAAAATTATCCACAAATCGCTACCGCCTTCCCTTCGCGCATTGACGCATAAATACCCAGGATCACCTCGACCGCTCTGCGGCCCTCGCGGCCATCGACGAGCGGCGGACGATTTTTCGTAATCGCTTCGACGAAGTCGGCAAGCTGCCGGGCGTGGCCGGTGTGCGAGATGGCGGCGGGATTGCTCGATCCGCCCGATGCGCCGACCTTTTGCGCGAAACGCTGGCGGAGGGCGTCGTCTTCCGATTTGCTCGTTTTGAAATCCCAACGCAACAGGTCGTCCTGCTCGATGACCGCGCTGCCCTGATCGCCGTGCACGCCGATCGTTTTCGGCAAGCCGGGCCAAATGGATGTCGTCGCCTGGATGACGCCGAGCGCACCGCTTTTGAAGCGGATGCACGCAACGGCGGTGTCTTCGACTTCGATGCGTTCGTGTGCGAGCATCGCTGTGAAGCCCATGATCTGGGCGACGTCGCCCATCATCCAGAGGAGGAGGTCGACGTTGTGGATCGCCTGGTTCATCAGCGCTCCGCCGCCGTCGAGGGCTTGCGTGCCTTTCCAGCCGCCGAGATCGTAGTACGATTGCTCGCGCCACCATTTGCAGGTTGTCTCGCCGAGCGTCAGTCGGCCGAAGCGCCCTTGCGTGACGGCTTTCTTCAGTTCGATGTTGGCGTCGCCGAACCGTGATGGGAAGATCGTGCAGAGTTGCACTTTGTTGCGGACACAGGCGTCGATGATGCGGTCGCATCGGTCGAGCGAAATCTCCAGCGGCTTCTCGACGACGACATGTTTCTTCGCCTCGGCCGCGGCGACAGCGGGTTCCATGTGGGCGCCAGACGGTGTCGTGATGATGACGACGTCTACATCAGGCCGGCGCAGTGCTTTCGCCAGGTCGGTTTCGATTGCACAATCGAGCTTTAGCTCGTCCTTCATCTTGACGGCGCTGTCCGCGCTACGACTGACGAGTGCAGTCACTTTCGTGCCCGGTACATCCGCCAGGGCGCGGGCGTGAAATCGGGCGATCATGCCGCAACCGATGATAGCGAAGCCGAGCATCCTAGACCTCCCGTTTATCGAAATTTGACGCGTTCGGATGAAACTCGAAATCCGAAATCCGAAACAAGCACGAAATTCAAAATCCAAACGGAACGCAGGCAATCTGCAATTTTTGGATTTTATTATTCGTGCTTGTTTCGGATTTCGTTTTTCGGATTTTTGATTGATTACTTACTGATCGCCGTCACCCGAGCGATGCCCTTGCTGGCCTTTTCGTGACCGGTGATGACGCTCTTGCCATCGGGTGCGAAGGTGACACAGTAGGTGATCCAGCCCTTCTGATGGGTATTGAGCACTTCCTTACCACTGTCGACTTCGTAGACGCGAAGGCTGCCGCCGTAGCCTGCGGTGGCGACGTGCTTGCCGTCTTTGGACAGGGCCAGGCCGAAGATGTAGTCGGGCGTCGGACCGACCTTCTTGGTTTCTTTGCCATCGGCGATGCTCCAATAGCGGAGGAATTTATCGTGGCCTACGGAGAGCACCTGTTTGCCATCGGGCGTGAAAGCGACGACGGTGAAGGCGTCGCGCAGTTCCTTCGGCTCTTCTTTTTTGCCCATGGCCTTTTTGGCGTCTTTCTTGTCTTTCTTGTCTTTCTTTTCGTCTTTCTTTTCTTCTATTTTCTCTTCCTTCTTTTCTTCCACGATCTTCTTGGGCAGATCGACCATGAAAGTCTTGGCTTCGGTCAGGCCTTTGACGTCGTAGATCTTGATGAGGCCATCGTTGCCGCAGGAGACGAGTTGCGAACCGTCTTTGTTGAAGGCGACGCTATAGACCGATTCTTTGTGGGTGGCGAAGGACTTGAGTTCCTTGGCTCCAGCGACATCCCAGATTTTGACGGACTTGTCGGCGCCGGCGGAGGCGAGCGTTTTGCCATCGGGGCTGAAGACGAGCGCGCCGACGATATCGGCATGGCCTTTGAGTTCCTTCGACATCTTGCCGTCTTTGGGATCCCAGATCTTAATCGATTTGTCTTGGCCGCCGGTGGCAACGATCGTGCCGTCGTTATTGAAGGCGACGCCATAGACCGGACCGGTGTGGCCTTTGAGAACCTGCAGTTCCTTGCCGTTGGCGTAGTCCCAAATCTTGACGGTGCCATCGAAGCTGGCCGTGGCCATGCTCTTGCCATCGTTGGAGAACGCGACGGAGAAAACCAGGCCGTCGTGGCCCTTGAATTCGCTGGGCGTTTGGGCCCAGATAAGGCTCGCGCAGGCGAACGTAAAGATCGGCAGAATCAATGCAAAGCGTTTCATCAAGCGTCTCCTAAGTGACAGAAGCGAAATCGGTGGGTAGGTAGGTTTGGCGGGATACCATTGCGTGAACGGTATTTCGTTTTCCGCTTGCGGCTTAGCGCTCGGAGGATTCCACTTGAGCGCTAAGCCGCAAGCGGAAAACAAATACATTTCACTCAGCCAGTATATTCGGCGCGAAGCCGCGCCGCATGGTATTTTCCGTGATAGTGCGCGGAATCATGAATTGCAACAGATAATCAGGTCCGCCCGCCTTGGAACCGACGCCGGACATCTTGAACCCGCCGAACGGCTGGCGCGACACGAGCGCACCCGTAATTTTGCGGTTGATGTAGAGGTTGCCCACGCGAAATTCGCGATTCACCCGGCGAATGTTGTCCGGACTTCGCGAATACACGCCGCCGGTCAGCGCGTATGCCGTGCCGTTGGCGATGCGCAACGCCTCATCCAAATTCGCTGCCTTCAGCACAGCCAGCACCGGGCCGAAAATCTCTTCCTGGGCAATCGCCGCGGTCGGCGGAACATCGGCGAAGATGTGCGGCGCGACGTAGGTTCCTTCGCTGGAGAGAAAGCCGAGTTCACCGGCATAGGCGAGCCGGGCCTCCTGTTTCCCTTTGTCGATGGCGGCCAGGATGCGCCGACGCGATTCGTCGTCGATGACAGGGCCGACCTTACAACTGGGGTCCTCCGCGGGTCCGATCTTCAAGCTCTTGGTTGCTTCGATGACCCGCTCAAGAAAGACATCGTAAAGTGGCGCGAGCACGATGGCCCGTGAGCAGGCGGAGCATTTTTGGCCCTGATACCCGAACGTGCTGCTGACGACGCCATTGACGGCTTCGTCGAGGTCGGCATCGTCGTCGACGATGATCGCGTTCTTGCCGCCGAGTTCGGCGATGAGTCGCTTGATATGCGCTTGGCCGTCCGCCAAATTCGCGGTTTGGCGGTTGAGCAACATGCCAACGCCGTGCGAACCGGTGAAGGCGACGAGCGCGACGTCGGGATGCTCGGCCAGAGTCGGCCCGATCTCCTCGCCGATGCCGGGCAGATAGTTGACGACACCCGCGGGCAGGCCGGCCTCGACGAAGACTTCCATCAACTTCGCCGCGATCACCGACGATTGCTCCGCCGGTTTCATGATGACGGTATTGCCCGTGACCACCGCCGCCGCCGTCATGCCGCACAAAATGGCGAGCGGGAAATTCCATGGTGCGATGACGACGGCCACGCCGCGCGGCTCATAGGTGTTGACATTGTCCTCGCCAGGCAACGATCGGCCAAACGGCTTGGCCAGGCGGCGCATTTCGAGGGCATAATATTCGAGGAAGTCGATCGCTTCACAGACGTCGGCGTCGGCCTCGCGCCAGTTTTTGGCGCACTCGAAGACATGCCACGCGGCCAATTCAAAGCGCCTCCGTCGCATGATTCCCGCCGCTTTGACGCAATAATCCGCACGCACCTCGGCATCGACATCGCGCCACGACGTGAATGCGCTGGATGCGGCCTGAAGCGCCGCCAGCGCATGCTCCGGCGTCGCCTTGCCGCATTGGCCGACGATCTCGCGCATGTGCGATGGATTGTGTGACGTGATCGTCTCGACCGTCGCCACCGGCTTGCCGGCGATGACGAGCGGATAGGTCTGGCCAAGCTGTCGGCGAACGGTCGCCATCGCGTCTTGCATCCCCTGGCGATTGGGTTCCTCGCTAAAGTCGGCCAGCGGTTCGTTGCGAAAGCCGCGTTCGAGATTCGGCTTCTCGACATGAGCGGGCGCATGGGTCGCGGGATTCATCAGCAGTTTCTCCTCAGGCACATGGTCGGCGAAACTCGCCCGCAAGAATGAAGTGTTCGCGGTGTTCTCCAGCAATCGCCGCACGAGATACGCCATGCCCGGTAGTAGCTGCCCGTACGGCGTGTAAACTCGCACGCGCCGGCCCATGCGGACCAGCGCGTCCTTGATGGGGTCGGCCATGCCGAACAGCATCTGAATTTCGTAGCCCGTCGTCGGCACGCCCAGCTGCTCCGCCAACGCCATCGCATGCGCCAGACTGCGAATATTGTGGCTGCCAAACGCGGGCCGTAGCCATTGATGATTCTCAAGCAAGAACTCGGTCATACGTTCGTAGTTGGCGTCGGTCTGCCATTTCTTGGCGAAGACGGGCAAAGGCCAACCTTCCTGGGCGGAGACGACGGTCTCGAAATCCCAGTACGCGCCTTTGATGAGCCGAATCCACACGGACGTGCCACGTGCCTTCGTGAAATCGAGCAGTTGTTGCAGATCGCGCTCGCAGGAGTGCAAGTACGCCTGGATCGCGATGCCGACATCGGGCCAGCTGCGGAACTCGTCCTCGCTGAGGATTTCGCGGAAAATGCGCATCGTCAAATCCTTGAACGCATGCTGTTCCATGTCGATATTGACGAAGGCGCGATGGGCCATCGCCGAGCGCAAAATGGGTCGCAAGCGGGCCCGGACCACGGCACTCGTGTGGTCCGGTGCCATCGGGTCGAATTGGCTGAACAGCGACGACAGCTTGATCGACACGTTCACCCGAGGTAACGCTCCCGACGGATCGCGGTCGATCAAATCGATCGGCTGCCAGGCGTTGACCTCCCGGCTCAGGCCAGCGATCAAGTCCAAATAGTCCTGCTGGCTTTTCTCGGCTTCGCGCTCGGTGATCGTTGCCTCACCGAGCAAATCAACCGTGAACGTCAATTTTTTACGCCGCAGCGCGACGACGGCGGCGAGCGCTTCCTCAAGGCTCGAACCGGCGATAAATTTGCGTGCCAGGTTGCGAGCGTTCGTACGCGCCAGCCACGCCAACAGCGAGACCAGCACGCCGCGGCGAGGGATGAATCGCATGCCGAACCGCGCCCAACCGGGCAGATGTTCGCGCGTTTCGGTGAAATATTCGCGGAGGTGCCGGGCGATACTTTCATCGGCGTGCAGTTGAGGCAGAGCATCGATGAAGCGGAAGAGTTGAACCTTCACGACCTCGTCGTGCATGGTCCAGTCCATGAAGCGTTCGTCCCACCAGGCTGGCGAAAAGAGCACAGGCCCACGCTGCGCGACCCGGGCGAACATCTCTTGGCCGATGGCGCGGGTCAGCGATTCGAGTTTGTCGGTATCCATACGAAATGACGCCACACGAACTCCGTTCGTCGCGAATCATCCGCTCCGAAAGGAGCGGCTGGGTGTTTTCATTACTCTCCTTTCATAATATCAGTTAGAGGATTCGCCGCTTGCGGCTTAGCGCTCGCGCGGCGTGGAGTGAGCTCTAAGCCGCAAGCGGAATTACCAGGTTTACAAATGGCAGAAAGCATCGGCACGTTCAAGATAATAGGCGAATTGGGCAAAGGTGCGCACAGCACGATCTACCACATTCGCCGTGAGAGCGATCAGCGCCAGTTCGCGCTCAAGGTCGTGCCGATCGACGATAAAGAGGACATGAAGTTCTACGATCAAGCCGCGCATGAATTACGCGTGGGCCAAATGCTCAAACACGTTAATCTCATCAAGATCTACACGCTCGAAACCGAGCGTAATTGGCTGTTTCGCGTCAAAAAGGCCAGCTTGCTCATCGAATACATCAACGGCAAAACGCTCGATCAGACGATGAAGCTTTCGCATGCTCGGCTTGTACAGGTCTTCGCAAAAATCGCCGCGGGCTTGATGCACATGCACCGTCGCGGCGTACATCATTCCGACCTCAAGCCGAACAATATCATGCTCAGCCGAGCGGGCGAAGTGAAGATTCTCGATTATGGCCTGGCCTGGATCAAGGGTGAATCGAAGGATCGCGTGCAAGGCACTCCGGAGTACATGGCGCCCGAGCAATCGAAGCACAGTATCGCCAACGAAAAAACTGACATCTACAACTTCGGCGCGACGATGTACCGTTTGATAACGGGCAAGCTGCCGCCGAGCACCGTACCCGATCCGGACGGCCCGGCCATGAACCGCAAGCTATTTCGCAGCATGTACGAACCACCCGAGGAACTGATCCCGGCGTTGCCGCCGATGCTGGCGACGATCATCAATCGCAGTTTGGAATACGACCCGAAAGATCGCCCGGATCGCGTCGGGCTGATTCTCGATGAGCTCAATCGGCTAATCGAGCAACTCGTACAATCCGACGACGATCGCCTGGAAGCGATGGGACAGTAACCGTCCGTCCGCCGAAAAATCAACCCGTTTGCCGAGCACGCAAGTTTTGAAGTTGCGCATTGTTAGACCAAAGCATAGCGTCGGTATTCAGCGAACGCCAAAAAATGCAACGATAAATAGTGAATGATAAATGGTGAGAGGCCACGAATACGGTTCATCGTTCTTGCAACTCACTTGGTAATTTCTCGTTTACTATTTACTATTTATCTTTGTATTTGAAGCACAAAGAAAAGAGCGCAACTTCCAGGCGTGCATATGACGAATTATGTAGCCCTTCGCTTGCGCAATCGGTTAGCTTCCGGAAAGGATCATCACCATGGCGGAGGACATGGTCCGCGAGCACTTCATTCCGATTCGGCAGCGTGAATTGCTTGCGTTGCTTCTGAGGGATATCGGGGGCGAGAAAGCCGAATGCGATCAACTGCGGCGTCTGCACTCCCTCCTCGCCTCGGTGTTCCATCACGAATTTCACAGCCTTCTGAATGAATTGAAGGATCACTACGCTCCGTTCGATCCGGATCTCGGCTCGATTCATTCGAGCGCGCCGCCAGCTGCCGCCGAGCCATTTCTCGAACGCTTCACCTTTCTGATGGAACGCGCGAACTTCCATCGCCTGACGCTCGACGAGATCAAGGCGACGGCCAACGGCGTCAGCGCCTGGGGCTTGAACATGGACGTTGATTTCGGCATCTTCGAAATGCTCGAAGTCTACGTGCGTGGCGATACCGTCGGGTCGCGGCCGATCCGGCACTGGTATCGCTTTTGGCGGAAGCGAGAAATCGCGTTTCCCAAATTCACCCGACTTGTTCTGCTGGTCAAGCTGCGACCCAGCAAGCGTGTGCCTGCCGAGATCGACACAACCCGAATCTATCTGAAGCTTTTCAAAGATATCCCAACGATGGATATCGAGATGCTCTTTCCCGGCGCATATCTAAAAATGCCGGCGTTCAATCGCGTGCAGCTCGGCTCGTCGCTTATTGGTAGTGGGGCGTGGATCGCTTACAACCTCCTGCATGAAATCCTCGCGATCGCACGCTTCAGCAGCAATATCATCCTCGGCCCGGCCATCGCGTTGCTCGGCTACGGATATAAGCAATGGTACGGCTACCAAAGCACGCGCAACCACTTTTACCTTCGGCTTACCCAGAGCCTTTTTTACCAGACCCTCGGCAGCAATCAGACGGTGCTCTCGGTCATACTCGATGAAGCCGAGGAGCAGGAATGCCGCGAAGCAATCCTGGGCTACTACTACCTTTGGCGACACGCCGGAGCCACAGGTTGGACTGCTGCGGAGCTGGACACTTTCGTGGAGAACGATATCGAGCGATTGGCGGGCTTGAAGGTCGATTTCGAGATCAAAGACGCGCTCTCCAAGCTGGAGCGGTTGAAGCTGGTGCGGCGCGCCGGCGACCGCCTGATCGCCGAGCCGATCGATGCCGCGATTAAATCCTTGAGCAACGCATGGACCGCGTTTGCAATCGTGCCAGAGCCGCGCACGCAGTAAGCGGTTATCATCTAAAACCGCTTACTGCGTGCGCGGCTCTGACAAGGCCTCGGAACCGTGGTCTTCGCTCACTGTCACATCGCTGTAAAACTTTGCGGATTTTCTTGCATTTAACGGTCCTGCCGATCCGATAACGAAGATAGCGCACCTTCGCGCGAAATTTGACAGGTCGGAGATTTGTGTTGCAGCTCGGCAACGGACGACTGACGGTGATTTGCGCAGCGACGGCGCTCTGGGCGTTCAGCTTTGGGCTGGGGTCGCAGAGCGTCACGCACTGGCTACGCGCACACGGCGAGTCGGAGTCGGTCATCGGGCTGAACCACTCGTTCTACTACCTCGGCCTGGCCGTGGCGTCGTTCGCCGTGCCGACGTTGGCACGCCGATTCGGCCTGTTGGCCTGTTCGGTCGGCGGGTTGTTTGCGTCGGGTCTGACCTTGGCGGTTTTCCCGTGTGTCGATGTGGTATGGGCGGGCTATGTCCTACGGTTCGCCAATGGCTGTGCGGGCGCGCTTAGCCTAGTGCCGTTGGAGACGATCGTCAGCCGATATTCGCCGACCATGCACAAGGCGCGTAATTTCGCCTGTTATTGCGTCGCTCTCACGCTTGGCGGAGCGCTCGGCATCGGCAGCGGCTTGGGGTTGCTCGAAGCGACGGCGGCGTGGATATTTCCGCTCGGCGGTTGCACAGCGATCCTGGCGGCAGGCGCGATCGGTGCGGGACTCAAGGTTCCGTTTGATAACAGCCACGAAGCAGAGATCACGTCCGTACTCGATTGGCGTGCCAACTATCTCAGTTTCGGCACAGCGTGGTGCCAAGGTTTTCTCGAAGGCGGCATGCTGGCATTTCTCTCGTCGTTCTTGATCGGCGCTCGCGGCTTCTCGGCGGAAACGACCGGATTGCTAATGGGCGCAACGATGGTCGGCGTGATCCTCTGCCAGGTTCCCGTGTCGTGGTTCGCTGATCGTTGGGGGAAAACGCCGACGCTGCTCCTGTGCTATGCCGTCGTTGCGGTCGGCCTACTGGCGATGCCGCTGCTGACCGATTCCATCGCGCTGGCGAGCGTGCTGTTCTGCTTCGGCGCCTGTTCCGGCGCGATGTATCCGTTGGGCCTAGCACTTCTCGGCGAGCGCACGTCGGAAGCCGGTCTCGCGCGTGCCTATGCTTGGTACCTCGCGATCGAATGCATCGGCAGCCAACTCGGTGCCGCAGCCATGGGCCAAGCACGCGATCTCTGGGGCGAATCGGCGATGTTTCCCGTCGGCCTGGTTGCCGTCGTGGGTGTCCTGGCCGGCTGGCTTGTGATTGTTTTCACGAACTCTGCATCAAGCGCCGCCGTTCCTGTAGCCAACGAAGACCAACGCCGAGTCGCGTGACCGCAACCAAAATGAAATGTTTAGCCGCGACGCGCTAGCGGAGCGCGGAATGCGGCCAGCGTGCTCCGCTTCGCGTCGCGGCTAAACAATGTATGTTCGATTCCGTGAACTCCATGAAGTCGGCGTGAATTTCGCTCAATAGCTGCACAACTTGGGCCGATGGTAATACACATAAACACAACGCTCAGCACCAACGGAGGCGACTGTCATGGCAGCGCCATCACCCTATGCAAATTGGTTTCACGAAATTTGGCCTGTCCCGACGATAGCCACGGGCGTCGGGTATGTGGCGGTTGCGTATACTATTTCGCACTGGTTGACGCACCGCACGGCGATCCCAATCACTTTGCCTTCGCTGCCTCCTGATCTTAAACTCGAATCGCTCGAAACGACGACGGACGATAAGGTTCGTTTGCATGGTTGGTGCATCGAGCCATTGAATCCGCGGGCGACCATTGTGCTGCATCACGGCATGCGCGAGTGCCGACTCCATATGGTTGACCGCGTCCCTTGGTTGGCCCAACTTGGATTTCGCTGTGTGATATTCGATCATCGCGCACACGGCGAGAGCGAAGGACACCTCACGAGTTTCGGTTGGCATGAACGCAACGACGCCTTGGCCATCGCACGCTTCGTCGTCGAGCGTTGGCCAGGACAACCGAGGGCGGCGCTGGGTCGCTCCATGGGCGCAGCCGCGTTGTGTTATGCTGGCGAAGCGGCACGGTCGTATGATGCGATCGTGCTGGAAAATCTTTACCTCGACCTGGCGATGGCGTTCGACAGTCGCATTGGGTGCGGCTATCCTGGTTGGGTTCGCTACTTTCGCCACGCAATCGTGTGGATCACCGAAAAACGGCTTGGGATGCGAATCAGAGATGCTGCCCCGATCGCCCGAATTGCCGACCTCGCCTCGACGCCCGTCTTATTGTTAACCGGTTCCGAGGACCTCCATGCTACGCCTGAGGATGCCGAACGCATGGCCGCCCAAATCCCCAACTCCAGCCAATTCGCCGTGATCGCCGGTGCCGGGCATGATGATGTTTTTTCGCGCGGCGGCGAGACGTATCAACGGCTCGTGATGGATTTTCTCGAACGCAACCTCTTTAACGCAATGAGCCACGCTGCGTAAAGGGGCAGAATATCTCACGCAAAGGCGCAAAGCGAGAGGGGGAAAGTTCGGCAACGGTTATTCGTGCTTTGTTCACTTTATTCTCTTTGTGCCTTTGTGTGAGATTTTTTCAACCGACCGTATACTTTGGATTCACCGTGCGAATCCACCGCCGCAACTTCCGCTTGTATTATTGCGTGAACTCGCTACCATGCCCCGCCAACGGATGAACGGAATTCATGCGGAGCAAGTTATGCGCGTGCGCGTAATCGATTTGGATGGTAGCGTCACCTCGCAGGAACGTTTGATACGAGCGTTTCGGCCCGAAGTGATCGACATGCGCCGGACGGGGCCGAGTTTGCGCCTCGCTTGCCGCTGGTCGCGATTCTTTCGTTTTGAACAACGATTGGATCGATTGATCGATCACGATGCCGGCCCAGCGATCCATCTGCTTGGCTCGGGTGATTTTCATCATCTCACACTCGCGTTGCTTCGCCGCATCAACCAACCATTCAATCTGCTCGTGCTTGACAATCACTCCGATTGGGTCGGCGGTTCGCCGATGTTGCATTGCGGTTCTTGGCTGAATCATGCCGCCAAGCTGCACAACGTCCGTCGAATCTTCCACGTCGGCGGCGATCGCGGCTTCGACAACAGGACACGCTGGCTTGCGCCAACCGATGC
Organism: Singulisphaera sp. GP187; assembly: GCA_945861245.1. Lineage (GTDB taxonomy): Bacteria > Planctomycetota > Planctomycetia > Gemmatales > Gemmataceae > SIAQ01. The sequence continues at coordinate 12,597 of CAMAUE010000148.1, forward strand.
GCTGCGATCCGGCAAGATCGTCACACTGCCGGCGGTCCGCACGTTCAATACGGGATTCTGGAAACACACGCCTCACCAACCGCTGCGTGCTCGGCCCGAAGCGATAATCGATAGCGAACGGCTTGAGGACGTGATCTCGCCCTACCTGGACGACCTCGACCGTTGGCCTTTGTACGTGTCGCTCGACAAGAATGTGCTCTGGCTGCCCGAATCGATTACGAACTGGGATGCGGGGCATCTCGATATGCAAGAGGTTCGCGAGGTGCTGCAATTCTTCCTGAAAGCATCAAGTGATGAACTGGCCGGCATGGACATCGTCGGTGATTGGTCCGAGGTGCAAACGCGTGGCATCATCCAGCACTTGATTCACAGCATGTCGCATCCGAAGCGAGCTGTGGATGCCGATCAGGCTTCGCTGTGCAACGAACACACGAACATCACACTGCTGAATTTCCTGTTGAGCGATCCGTTCGTGGAACGCCGACGCATGGATGCGGGACATGTGAATGCGTGATGGATATGCTGTTTGTTTACGTTTAGCGCTCTCTGAATGCCTTGCCATCGAAGTATCCAGCGAGCGCTAAACGTAAACGAGGGCTACCCAATCACCGCGAGGATCGGTTCGCCGTCGCGGACGATTGGTGTCGGCTGACCGTTCCCGGCAGGGTAATACTTGTGCGGGTCGATGCCCAGCAGGTTGTAGATGGTGCAGGCGAAGTCGGCGGGACTGTGGCTGCGGTCGGTGACGTAGGCGCCGTTGCGATCGGTCGTGCCATAGATCAAGCCCGCAGGGGCGCCGCCGCCGGCGAGCACGATTGACATCGCCTGGGGCCAATGGTCGCGGCCGGCCTGGACGTTAATTTTCGGCGTTCGGCCAAACTCGCCGAACATCATCACGAGCGTGTCTTGCAACATGCCGCGATCGCGCAAATCTTCGATCAACGCGCTTACGCCCTGATCAACCACCGGCAGATTCTCACGCAGCCGGCGGAAATTCCCCTCGTGTGTATCCCAACCTGTCGGTTCGCTAATCGTGACGAAGCGCACGCCCGATTCGACGAGTCGCCGCGCGAGCATGAGGCGCTGGCCTAGCTTGGTGCGGCCATAGCGATCGCGCATCGTTGCGGATTCCTGTTCGACATCGAACGCCCGGCGCGTCGTCGGCGATTGGATGATCGCGTGGGCCTCCTGATGGAAGCGGTCGAAGCCGCGGAGTACATCGGGGCGTTCCGTAAGCACATCGAAGGCTCGGTTCGTATCGTCAAGCAGCTGCCGGCGGCGTTCGATACGGCTTAGATCGATATCGCGCGGCATCGCCAGGGCGCGGACACGAAAATCGCGTTCATTTGGATCGGCCTGCGTGGCGAACGATTGATACGCCGCCCCGAGGAAGCCGGCGCCGGGACCTTCGCTTGGCTCGGACGGAATCGCCACGGCGGTCGGGATGCCGGGCAGCGTTTCGCTTTCACGCTTGACGACGGCCGACCAGGTCGGATGAAAGATCGTCGGGTTCGGCGGGTTGCCGCTGCCGAGCATGAACATGCTGCCCGGATTGTGATCGGGAATATGGTGGTTGACGCCACGAAGGATCGTCATGTGCTGCACGAGTTGCGACAACTTCGGCATCAGTTCGCAAACGGTGTAGCCGGGGATGGTCGTCGAGATCGGGCTGAACTCGCTGCGTGTATCGGACGATGCAAGCGGCTTCATGTCCCACATGTCTTGGTGCGGCGGACCGCCTTGCTGCCAAATAAAGATGACGTTCTTCGCCCGCACGGTGCGATTGGCGCGGCGATTATCCACGTCGGCGGCAAGCAGTTTGGGAAGCGTCAGCCCGACGAGGCCGGCCCCGCCAAGTTGGAGTAGATTGCGACGAGATATTACGTGCATGATGCCCCCCAGCGAGAAATCGGTGTAGGCATTCATTATATCGACATTTTCGGTTTATCGCAGCAAAAAATGTGGGTTTCCCTGAATTCGGGTAAGCAGCTGAATAGTTGGTAGTATTTTTGTACACCAGTCAGTGCCAAGAATGGTTTCGTGGAAAAACACATTTGGAGCACTGACATGTCACGCATCACATTGTCTGCACAGCAAGAAGTCGAAGCAAAGTTGTTGGAGGCAAAAA
>CAMAUE010000149.1 GCA_945861245.1 Singulisphaera sp. GP187
GTCATGAGAGACATCCGTGAGATCAGCAACCGACCTCTGCATGTCAGAAAGCGACGTACAGCAAGTCGATGGCCATGACTCACAGATATGGAGAAGGCCGCTATAGCGCAAGCCCCTCAAACTGCCCAGTTATGCGCGCTGGCCGTGACCTCACCCCTGGGCTTGGATTTGATTTACTTAGCTGCGCAACAGTTCAAGCGAGTCCAACAACGGCTGACGGATGACCACGTCGTGAAAGTGTTTGGGACTCTCTTCTGCGGCTGTGATGGCGTCGTCGGAAGTGATCATCGCCTTGAGCGCGTCGATCTGATTCGGCTGCGGATTGGCGGGCAGTCTTCCAATCAGAGCGGCGATTTCCTTGACGACACCGGCAGCGTCACCGTGCCTGGTGGCGGCGACTTTCGCGGCGAGGGCCTTCAGGGCGTTGATGGCACCCTGCCGAGCGGCGGTCCAGCGGGGAAGATCGACATCGACTCGCGGCGGAGTGGGTGGCGCCTCTGGAACGGCGGTTGCCGCATCCGCAGCCTGGCCCGATGCCGGGTCTCCTGGAGAAACGATCGGAGGTGCCGGCGGGGCAGCACCGACGACCGCGCCGGATTGGGCCTCGCTGCCTGGTGCACTAACCCCCTCGCTTTCGCCCTCAGGCTCTTCCGCATCGGCGTCGGCGGCCAGCTGGAAAGTCGCGACGACTCTAATTCCCGCGTCACGTCCGGTGACGACCTTGAGACAGTTTGCTAGCGTGGCGGGTGCCGGTTTGGCCGTCGTGAAAATCATATCGGTGATCGGGCCAAGGCATTTTCCGGTCACCGGCATGCCGCCGCCGATTTCCTTCTTGGCCGCGGCGATATCGGCCGGCTTAATCTTGGTCTTCTGGACGATCAATTTTCCGTCCGAACCACCTTTGGGAATGAAGGCGAAGAACTGCTTCTTACTCTTGGCTGCCTTGAGTCCTTTGAGAAGAGCTGCATCAACGTCTGCCATGGTCTATTCTCCCGTTGGATGTGAAGGGCTAGTTCACGATCAGCATGCACTTTCGCTGCTCGTCAAAACTAGGCCCGGGTTGGTCGAATCAAAAGGCCTCTAGCGTCCTAATCGTAGTATAAAGCGCAGGGCCAAGAACGTGCAAGAGTTTTCTGCGGACCTTTCCATTTTTCAAATATTCCAGTCCACCAAAACGTCGTTGATTCGTAGGCCAACGTTTTTCAGGGTTGTGCGCTTTCACCATCAATATGGCCAACACTGCCGAAAAGCGGACATGATAACGAAAAAATCGACGCCACGAACGTTGTAATGGAATTCGCAACAATTCGGCCGTGCTCGGTATTCCAGGGCAATCCTCTCGCGGCACGAGAGGGCAACAAACCACCGCATGTGCTAAAATGACTCGTGTCCACCCTACTCTCCCGGAGGCCAGGCCATGGCGAAGTCGAAACCGATCGTTGAAGACATCGAACTCCAGGGTCATATCATCGACTCGTTGCTCTTGCCCAAGGTGCTCGACGAGATCCTCACGCGCGGCGGGACGTATGTCATCAAGGAAATCACGCTCGGCAAACGGCAGATCGATCCGAGCCATGCCCGCATCGAGATCAAGGCCGACACGCAGGATCGGCTCGACGACATTCTCCGGGCGGTGCACGAGCACGGAGCCGACCCGCTGGTGCAGCGAGATTGCGAAATCGAACCCGCCGACATGAACGCGGCCTTTCCCGTGCGTTTTTACAGCACTACCAACTACCGCACGCAGGTGCGCATCGCCAAGGAATGGATCGACGTTGACGATCAAGAGATGGACTGCGGCATCGTGCTCGACGTGAAGAACAAGACCGCCCGCTGCATTGCCATGCTGCATGTGAAAACGGGCGACGCCATCGTCGTCGGGCATCAGGGCGTGCGCGTGCTTCCGGCGGAGACGGCGGCGCGGACGAGCCTGTTCGAGTTCATGTCGAGCGCCGTGTCGAGCGAGAAACCCAAGGGCGTGACGGTGCGCGAGATCGCCGCCGCCATGAAACGCGCCAAGGCCAGCGGCGAGAAGATTCTAGCGGTGCTCGGCCCCGCCGTCGTGCACACGGGCGGCGTCGAGCATATCTGCGAGTTGATCCGCCTTGGCTATCTCGACGTGCTCTTCGCCGGCAACGCCCTGGCGACGCATGATATCGAGCAGGCCCTCTTCGGCACGAGCCTCGGCGTTTGGCTGGACCGCGGTCTACCGGCGGAGGAAGGGCATGAGCACCATCTGCGGGCCATCAATACCATTCGCAGGCTGGGCGGGATCGAGTCAGCGGTGAAACAAAACGTGCTCAAGAGCGGCATCATGTTCGAGTGCGTGCAGCATCAAATTCCCTACGTCCTCGCTGGCAGCATCCGCGATGACGGCCCGCTCCCCGAAGTCATCACCGATTCGCTTGTCGCCCAAGACGCCATGCGAGAGAAGGTCAAAGGCGTCGGCTTCTGTCTCATGATGGCGACGATGCTGCACTCGATCGCGACAGGCAACCTGCTGCCAGCCTGGGTCCGTGTCGCCTGCGTCGACATCAACCCCGCGACGGTGACCAAACTCGCCGACCGCGGCAGCCATCAAACCGTCGGTGTCGTCACGGATGCGGAACCGTTTCTGCGCGCGCTCGTCGCGGAGATGCGGTGAAATGCAAGCTCAAGGGCGAGGTACTCCGAACCCCATTGGCATCAACTTAAGGAATCGGTGTCAGGCAAATTCAATTGAACCACAGAGGCACAGAGGACACAGAGGAAATGCGCAGAATAGTGAAGGGAATATTTCACGATCCGGTCTGGCTTCCTCATCCTCCCTCTTCGAATTTTCTCTGTGTCCTCTGTGCCTCTGGGGTTCAAATTTGATTGACTGGCCTGTTCAGTATCACGCCGCGAGTCGTCTGCGTGATCGTCTCGCAACTGCCTCGACGATGCGGTCTGCCGCCCGGTCACACGCTCCGGGCGCTCCGACGCGATCGCGCAGGGCCAGCAATTCACTGCACAGCGATTGATACGCAGCTTCATCGTTCAGCCAATGTAGCACGGCATTCGCGATCGCATTCGGGTCGATCCGCGAGCCTGCGAATTCCGGGTACAGCATCTTTTCCGCGAGCAGATTTACGAGCGTGATTGCGTTCACCGAGACCAGGCTGCGTACAATGCCCGTCATGATCGGTCCGAGATAATACACGATTGCCGTCGGCTTCGCGCGATACAGCAGTTCGAGCGACACGGACCCCGATACCGAGATGCATGCTTTGGACAACTCGATGATCTCCGGCGTGCGGCCAACGAACGTCCGAGCGGGCAAGGCAGGGTGCTTTTTCAGCATCTTGTTGGCCATGATGCGTTGCGATTCTTTGTAGCTGGCGATGAGAAATCGCGTCTCGGGATGCTCGCGGTGGATACGCTCGGCAGCTTGCAGTTGGTAGGCGAGGTTGTTCTCGACCTCCATGGTGCGTGAGCCGGGCAGGATGCCGATGAGCGTATGGCCTGACGCGCGTTCGTTGGCCATGAATTCCGGATCAAGACGCTGGCGCGGGCATTCATCGAAGAACGGATGGCCAACGTATTCCGCCTGCACGCCGCGTTCGCGGTACCATTCCTTCTCAAACGGCAGCGAGCAGAGCACATGATCGACGAACTTGCGCATCTTGTTCACGCGCCAGCTCATCCAGCCCCAGATTTGCGGCGGCACGAAGTAGAATACCGGGATGCCATGAAACTTCGCGCGTCGGGCGATCCACCAATTGAAGCCGGGGTAATCGATCAGCACGACAGCGTCGGGTCGATGGTGGCGGAAGTAGCGATCGGCCTCAGAGAGCAGGCTGAGGAAATGAGGCAGTGCCACCAAGACGCGCGACAGGCCCATGATGGCATTGTTGCAAAGTGGAAAGTGCAGATCGCAACCCGCCGCCGCCATGCGATCGCCGCCGAACCCGACGGCGTCGAGATTGGGATCCCGTTCGCGTAGGGCGCGGATGAGGTTGGCGCCATGCACATCGCCGCTCGGCTCGCCGACACTGAAAAACACGCGCATGCGGAATCCTTTCCGGGGGTATTCCGCTTGCGGCTTAGCGCTCACATGGCGCCACGCGAGCGCTAAGCCGCAAGCGGAATTCGTAGTACCTGTACTGTGCCGATTGTCCTCGTTGAATGCAAGGGCAATCGGCGCGGGAGTTGGCAAACGGGCGAAGAGGCGTAAACCAGCGGTATTGGCGAAAGGAGCCTGCGCGTGACATTACCTGCGGTTTTGGGCGGTAATCCGGTTCGACCACAAGGCCCGCCTGCCTGGCCTTGCACCGATCCCGACATCCTTGACGTGCTACAAAACGCCTACCGAGAAGGCTGGTGGGGCCGCTATCAGGCCGGCTTCTGCGAGCGACTTGAGAATTGGTTGAAAGAGTATCACCACGTCGAACATGTGTTTCTGTGCGGCAGCGGCAACTATGCCGTCGAACTCGGACTCCGTGCTTTGGGCATAGACGCAGGCGATGAAGTCATCCTGGCCGACTACGATTATCCCGGCAACTTCTTGAGCATTCATGCCGTCGGAGCGACGCCTGTTCTCGTCAATGTCGAGCCGAGTGACTGGAACCTGTCGCTTGCTGCCGTGCGTGAAGCCATCGGGCCGAAGACCAAAGCGATCCTCGCATCTCACCTGCACGGCGGCTGCGTGGCGATGTCGCAACTTATGGAGTTCGCCAAGGAACGCGGGCTATCGGTCGTTGAGGATGCCGCCCAATGTCCCGGCGCGATGATCGCAGGCCGACGTGCGGGATCGTGGGGTTATGTCGGCGTGCTCAGTTTCGGCGGCTCGAAGTTGTTGACCGCAGGTCGTGGCGGTGCCCTGCTGACGAACAACGCGCAAATTGCACAGCGTGCCCGCAACCATTTGCTGCGGGCAGGCAACATCGTTTGTCCGTTAAGCGAATTGCAGGCGGCGCTCTTGTTGCCTCAGTGTGAGAAATTGGACGAGAGAAACGAGCATCGCTGGAAGAACGTTCAGGCGCTTATCGAAGCACTGCGAGGCTCCATCGGTGTGCAGTTGTTTTGCGCTGGGCGACTCCCAGCTGCGGACGATCTCCCGGCGTTTTATAAGGTTGGCATCCAGTATGACGCCACCGCCTTCGGTTTGTCGCGTGAACGATTCATTCGTGCGATGCGAGCCGAGGGTTTCGCGCTCGACGAAGGCTTCGAGGCGGCGCATCGCACGCGCTCGCCACGACGATTTCGCCAAGGTTCGACGCTGACAGAAGCGGAGGGTGCGCATGCTGGCTGCGTGATGCTGCATCATCCGCTCTTACTTGAATCGACCGCGAGTGTGTTGGAGTTGGTTGTTGCGCTAGAGAAGGTGCGACAACACGCTTCCGAGATACATGCCGCCGGCGAACAGGTTGGCGCTTTTCCGAGCCGCGACCGTCAGGGAGCGGTCGACTAGTGCCGTGCGGATCTTGTCGGCCGCTTCCTGACGGTCGCGGCTCGGAATTGTTTGATCGATCCGGAAATGCGACATTCCCCGTCGCGCGACGAATGCGGGAATCACTTCGCGCTAATGCAGTACAACATGCCATCGGAACGCAGGAAGATCGCGCCATCTGCTGCGACGGGCGTGGCCAGGATGGTGTCGTTGATCGGGTTCGCGGCAAGGACTTTTGCTTCCCTGCCGGTTTGCATGACGGTGGTAACGCCGGCTTCGTTGACGATGAAGAGTTTGCCGTCGGCGAGGAGCGGCGAGGCGGTGAATGGGCCATCAACGCGATGAGTCCAGAGGACGTCGCCGTTCTTGGCGTCGGCGCAGTTGACGACGCCATTGCCGTTGACCACGTAAACGAATCCGCCGTGAGCGACGGGCGAGCAGTAGCTGGGCCGGAGCTTGATCGACTGCCAAAGGATTTCGGGTTCGCTTTTGCCGGCTATGGGCCGGAGCGCCGTGAATTTGCCGCTGGGTGCGTAAACGACGCCATCGCCTGCGGTAACGGACGCGTAGCCGGCGTGGCGCAACTCGGGGGTGTGCCACTTCTTTTTGCCGGTGTAGGGGTCGTGCGCTTCGATACCGGTCGGGCCTTGAAAGATAACGTCGGCCTGTGTGCCATTTTCAAGGACGATGGGGCTGACCCAGTTGATGCCGCGAGGGCGCTCGATGCGCCAGCGGTTTTCGCCGGTGCGTTTGTCGATGGCGACGGCAAACGACTCGCCGGCGTTTTCCATGCTGATGAGGATCAGGTCTTTCCAGATTGTCGGCGAGGAAGCCATGCCGACGTTGTTGCCCACGGTCGGATAATCGCTGACGAGCGAGCGGTACCAGACGAGGTCGCCGTCGCGGTCGTAGCAAACGAGATCGCCCGTCGCGAACAGAGCGTACACACGTTCCCCGTCGGTTGCCGGTGTCGGGGCGGCCATGTTCGTTTTCTTGTGGCATAACGTCGTGCCCGTGGCCCAAACCTGGCGCTCCCACATTTTCTTGCCGGTATTGACGTCGAAGCAGACGACGACTTCGCGTTTCTGTTCATAGGCCGAGGTCGCCGTCACATATACACGTCCACCGGCGATGACGGGGTTCGACAACCCACGGCCCGGCAGCGCCGCCTTCCATCGCAGGTTTTCGGTCAAGCTCCATTTGGTCGGCAGGTTTTTCTCTCTTGAGACGCCCGTCCCGCCATTGCCGCGAAACTGCGTCGCGTCGTCGGCGTGAACAAGTGCGGTGCAGAGAAATATCGTCATGATGGTTAGGTATCGGATCATTGCGTCCCCTTTATTATTTTCCGCTTGCGGCTTAGCGCTCGGAATATCCCACGCGAGCGCTAAGCTGCGAGCGGAATACGGATTTCGTTACTTCACCTTCTCCGTGATATTCGCGATCGGCACGGCGCCGCCGAGATCGTCGCAGATGCGCAGCTGAAACGACCATTGCTGAGCCCACGAATCGGTCTGTTCGTTCTGACAGACCTTGATCAGAATCTCATTGCGGCCTGCTTTGAAATTGCCTTTGCCGACATGTTGATCCATCTGAAAGCCATGATGGTATTCATCGCGGAAATAGATTTCCTTGCCGTTCAGCCAGATGCGCACGGCGTTGTTGCTGCCGCAGCGAATTTCGACGGGGCGTTCGGACTCTGTTGAGACGGCGGCGTAGGCATACACAACGGCGCCTTTGAGCTTGCCGACCGCTTCGTTGAGATCGACCAGGCCAAGCGTTTTGTCTGTAACGTGGTCGCGCCAGGCGACGGGCGTGTTGCCTTTGCCTGGGTAATTCGCTTTGATCTCGAAGCCCTTTTCCGGTGGATAGATGCTGTTGAAGCCGATGCCTTTAGTATTGTCGAACGGCCCGATCAAAAACCAGCGAGTCACGAAGCCGTAGTGTTTGGTGAGGTCGATCTCAATACCGGCCTTCTTCAGCTGGCCGGCGATGCTGTCGATCTGATCGCGATCCCGAGCCAGACGCAGCAGATCTTGCAAGAACTGCTTGTGCTCTGGCGTGTCGGTCTTCGGCGTCTTCAGGCCGGACTCGAGCTTGCGAGCAATGGCCTCGCGGCGGATTTCGGAGCTGGGGTCATCGAGCATTTTTGGCAGCAGCCGATCGGGCGTCGTCGGATCGAGGCGGACGAGGCATTCGTATGCCAATCGTCGCGCTCGGCCCGAATGGCGTTTGTCGTTGAGCACCGCTTCGATTTTGGTTTTTGGCATCGGCTGACCGGCTTGCAAAGCGCGATCCTGAATCGATTCAACCGCAGCACGCAGCCAATTGACGGCAATCGGATTGGCGTCATCCATGCCGCCGAGGACATCAGGCAGCACGGCCGGTCCGCGCGAGACGAGGTCCTTCCAGGCTTTGCTGACATCGACGTTGTTCACGCCTTCCTTGCCTACCGCCTTGATGCGGACGAGCAGGGAGTTCACTTCCTGTGCGTATGTGAGTGAGGAAAGTAGAACCCAGGCCAGGCCGCACGCCATTGCGCGGGAGGAAAATTGCATCATGACGAAACCTCACAAGAAACGAGGGAAAAGCGTCCAGGTAGAGGATATGAAAAAACGCGATTCAAGCGAGGCATCGGAGGTGAATACGAAAACCGAAAATCGAAACACAAAATACGAAACAAATTCAAAATGCGAAATCCAACAATCCGAGCGTCAGCGTCCGCGCACGGAACCGTCGAGTGGGATGCGGATGAGACGTTTTTCCATGCCGACGATGCGCAGAACCACGGCGTCGGGTTCGTCGAAACTGCGAGCGCCGGGCGTATCGGGCGGGACGGTAACTTTCAGCTTCCAGATACGTCGGCCCGCGGACGGCACCTCATCCGTTCGACGCAGTTCGACTTCGATCCACGCCGGCATGTGCGTGAATGGCTCCAGTTTGACCTTGTCATTCACGCTCAAATCGACCGTCTTGCTCGCGCCGTTTTTGGCATCAAAACTCGCGAAAGAAACCTTTCGCCGATCGTCAGTTCCGCCGACGATGATGTCGCCCTGTACGCGTCCGACGATTTCAGGGCCGTTGATTTCGCGTGCCACGACGCCGTCGAGAATGAGGTCGAGTTTGCGGTAGAACGAGCCTTGATCGAGTTGTCGCCCTGCCTTGGATTCGTGAGCGGTGACGGTGACATAGTAGCCGGACCGTACGCGCGAGCCGATCTTGGGTGGCTGTTTGGCGTCTTCGGGGCTGCTTGGCGCCTTCATCGCGGCTTCGAGGTTGGCGCATTCCGCCTTGGTCAACGGTTTGAGGCTGATGTTGAAAAAGGCGTCGAGCGGTGAAAACTTCAAATCGAGCGTATCGCGTGTCGAGGACCAGACGCGGAACTCGGCCTGTGCCGACGAACCGGGCGAAAGCTCTCCCACGTTGACGCGCGGCGGATCGATGGTGACGGGTAGATTGGCGATGATCGGCACCGCCAGACGCTGGGCTTCGGTTTTCCCGCCGTCGCCCAGTGGACGAAACCAGATGGCGGGCATGACCTGGAGATTCGTTCCCGGCCCTTTGCGAACGGCCCAGTTGACGCGGACGATTCCCGCTTCGTTGGCTTTCACCAGCATGGCCTTGGCGTCTTTAATATCCTTGGCCAACGTGGTCCACATCGGTGCATTCTCGTCGTCCGGTACGTCCGCCGGCTTGGCGCGATGACGGGCTTCGAGGGGCACCCATTCCGCCACTGGCACGGCCCGTGCTTGTACGCTGGCGCAGTCGCATGCGCTGGTGTAGTAGACAAGCTCGACATCGACGTCGGAACTGTTCCTAAAGAAAAAATCGTAATGACCCGTCGTCCCCGTTTCGACATCCTTGGCGTTAAAGCCCGCGTCTTTCAATTCGCCGGTTGCCGGCGGCGGTTGAACCGGGTTCTCCCACTGGGCGATGACGCGGGTGAATTCCAGCAATTTCGTCGCCTTCGGCGGGGCCTCTATGCGAGCTGGCTGCGAACGCCATTTCGGAAGGTTTTGCGCAACCCACGCCACGCCGCCGATGACTACCATCAACAGCGCGATCGGAAATACATACGAAAGCACGCTGCGACCCGCGCGGCGAGGGCGGTTGCGTGGTATCGTCAAACGTGCATCACAGAGGGTCATGCGAAGGTTTCTCAAGGTTTGTTTAGCCGCTCGCTTTTGGCGAGCGCGATCCTATCCCGCGCGGCACTCAGGTCGCGCTCGCCAAAGGCGAGCGGCTAAACGAATTACACTTACGCGCGTTCTTGCTGTTTAAGCGCATCGCGCAACTCGGCGGCGCGTTCGTAATTTTCGTCGGCGATCGCTTTTTGCAATTGTTCCTCAAGCGTCATGTCAATCTGGTACTGCTCACGTAGGGCCTTCTCAACCTGGCGGAGATGCCGAACCATGCCGTCGTCGTCCATCTCGGCTTCGCGTTCGTACAGCACGAAGAAGTCGCGTAGCTTGTCCAAACCGCCCTGAATTTCGCGTACCGCTTGTTCGGGTAAGTTGTTTTCGACTTCCAGCGCGGCTGCCGCCTGCGTGCGTTGGAAGAGGACGAAGCCGCGATACTGCTCATGCGCTTCCAGATACTCTTCATTCGGAGCATGCCGACGAACGAGGTCCATGAACGCTAATGTATGATCGGCATCGCGCACGGCGCGTTCGTACTGCCTCAAAGCCAGCCAACACATTCGGCGATGGTAGTGTTGCAGGAACTCGCGGTCGGCTTCCTGGCATTGTTCTTCGCTTAGAGTAAATTTCTGGCCGTCCTTGCGCGATAGGCGAACCTGTTCACGCAGGTAGTCGCAGTAGGTGTCGTGTCCGTGCGGCTTTTCGCCATCGGGTCGGCCTGTCGTCTCCATTTGTAACAAGCCAAGATCGACGCGCAGCTGAATCAACTGTCGGCCGTCTTGCGCCTGGATCAATCGGGCCTGCGCGATGCCTTGCTTGTACTGCCAATTTCGCAGGATGCTATCGATATCTTGATTCACTACGAAACTCCCACTGGAAAAGATCACGGGAAAGGTTGACGTCCCAATGGCTCAGCGATCACGCGCCTTGTCGCTCGATGAGAATGCCTATTTGCGTGACTGCGTCGATAATGAATTATATACACAGATTTCGTGGTTATCGCGATGTATTCTAAAGGAATGATTCGGATGCGACCAAAACCCGCGCTCGACGAAAGAACGGACTATTGGCGGTAGCGCAATTATTGTTTTGTCTCAATGATGACGCGCCCATCAAAAGTCGATTTTCCGTCGGAGGCTGAAGCGTTAGCGAGGCATTCAGGCCGCCTCGCTTACGCTTCAGCCTCGGAAGTCGACTTTTGAGGGTGGCGTCAATGATGTTGTATAGGTGTGATGTTTTGCATTCCCCTGTTTTATCTAGTAGGATCGTTACAATCGGTCCGTGTGGAACATCCACGTCGCGAAGGGAGTGCTCGCGAATTTCCGGATGATGGATGGCACGCTTGGGTCACCAACTGCGACAATATCCGATCCGTTACCTTGGAATTTTCAACCAGACCAATGCTGTTTTTCGTAATCCGCTTGCGGCTTAATAATTGCCTGATTTCGTTTAGCCGCTCGCTTTCGGCGAGCGCGAACAGGTATCGCACGATACACAGGTCGCGCTCGCCAAAGGCAAGCGGCTAAACTGCCAATTCACCGGCTTGCCGTCGTGATAGGGCATCACACCGTGAAATTGGCCTACGGTTCGGTCGAATACCATCGGCAAGAAAAAGCGGTCCCCTTCCCACAACGGCAAATCGAGGACCGTGCTCAGTTCGATCCAGGCCAGTGATCCTTCGGCGTTCTTCTCCCAAGGCGAACCGGTCCACTTTGTGATGAGAAAGACGAACCCGAACCAGTCCTCGCCGTTCCTGCCAAACCCCGGCCAGCTAATGGTTCCGCGAAGTTCGAGCGATTCGCAGACGATGCCTGCCTCCTCGAGTATCTCGCGTTTCATGCCTGCGATGATGTCCTCGTCCGCATCGAGTTTTCCTCCCAGCCCGTTGTATTTGCCGAGATGCGCATCGTCAGAACGCGCGTTGCGATGAATCATCAGCGCCTTCGTTCCATCCGGCGAGAGCACATAACCTAACGTGGCGAGGATGGGGGAGTACATATTCGTCCGTAGTCCGTGGTCCGTGGTCCGTAGCATGAGGGACGTTGCGTTTACCGAGAAATCATATCCATATTGGTGTACGCGGTCAGGGCTGTAGTCAGCACGAAAATTTCACGGGCCACGGACTGCTCCGAATGCTTTCCATCATCATCCCGACGCATCAGCGAAGTGATCTCTTGCGTGCTTGTTTGCAGGCGGTGCGGCGGCATGCGCCGGCGGGATGCGAAGTCGTGGTGGTCGATGACGCTTCACCGAGCGCGGCGGCGAGCGCGGTTGCTGCCGATTTCGCGGGCGTCCGGGTTGTGCGGCGCGAATGTCGGGGGGGATTTGCGCAGGCGGCGAATGCGGGCATCCGCGCCAGTGCAGGCGACATCATCGAACTGCTCAACGACGACACCGAGGTGCAGTCGAGTTGGACCGAGGCTCCGGTGCGTTGGTTCGAGGACCGCTCCGTTGGAGCGGTCGCGCCACTCGTGCTCACCTGGCCTGATGGGGCGCACATCGACTCCGCGGGGGATCGCTACCATTTCGCTGGAATCGCCGGCAAACGTGGTCGGGGCCAAGTGCTCGGTTGGGAGTTTCTTGCACCCCGACGGGTGTTCGGCGCAAGCGCCTCAGCGGGATTTTATCGGCGCACAGCGTTGGATCGCGTCGGGTTGTTTCCAGAATCTTTCGGGAGCTACTTTGAGGATGTCGAACTCGCCTTTCGTCTGAACCGAGCGGGCTATATCACCATGTTCGAGCCTGGCTCGCGCGTGTTGCATCACGTCTCGGCATCGTATGGCGTCGTTGGGCGCAAACTGATCGAAAGACAATCGTGCAACGAGGAACGCGTCTTCTGGCGCAATCTTCCCACCGATGCGTTGCGACGGGCGTTTTTTTTACACGGAGCGATCTTGGCGGGCAAGATGCTGCGACGCTACGAGGAAGGAACGCTTATGCCGTGGCTATTCGGTCGCCTGCGTGCACTGCGTGATTGGCGTGCGATTCTCGCTTATCGTGCCGAGCGCGTGCGGTTCGCATCGAGTGAGAATGTTGCGGAATGGTGTATCGAAGAAACAATCGCCGAGCTTCGCGGATGGGATTAATCGAATGTTATGTCAGAGCTGCGCACGAAGTAAGCGGTTTTTGAACGGCTTACTACGTGCGCGGCTCTGACTGCCCTGAAAATGGCTATACGTTTAGGCCAGTTCTTCCAGCCATACGCGCAGGTCGTGTTCGTATTCGCTGGCCAGGTCGCCTTTGACAAGTTGGCGATGGAAGTCGGCGGCGCCTTTGCGGTCGAGATCGGCGGCCTGGGCGTCCGCGAATCGGTTCGCCGGGTCCGGCGCGATCAGCTTTTCGCAGAGGTGCAGCAGCATCTCATTGGTACTCACATCAGCCGGAAGCAGGCTCTTCAGGCGTTTGTCCACATCCAGTTTGGCTGACAGGAGTGAGGAATAGTCGTTCAGTCCGTCGAATGGATTTTGGCCCGACAGCATCTCGATCAGCACATAGCCGAGGCTGGCGAGGTCGGATTGCCGGGTGCTTTTTTCGCCTTTCAGCACTTCCGGCGCGGTGTAAGCCGGCGACCACATGCGGCGGTTCTGGGCCTGGTCGAGATCCATGGCCGAGCCGATGTCGATGATCTTGGCGTTGCCCGTCCGTTTCACCATGATATTGCCGGGCTTCAGATCGCCATGAACGATACCATCGCGATGCAGCGCTGC
Source organism: Singulisphaera sp. GP187 (assembly GCA_945861245.1). Taxonomy (GTDB): domain Bacteria; phylum Planctomycetota; class Planctomycetia; order Gemmatales; family Gemmataceae; genus SIAQ01. The sequence goes on from CAMAUE010000149.1 coordinate 13,254, forward strand.
AAGGCCGGCGAGACATTCGCGCAGAACCTGAATGGCGATGCCCGGCTTGAAGCGAAGCTGACGCGGGCCGTCGCTGAGAATGACTTTGTTGACGTAGGCCCAACGCTCGGGGCTGAGGCGAGCACGCGATTGTTCATAGATTTCGTGGGTAAGCAAATCACGTAGGTCAAAGCCATCGACCCACTCCATGACCATGATGCGGATGCCGGCGTATTCGATAAAGTTGTGCAGATCGATGATATTGTCGTGCTGGATCAGCGCGACGCGCGAAGCGATCTCGGCAATGCGGGCCATGTCGTCGCTGTAGGCCGAGGCGTCGCGATAGCTTTCGGGCGAGAAGATCTTCAATGCGACTGGCAGGCGGAACAGGTCGGTACCGATGCGCTCGCTAAGATAAACGACGCCCTGCCCGCCCTTGCCGAGTAGGCGGATTTTCTTGTATTCCGCCGCCCAACGGATCGATTCGTTGCTGAGCAGACGTTCGTAATGCGTAAGCAGCTCGGCGCCGGCGAGATCGCAAAGCTTTGAGCGCTGTGGATTGGGCTCGGTGGCGGCTATCGTTGTGGAAATCATTTCGTGTTGGCCTTCAACCTTTGTTCCGCATCCAAACATTTTACCACACATTCCAACTTACTCCAAGGCGACTTACGGCGACGAGGATCCGTAAAATCTCGTTTCCCGCCTGCGGCGTAGCGCTCACGCCGGATTATCCGAGCGCTAAGCCGCAAGTGGAAATCAGGCATGCCAGAACTTCGCGTTTTCGTACCTCATGCTGGAATCGGCGCCGACCAATTTGCAGTGGCGACTTCAATCAGATCGGGTATCATCAACCCACCGTTTCGTATCACTTGAGGTTGACCAGGTCGTACATTCTGCATCCAAAGCAGGCAAGCAGAATGCGAGGGTTGCATCATGGCCGTCACTGTCGAATGTCCCCGTTGTACGCATAAGCAGAACATCGACGACGGCCGCGCGGACAAGGAGACGCCGTGCAAGATTTGCCATTTCCTGATTCAGCCTGCCGGCGTGAAGCCGAAATCCACTGAGAAGACGAAACTCGCCGGTGCGGGTGGGGCCAAGACTAGTCTGGCCAAGGATGGGATTCAAGCCGGGCCGCCTGCCGTGACGAAGTCGGCAACGGATAAGAACGTCAAGGCGACGCCGCCCAAGGTCAACGCCACGAAGAAACGCGAGAAAGATGACGATGATGATGACGACGATCGACCGCGGAAAAACCGAAAGCCCGCGGCGACGTCCGCCGAAGGCTCGTCGAACTCGATGATGTAC
>CAMAUE010000150.1 GCA_945861245.1 Singulisphaera sp. GP187
GGATATCGCACCCTCGCCCTGCCCGAAAACGATAAGGAGCCGACTCCGTGCCCGCGGCATGTCTATCATGCTTTCGAATATGTACCCGATCTGAAGGCTGTCTTCATTAGCAACGGCGCGAATCAGTCGGCCATGCTGAAGGATGGGAAGGTGGTCGGCCACGATCTGTGTACCGACACCTGGCGGCTCGATTTGAAGTCGAACACGTGGACCAAGATCGATGCGGCGGGCGGCCCGCCCAACCGGCTCGACGATGCGATGGCGTATTGCCCCGATACCAAGTCGCTCATTTACAGCGGCACCGGCTGCCGGCTGTGGATCTTCGATGTCGAAATGAACCAGTGGCGCAAGGCCAAAGAAAGCCCGCCCGAGCATGGCAGCATGGGCCGAACCCTCTTCTATGACCCAACGAAAAAGCGCATGCTGATTGCGGGGGGCGGTCAGCTCGATGCCTGGACAAAGGGCAAGGCTCCCGATTTTCACGAGCTGTACGCCTTCGATCCGAAGACTGAAAAGATCACGCGACTGGCAGATGCTCCGACCACTCTCTACTCCAGCCATCTGGCTTATGACAGCAAGCGAAAGTTGTTCCTCGCAGTCGCCGTCTTTAAGAAAGATGAGCAGCGTTCCGGCATGTTCGCCTACGGTCCGCTCAAAGACGCCTGGCACGAGATCAAGCCCGCCAATCCGATCCCGCCGCACAAGAGCTGGATGGGCTGGATGAAATTGTGCTACGACTCGCACAACGATTGCTTTTTTGGCATGATCGGAAACAAGCTGTACGCCTTCCGCCATGAGCCACAAAAGTAGGGTGCAGGTACCAAGTCGGCGAAGCAGGGCCAGCTGCAACTAAAGTGGCATGGAAATAACCACTTATGGCGACGAGAACGCGAAATACGACCGAAAATTGGCATTCCGTCGCCATAACCTATTGCTGCACAAGGAAGTTATTTGCCGCTAGCCCTGGTCGGCGAAGTCAGGGCACGATCGCTACGCCGCTGAGCGGCTCCTTGCAATTGAGAATTCTCACCCTTGCTTCGCCCTTCCTTTCTTCGTTGAATAGTCTCTCTGCTCCCGTTGCTTGATTTTTTCATTGGAATGAGCTTCTCATGCCCCCTCTCACGCGACGGTTTCTTTTCATCGTGCTTTTGTCGTGGCTGTTCCTCGTTTCCGGATTTGCCGCGCTTATTTATCAAATTGTCTGGCAACGCGTGCTTTTCACGGCATTCGGCGTCAATATCGAATCGATCACGATTATCGTCGCCGTCTTCATGTTCGGCCTGGGCGTCGGATCGCTCGTCGGCGGCAAGCTGTCGCAGCGTTGGCCGAATCGGTTGCCCCAGATGTTTCTGTTGGCCGAACTGGCCATCGGCGTCTTCGGCTTGGTGAGCCTGCCGCTCATCAAAATCGTCAGCGAATGGACGCTGCATGGTTCGCTCTTTGTCATCGCGATCACGATCTATGCGCTTCTGTGCATTCCCACGATCTTCATGGGCGCGACTCTGCCAATCCTCGCGGCGTATTTGCATCAAACGAATAAGAACGTTGGCAAAACCGTCAGCACGCTCTACTTGTTCAACACGGCCGGCTCGGCCATCGCCTGCTTCGTGACGGCCGATTGGCTGTTCGGTCTGCTCGGGCTGTCGGGCACGTTGTACGTCGCCGCGGGATGCAATTTCCTCGTCGGTCTGTGCGTCTACTGGTCCGTCGGCATGCTCGGTGGCTCAGCGGCCGAATCAAGCGACACCCCGAGCGAAGCTACGCCGGCAGGCGATCAACGCAGTTTTGCTTTGGTCCTGGCACTGGCGGCGGCGGTCGGCTATCTCGCGTTGAGCCAGGAAATCTTGTGGTTCCGTGCCATGTCCTATGTCACGCAAGACAAGCCGACCGATTTCGCCCATGTGCTCGGCTGCGTGCTGTTCGGAATCTCCGCGGGAGCCGGGGCGGCACGCTGGCTGTGCAGGCAGAATCCCGAAGGCACGCTGCGATTCGTCGGCATCCTGCTCGCGGCCTCGGCGCTGGTCTTCGGCGTATCGCTGCCCGCTTTTGCCGAGGTGCTCACGCGCATCAAACCCGACGCGCCTTCCGAAATCTCTCCGATCGCTCTCGGCATCGGCTACTTGATCGTGTCGGTCTCCGCGTTGCTGTTGGGCGCGGTGTTTCCGCTGCTATGCCATTACGCCGTGCGCGGCGGCCGCGTCGGGCAGTCGATTTCGTGGATTTACTTCGCCAACATCGTCGGATCGACGGCAGGCCCGCTGCTCACCGGATTCGTCCTGCTCGACATCGCGACGTTGCAAACCAACCTCCTCGTGCTGACTCTCCTAACCGCGGCGTTGGCGGTCATCGTGCTGCTGATCTCCGGCGGGCCGTTGCCCACGCGCGCCGCCGTCCTCGGGCTCCTTGGCCTCGGCGTCGTGCTGTTCATCGTGAATCATGAAACCTGGTACGCAAAGATATTGGAAAAGCTCCACTTCAAGCATCTATTCCGCGCTGATTACGAGTACAAATACGTGATCCAAAACCGCAGCGGCACCATCGCCATCGAGGACGATCCTAAGTACGGCGACTCCATCTACGGCGGCGGCGCCTACGACGGCCGATTCAATCTCGATCCCGTCACCGACGGCAACGGCATCACCCGGGCCTACCTTCTGATGGCCCTGCATCCCAAAGCCGAGGACATCGTCATCATCGGCATGAGCGGCGGCGCCTGGCTCCGCGCCCTCACCATGCATCCCGATATCAAGAAAATCACCGTCGTCGAAATCAACCCTGGCTACGTCGAGGTGATGAAGCACTATCCCGAAATCGCTAAAGCCCTGAAGGACCCGCGCGTCACGCTGCACATCGACGACGGCCGACGTTGGCTCAATCGCAATCCGAACGAACACTTCGACATCATGATCATGAACTCGATCTACCATTGGCGAGGCCAAGCCACGAATTTGTTGTCCGAAGATTTCCTGCGACTATGCCAAAAACGGCTCAAGCCCGGCGGGTTCGTCTATTACAACAGCACCGGATCGGATGATGTTTTTTACACGGCCGCCCATGTCTTCAAAATGGTCGGCGCGAAAAGCAACATCGTCATCGGCGGCGACACGCGGCTCCCATCCACGAAGGACGAACGCCGACAGCGCTTGCTGAAATTCCACGTCGATGGCGTGCCGCTCTTCGGAGACAAAGTCGCGCTGAAAGAGGTCGCGGATCGAATCGGCAACGATAAGGCCGACTACTTGGCCAGACTGCCGAAAGTCGTCGATGACCTCGCCGACTTCGATCCGGGCGATTGGGGCGATCACTATCGAAAACGCGATGACCTTTGGCTGATTACCGACAACAACATGGCCACCGAATTCCGCAAACACGCGAAGCCGAATCCGCTGGACGAGTTGATTGAAACGAATCGAACGTTGAAGAATCTCGCCAATCATGTGGAAAGCCTGGAAAAGCGGATACGAGTGCTGGAGGACCGGCTCGAGCCGAAGAAATAAGCGACACGACGCTGCGGTCGAGCGTTCGCACGACGGCTCAGCCAAGGCTTCGGCCGGTCCACTTTATGTCCGCCTTGTCGCCGCATCGGTAGGGTACGCGGGTTTTGCGGCAGGATCGCCTTGTCATGCGCGTGAAGCGTGCGATACAGAAGAATGCCGATCCCGTTTTTCTGCCTGCTCGCGCCTGGTACACTCGGTTTTGGTATACTTTTGAGAGTATCCCGCCCGCCGTTGCCGCAAGTTCAATTTCCCTCCACTGGAGACTGCAATCGTGCGATTACGACTTTGGAACGCCTCGCTCGGCCATTGGGTTCTGCTCGTCTCTCTTGTTCTTGGGGCAGTCACACCGTCGGCGCAAGCCGATGTGTTTCAAGAGAAGATTGAACCGTTTGCGAAGAAATATTGCTACACTTGCCACAACAAAAAGCAGGCCAAGGGCGAGTTGGATCTCACGCGTTTCACTCGGGACAGCGATGTCACAAATGATTTCCGCCGCTGGAACCACGTCATCGAGTTCATTCGCAAAGGCGAGATGCCGCCGAGCGATCACAAGAATCAGCCGTCGCTGGAGGAGCGAAATGCGGTCGTCGGTGCCGTCGAGGCGATCCTGCTCGTCGAGGCGAAAAAGCACGCGGGAGATCCTGGCGTCGTTTTGCCGCGACGGCTTTCCAACACGGAATACGATCTGTCGATTCGCGATCTCACCGGCGTGGCGATCCATGCGACCAAGGAATTCCCTGTCGATCCGGCCGGGGGTGAAGGGTTCAACAACACTGGCGAAGTGCTCGCGATGACGCCGAGTTTGCTCAACAAGTATCTCGGGGCATCGCAACTTGTCTCCGACCACATGGTGCTGAAACCAAGCGGAGTCACGTTCTCGCCGTTTCCAGTGACGTCCTACGCTGAACGCACGAAGCTGACCGAGCAGGCGATCATCGATTTCTATCGCCAGCGTGATGTGCGCATCAGCGACTATCTCGAAGCCGCCTGGCGCTATCGGCATCGCGCTGACGTCGAACGCGCGGTCAGTCTGGAAGACTGGGCGGCCCGGCGCAAGCTGAGCGGCAAGTATCTCGCCCTCGTTTCGAAAACGCTCGACGAAGCAAAGTCCGGCGCCGGCTATCTGAAGCAACTCGGCGCCATGTGGGACGCTATATCAGCGCCCGCGAAAGCCGGCGGCGTTCCGCAGGAACTAATGGAATGCGACAGATTCATCGCCTTCATGCGCACTCGACTGAACCAGAAAGAACCCCAGCTGATCGTCGCCAACGCCGGGAATTGGCCGATCGCCCACCTCGCGCTGCGAGCCAAAGTGGCGGCCGGGCGCGACAAGTTCGATCCCGCCACCTTCAAGACGAAGCAAACGCTCAAGTTCGGTCGGCTGCAACTGAAGAAGGGCGAAAACCCGCCGGCGACCGTGCTGGTTCTCCGCGTCGATCCGGCACTCGACTCGCCGGCCGGCGTGGTCGTGTTCCATCGTCCCGTGTTCAGCAAGTCGGATAACCTCCCGAAAAACAAGAAAGACATCGAGACCCAAGCGGTCGAATCGTTGCGTGCCGTGCTTGAGCGCGAGGCCCCCGATGTCGCGCGACGCCTCAGCTTCGGCAAACATCCGAAGGGCGGCGAGCTGGATCCCGATTCGTTCGCGGTGATAGCGCCCATCGTCGTCGAGATTCCGCTCAGCCCCGCTACCGTCACGGCCCTGCAAGGTAGACAGTTGCTCGTCGAATGCGAACTGGATAGCAAATCGACTCCCGAAGCAGCGGTTCAGGTCCACCACGCCGTCGGCACACGTCCCGATGCGAAGTTCGGCACCAACGTCGAACTCCTGTTGCAACACGAGAGCAAGTTGGCCAAGGATCTCACGTCATCGGGCGAACGATTCTGCGCCGCGTTTCCCAATCGCTTCTTCTATGTGGACGCCAATCGCGGTTTGGCCGCGGGCTTCCACCTCGTCGAAGGGTTCTTCCGCGACGATCAGCCGCTTTTCAACAAGGTTCTGACCGACGCGGAATGCAAAGAGGTGGACCGCCTCTGGAAGGAACTCGACTTCGTCACGCAGAGCGTCGAGACGTTGCTGCGCGGCTTCGTCTGGTTCGAACGGGCCGAGCGTCACGTTCTGCACGACAAGCGGTTCGATTTTCTTCGCTCGGAGGACCCGCTGCTCGTCGAAGCGGAAATGCTGTCCAAGTTCGAGCGTCATTACCTCGAAAGGCTCGGCGTCAAGCTCATGCCTATTGAGGATGCGATCAGGCCGCAGCAGCCAAGCCCCCAGTTCGATCTGATCCACGGGTTCTTTCAACGAACGCGCGCCGGCCTCGCGGAATACAAACAGTCGCTTGCGAAGGCCGAGGAGCCGGCGCTTGCCGACCTGGAGAGCCTGGCTCAGCGTGCTTTCTCCCGGCCATTGCGTCCCGAGGAGGCCAAGTCCCTGCGCGGACTTTATCAGCGGTTGCGAAAACAGGGCCAGGGCGTCGAGGCGTCGCTGCGCGGCACCTTCACGGCGGTGCTGATGTCGCCGCACTTCTTCTATCGCGCCCCCGTCACGCCGGCGGGAAAAGGCGTTCATCCGCTGACGGACGAAGCGATGGCGCGACGGTTGAGCTATTTCCTCTGGGCGTCATTGCCCGACGAAGCATTGCTCAAGGACGCGCGTGCCGGCAAGCTGCAGGACGACGAAGTATTGCAGGCGCAGGTGCGGCGCATGATGAAGGACCCGAAAATCGAGGCGTTCTCCCGCGAGTTCTTCGGTCAATGGCTCCGTTATCGCGATTACCTGGCGACGGACACGATTCCCGCCAACACCTTCCCAGGCTACGACGCCGGCTTGCGCGAAGCGATGTTTGAAGAACCAACGCGGCTCATCACGCATCTGATTCAGCAAGACGCACGGGTCGATCAGCTGCTGCACAGCGATGCGACCTTCGTCAACGAAACACTCGCCCGGTTCTATGGCGGCGGAATCGAAAAACAATTCCTCCTCCAGCGTAAGGAGAAAGCGGAATGGCACCGCGTCGAGGGCTTGCAGAGCATCGGGCGGGGCGGGCTGTTCGGCATGCCGGTGATCCTGGCGAGAAACTCGGTGGGCCAACGAACGAGCCCGGTGAAGCGCGGGTTCTGGGTCGTGCATCATGTGCTTGGCCAGCACTTCCCACCGCCGCCACCCGCCGTGCCGGAGTTGCCGAAATCGGAGAAGGAAAGCGCCAAGACGATTCGCGAAATGCTCGCCTTGCACACGACGAATAAAAGTTGCGCCATGTGTCACGTCCATTTCGACGGGCTCGGCCTGACGATGGAGGGCTTTGACGCGATTGGCCGGGCACGAAAAAAGGACCTCGCCGGCCGCGACGTTCAGATCGTCGGGACGATGCCGGGCGGAAAAACTGCCGAGGGAATTGCCGGGCTGATCGACTATATCGCGAAGAATCGGCGCGAGGATTTCGAGCGGAACCTGTGCCGCAAGTTCCTGGGTTACGCCCTCGGCCGCTCGGTGGTGTTGTCGGATGAACCGTTGTTGCAGGAAATGCAGAAGGGCCTGCGTGTGGAACGCCGATTTTCGGTGTTGTTCGAGACGGTCGTATTGAGTCCGCAGTTCCGCCGGCAACGCGGGCGGAGTTATGTGGCGGCGGCTCCGTAGCGAAAGTCGCAAGACTTCCGGTATGATAACTTAATACACCCAAGCCTTGAGGTAGCCATGACCCTGACACTCGACGTTGAACTTCCTGCCGACCTTGATCGGTTTCGCTTGCCGGAAGCTGTCAATGCTCGGTTGCAGTTTCTTCTCGACCGTCAGGACGATGGTCAACCGTTGAAGCCCGAGGAACGCGCCGAGGCCGAGGGATTGGTAAACCTGGCCGAATTGCTCACGTTGTTACGTCTGCGCGCCGAGCGAATGACACCATGAGCGACATTCCTTTCGTATTGCGTGAGGAGGTCATCCTCCGAGCGGGCAATCGGTGCGAGTACTGTCGGCTGTCCCAGATTGGGCAGGAAGCGACGTTTCACATGGACCACGTTATGCCGCGTGCGGATGGCGGCCCAACCATATTCGATAACCTGGCGCTCTCGTGTGTCTCATGTTCGCTGCGTAAGTGGGCTCATCAGATGGCGCCCGACCCAGACTCTGGCGAGGAGGTTCCGCTCTTCAACCCGCGCCGCCAAGTCTGGACGGAACACTTCCGCTGGGACGAGGAGTTGGTCGTGGCGCTGACGCCAACAGGCCGAGCCACTGCGGCTGCGTTGGCGCTTAACCGCCCCGTGATCCTTGTCATCCGTCAAGAAGAGGCGACCCGCGGTCGGCATCCGCCCGGTGAGTCCTGATCTGGTCCATCGTTGATGTTGTCGGATGAGCCGTTGTTGCAGGAAATGCAGAGGAACCTGCGTGCTGAACGACGATTTTCGATATTGTTCGAGACGGTCGTGTTGAGCCCGCAGTTCAGTCGCCAACGCGGGCGGGGTTTTGTGGCGGTGGCTTCGTAGTCGAGCTTGTTGGCTTTTGCCGCTCCAAGGTTTGTTTTGGCGTTCTCGCGGGGCTTTGCTATGCATGGACCGTTTTTTCTGTTAACGGTGGCACGATATGCGATGCCCAGAATGTAGCCGCAACTTCAAGCCTTGGGGCGTTTGGCAGATAAGCCGCTGGAGCTGCCTTCAATGTCCGGAATGCGGGACAAAGCTGGTTCGTAGAGTGAATCCCCAATTATTCCTGGTTGCCGTTGTACTATTATTTCCGTGGGTGATGATAGACTGGTACAATCGTTGGGATTGGTTCTGGATTGCTGTGCCAGCGGGATGCTTCTCGTCTTATATCCTGGATGTATTCACTGTCAGCCTTTGCAAATCGGGCGAGTGGCGCGGATGGTTTCTCGGCTACAAAGGCGAATAAACACCGTGGCCGGGGTCGCCACTCCGACCCCGAAACAAGCCGTCAAACCGTCGCGACCAATGCACCGATTTCGGTCGCCGAGTTATGCCAGCAATCGCGGGACATCCGGGGTCGGAGTACCGACCCCGGCCACGACCACCTGCCTCGGCAGTTGTCCCGATGGCGAAACTGCTGTACGAACGCCGTCTGCCGTGATACAATTGCAATCGCATACCTTAAACTCACTGGGGGGAATTCCATGACTACGCAACACCTAACTCGTCGGGTCGTTTTGAAGGGCCTCGGCGCCACCGTCGCTCTGCCCTGGCTCGAATCGCTCAGCGCCGTGGCTGGCGAACGCCCGGCACGCACCGCTCCGCCGAAGCGTTTCGCGTTCATGTTCTTCGGCGACGGCATTCATCCGGCAGAATGGTGGTCCCGCGGCAACGGTGCGAACCTTGAGCTTGGCCCAGCATTCGCCTCGCTGAACCGCCTCAAAGAGAAGGTGAACTTCGTACACGGTCTGCGGCATCCCGGCAACGTCTGCGATGGCCACGCCAAGGGAGCGGCCGGTATCCTCAGCGGCATGCATCCCAACAATGGCCGCGAGATTCGCGCCGCCGCCAGCCTCGATCAAGTGCTCGCCCGACGCACTGGCGAATCAACCTCCTTGCCAAGCTTGGTGCTGGCGTGCGAACGGCCGGTCAGCGGGTTCCACGAATCCGGCTATTCGATGATGTATGCCTCGCACGTCTCCTGGAGTTCGCCGGTGACCCCGGTCCCCTCGGAACTCTATCCGTCGCTCGCCTTCGACACCCTGTTCGAGAGCCGCGGCAGCCGGACCCAGGCGAGCGTCCTGGACCATGTGAACGAGCAACTCCGCGATGTGTCCCGCAACGTCTCCAGTTCCGATCGGGCCCGGATCGATGAATACGCCAACAGCATTCGCGAAGTCGAAGGGCGACTGGCCCGGCTACAGGCGAACGGGGAAACCGGGCCGAGCGCGGCCATCCGTGCCCAGCGCCCGGCAAATGGCCTGCCGACCACACTGGACGTGCACGCCCGGCTAATGTGCGACATCATCGCGCTGGCGTTCCAGACCGACCGCACGCGGATCGCGACGATGCTGCTGACGAACAATCTCTCGGGCCAGGTCTATCCCTTCCTCGGCTTGCGCGACGACCATCACAGCTTTTCGCACAATTGCAATGGCCGAGAGTTCGCGTCGATCAGCCGCTTCTGGGTCGAGCAATTTGCTTATCTGCTCGGCCGATTGGAGGCCACGCGCGAGGGAGACGGCACGGTCCTCGACAACTGCTGCATCATGCTGGCCAACGAACAATGGACTTTCCACAATGCCGAGAAGGTTCCTCTGCTCGTGGGCGGCGGACTCGGCGGCGCGTTCCGAACGGGCCGCACCCTCGATTTCGCACAGAGCCGAAATCGCAAGTTCTCCAGCCTGCTGATGACGCTTGCCGACCGCATGGGCGTGCGACTCGATCGCTTCGGAGACTCGACCGAGCAGCTGGAAATATAGGTTACTTTAGTAACGTTCAATCAATGACGTCACCATTTCGTTTAGCCGCTCGCCTTTGGCGAGCGCGAGCAATATCTCTCGTGAGACGCTCGTCGCGCTCGCCAAAGGCGAGCGGCTAAACGAAATGGGGACGTTGTTTTGATGCGCCACGGGGCGCCCCCTATCAAGTTTGCTTGGCGACCGCTTCCCTCATTTTTTCGATCTCCGGCTCTACCACCGCCTTCCAACACGCGGGACAGATACCGTGGCTGAACTGAGCGTGCGAATGCTTGGCAACGTAAGCCTCTATTTGGTTCCAGCGCTCCTGATCGTCGCGAATCTTTTTGCAGTACATGCAAATCGGCAACAAACCCCGCAGGGTCTTGGCCTCGGCGATGGCGTCTTTCAGTTTACTGACGCGGTCGGCCAGCAGTTTTTCCAGACGTTGATGGTCGATAATTTCGACCTTGAGGAGAGCGTTCGTCTCCTGGTAGCCACGGAGCATCATCTCAAAGACGGTCAGAACCTCGCCGTACACTTCGCCGGCCGCCGCAAGGAGCTGGTCCCTGGCATCGAGCGTGGCCGCCTGCGCGAGAAGTTTCCGCAACGTGGCGTGGTGTACCGCCGCCAAACCCTCGACCCCGAGCGTGAGCGCTTCACGCCCGAATCGTTGCGCTTGCTCCCGGACCACTTCCTCGGCTCCAAAGTAGCCGGTCACCATGGCCAGGTATCTGTCAGCAAAGTCGCTGTTTTCGTCGATCATATTGCGTTTCCCTGCCAGCGTGCCACCAGCACCAGCGCATCGTCGTTGCCTCGGTTGAACTGGGCCAGGAGGCGGTCGGCGAGTTGCTGCGGCGTTTCGTTGCCTGCGGGCCTCGTGCGAAAGTCGCTGCGAATGCCGTCCGTGGCGAAGATCAAGGTGTCGCCTGGATGAACCGGAACCACGGACGCACGCAACGGCGGCAGATGGTAACCCACAACTCCGCCGCGCAACAAGACGCTCTCCGCGGGCGTGTCGGCTTCCCGCGGCAGCAACACCCCCTCCACGTTGCCGACGCCGAGCCAGGTCATGGTAGCGTTCACCGCGTCGAAGGACGCCAGACTCATCACCACGCTGCGCGTCCCGTGCAACGCTTCATGACAGAGCCGAATCAGGTCGAGGACGGATAGGCCCGCGTGCGTTTTCAGGGTGGTGACGGCGGCGCGGGCGGCCACTGAGGCGTCGAGTCCGTGACCCAGCCCATCGACGACGGCCACCAGCACGCCGTTGGCGAACGGCTCGACCAGGTGCAAATCTCCCGATACCGTTTGCCCCGCCAACTTCTTGGTGGCCACACCCCAGTCAAGTAGCGAACAGGCGTTGTTTGGCATGGTAATGGCCCTTCGCTCTCCCCGTGGGGCAGACATTCCTGTCTGCCATTGTTCCGTTGGTCCGTTAGGCCTGGCAGGCAAGAATGCCTGCCCTACTCCTGCTTTTAGCGTACCCACTTGCTTGCGGTCACGGTCGTGCCTTGGCCGACGACCGACACGATTTCGAACTCGTCCATCAACCGCTTCGTGCCAGGCAAACCCAATCCCAGGCTGTTCACCGACGAATAGCCGTCCCGCATGGCCTGGGCGATGTCGGCAATCCCCGGCCCCTGATCGCGGGCAACGATGTGGATGCCCTTCTTGGCCCCCACGTGCACAAGGCTCATGGCGATCTCGCCGTGCTTGGCATGGACGAGGATGTTGCGTCCCAGCTCGGAGATGGCGGTGGCGATCAGGGTCAGGTCGCTACCGGTAAAACCGACACTGGCCGCGAGCGCCCGGCCTTGTTGCCTGGCGATGACAATATCCACGTCCAAGCGGATGGGGACCAGCGTTTCCTGGCCAACTCCGATGGTGGTGTCATGAATCGAGACGCGACCGACAAAAGTACGAGCCGGAAGCGTAAGCGACGGATTTCTCCAGTCCGTCGCTTACGCTTCCGGCTCGTAAAGCGAGTTTTGTCGGTGGCATCAATCGAGACGCGACCGAGACCCGTTCCAAAGTATCGGCCTGCTCGTGCAATTGGCAATACTCAGGCAAAAACCACCCGCACATGACGCTGAAAGCCAAAAATATTCAGTAAGCGTTCAGCTATCAGCTATCAGCCGTCAGCTATCAGCCAGAGCAACGCGAGCGATCGAGCTTGCGATTCTGGTCTATGTCCAAATCGTTATTTTCCGGCTGATAGCTGATAGCTGACGGCTGATAGCTGAACGGTTATCCTTGATATGTTAATGGATGTGCGAACGCAAGGGGCCGGGACAAGCAACGTCATCCTCCGTTCGCCTGTCGAAAGAGGCATTGCAGACCATGGCACCAACCAGACGGATCATTGTGGCGTTGTTGCTGTTGGCGCTCGGAGTCATCAGCACTGTAAGCGGACGGCTCACTCAAACGAACGCCCAACCAGGCAATGAGGCCGTTGAGAAAAGCCCCTGGGGAGAACCGGTCGATGGGATGGCGTGCCGGCTGGTCATGCAGCCGCGCTATGTTATCGGTCAGGCGATCACGGCGGTGATCGAGGTGAAGAACACGTCGGACAAAAAGCGCTACCTCGCTCCCATGCTCGATCCGCGGACAACCAGGCACCTCGCCGTCGAGATCTCCGGACCCAAGGGCAAGGTTCGCCAAACCAATGAGGAACAGGGCTACTACTGGCTGGGGGAGACGCATTTCAAGCCCATGGAGCCGGGAGAGGTCAAGCGTTTCGAGGTCGCGGATCTACGCGGGTATTTCGCCGAGCTTAATGCCTTGCAGGTTTACCCATTGGGCAAGGCGAACGCGGTAACGACGGGCAAGTATGCCGCGCAGTTCCGCTTCCGCAGTCCGCCGGTGCCGGCGCGGTTCATCGTCAGCAAGACCTTTATCAACAGCAAGGAAGTGTCGCAAACCAAGGACGTTCCCAAGGAAGTGACCGCCGGCCAATGGGCACGCGAGATTGTGTCGGCCCCCGTCGCGTTCGAGCTGGCGGCGCTGGACAAGGACGACCTGGTGGTTCATGAATGGGGCGTGTTCACGGTATTCAACGACGTGAAGTACGCCAACATCAACCGCAAGGAGGAGTGGGGCAGCCTGCCGAGCTTCTTCTATCGGCAATTCCCGAAGGAACGGCTGCGCTGGGTGCCGTCGGCGTGGGACAAGCCGATCGTGTACTTTTATGCGAAGAACACGCCGATGCATGTGAACGTCAAGGTGACGTTTGCCGAGGGAGCGCCGGTGGTGTGGTGGCCTGCGGTGGCCAGTCCGGTGGAGGATCGTCCGTACGCAACCGGGCCGGATCCCAGGAAGGTTCAGGCGTTTCGCTCGCTTATCTGGGACGCCTGGATTGGCGACAAAGTGCCCGACGCGCGTGGTCAGGGACCGCTGGTCAAAGTGGAAGATTTCCCGTTGCCCGCCGACTGCTGGCTGCAACAAGCGCGGCTACCCAGCGCTTCAAGGCTGACGGTGATCGGCAATATCGAAGGTCCGGGCAAGGTGCGTTTCCCGGGAGCGAAGGATCGATCCGAAACCGAGCGATTCCTCTATTACGACGGCCTGGTTCCCGCGCCCGATTATCTGCGGTGCGAGAAAATCGACGCCAAGGCAGTGACGCTGCGCAACCGTGCCAAGTTCGACATCGCCCGGCTGTTCGTCGTGGACCGCCGCGCCAAGGAGACGGTCGGCTTTGCGTTCGTGGACGGCACGAAGCAGCCGTTCAGGGCCGGCACGTCGCTGAAGATCGACCTGCGTCCGGTCGATCCGGAAGATTGGCCGTTCACGGGCGTGAAACACGTCCGGCAGGCTCTGCTCGACGCCGGCCTGTTCGAGGCGGAGGCCGACTCGCTGCTCAAGATTTGGGACAAACGGCTCTTGCAAGCCGAAGGCGTGACGGCCTTCCACATTCTGCCGATGACGGAATACGACCGCATGCTGCCGATCGACATCCTCCCCGCGCCGGTGGCCCGGCCGGTGCGTGTCGGTATTGCCCTGCATCCGCACGTGGAGATCGAGCCGGTGCTGACCGAGCTTGTCAGCGGCTTGATTCGTCAGCTTGACAGTCCGAAGTTCGTTGAGCGTCTCGCCGCTGACAAGGCGCTGGTGGAGATCGGCCCCCTGGCGATCACGATGCTCCAGGCCGAGTTGAAGAAAGGCGTGTCGTTGGAAACGAGCCGACGTATCCAGGCCATTCTTGACCGTGTCGATACGTCGAGCTGGCTCGATTTTCCGGCACCGGCGAAGAAGTCGGCGAAATAACCTCGGCTCGGGCCACCTGGCCTCCGTAGCTGTTGCAATTCGTAGAAAAGATATCGGACGCCACCGACAAAGGTCGCTTTACGAGCCGGAAGGCTCTCCAGGGCCGTCTTTGAGTTGTACGGGCTGAGTAGGGACGACCCCGTGATTGGAGACAACTATTTTTCCGGTCAGCGACAATTACCGACTCGCCTTAACTCCCAGCATGCATTTCTCGTCCAATACGCCCTGCGCCCCTAGCTGAGGGCGTATTGGACGAGAAATGCATTGCCACGCTGCGACGACTTGCGTCATTCCGATAA
>CAMAUE010000151.1 GCA_945861245.1 Singulisphaera sp. GP187
CACCATTTGCGCCACAGCTACCTCAACCAGAAGGTGCGCGATCCGCGCAGCTACGATTTCAACCGCATCAAATCGTGGGACGACCGCTCGCGCATGCCGAAGTTTACGCTCGCTCGGCCACGTAAGTTTGCCGACGAGGACGACTCGGCATTCAAGGGGCGTATGTTGAAGAAGGAAGCCGAGGCGCGTGAAGCGGTGGCGACATTCGTCCTCGGTCTCGTCGCCGATCCCGTGCCGACCAAGGCGACATCCCAGCCGACGGGCGATCGTCTTGCCGAGGTCAAGGGCCGTCAGATACTCGACAAGTACAACTGCAACGGCTGTCACATGGTTCGGCCTGGTGTGTACGACTTCAACCTGAGCGATGACACGCTCAAGAACCTCGCCGAGGCCCATTCGGCTGCCGTTCTCGATATCTCTCGCACCGGCGAGATCGCGTTCCCCAACGACAACCATTGGATCGGCCGAAACCAACTCGCGCCGGATCGGGCGAACGCGTTCGGCGTCCTCGGCAGTAAGTCGGCCGATGACCCGTGGAATATCGCGATTCCGCTTCAGCTCTCGGAGGCGTTCCGGTTCGTCAGCAACGGGAAGCTCACGCATATACCGGCCGGGCGAAGGATACAAATTCCGATCGGCGAATTTCTGCCCAACGGAGCGGGAATCGACTCCCAGGAGGCCTTCGACCGTCATTTCGCCAACTCAAGTCCGCATGGCGGAGCCTTTGTGGAATTGCTGTTGCCCTACCTGAACAAGAAAGACCCGCAGAAGTACCTTGCGGCGGGAACCGAGGCAAGGGCGTCGCTGCCACCTCCGCTGATCGGTCAGGGTGAACGCACGCAGGGCGATTGGCTGTATCAGTTTCTGCTCGATCCCGGCCAGGTTCGGCGCATGGCGATTTTGCGCATGCCGAAATTCAACATGAGCAAGGAAGAAGCACGCGGTTTGGTCGATTACTTTGCCGCCGTCGCGCGGATGAACAACACCGGCATCGGCCTGGCGTATCCGTTTGAATCGTTGCCACAACAAACGAGCCTCGATGGCGCCTATTGGCAGGAGAAAAACCGGGCTTACGTTAAGCAACTCAAGGAGACCGATGCCCGCGACAAGGACGGCAAATTCATCAAAACGCCGGACGGCAAGGGAACCGTCAAAGCCATCGATCAGCGTTTGCAAGATTATGCTCCGGTTTTCGAGCAGTTGCGCATTCAGCGAGAAGGCGAACTGAAGATCGAAATAAAACTGACTGAGGAACGCATCGTGCGTCTGGGCAAGCAATCGACCGAACTGGCGGATGCTCTGACCAAGGCGAAGGAGAACGCCGATAACGCTGCCAAGGCGTTGAAGGATGCCGCCGACAAGAAAGACGCGAAACTCGCTGCCGAGGCCAAGCAAACCGCCGATAGGCTCGCAGACGTTGAAAAGGACTTGGCCGGCACGAAACAGGCGGCGAAAGATGCCGAGGCGCTGAAGACCAAGCTCGAAGGTGACGAGAAATCTCTGACCGCGAAAGATTTCGAGAAAAGCTGGATCGAGCGCGATGCCTATGCCTCCGATTCCTACCGCCTGTTGACCTCGCGCGATCTCTGTTCCAAATGCCATCAGCTTGGCAGCATCGTGGCCGGCGAGCAGGTCAAACAAGGCCCGCCGCTCGATGCCGTCTCGAATCGCCTTCGGCCCGACTGGATTGACCGCTGGGTGAACAACCCGGCGAGGTATGTGCCGTATACTTCGATGAATATGTACTTCCACGAGAAAGAACAGAAATGGCAGCATATTCATGCGGGGCCGGCGTTGTATCAGATTCAGTCGGTGCGCGACGTGTTGCTGAATTATCCGCGCGTGTCAAGTTTGCCCATCAACCGAATATTTAATCCGGACGACAAGAAATAGCGTGTGGGTATTTGAGGCGATCCGCGTTTGCGGGAATAAATCCTGGGCGGCGGGATCATATCATTGGACGTACCCAATTACTCTGGAGGGGTTTATGAAGAACATTCCCATTATCGTGATGATTTTCGCGTTTGCGGCATTCACCGGCGTTGCCATCACGGGCTGCAAGGATTCTGCCAAGAAGGCTGACGATGTGCCCGATGATGTCGGCAGCGGGAAAAAGGTGCCCGGCAAGGGTAGCGCCAGCCCGCTTGAGGAGTTGAAGGCCGATGTCGGCGCGAGCATCGCGGGATCGGTGAAGTACAAAGGTTCTCCGCCAGCGATGGAGGACGATGATCGCATCGCCAAAAGTTCCGATAAAGCCACCTGTTTGGCGGGTGGCGGAGTGCATGTCAAGAAGCAGACCTGGTTTATCAACGCGGATAAAACCGTGCAGAATGTGCTCGTCTTTTTGGCACCGCCAAAGGGCAAGAAATTCGCGACCTCAACCTCCCCGCAGACAAACAAAATCATCGCTGACCAGCCGTTTTGTAACTTCGCTCCCCATGTGATCGCGGTTCAATCGGATCTTACCCCGATCGTATTCAAGAATTCGTCTTCGATCTCGCACAACGTCGCAATCGCGATTCCAGGCGGCGATCCAATTAATAGAACGCTCGGGCCCAAAACGGAGTCGGATGAATATAAATTCAAAGGCAAGGCCGGTCAGCTGCTTGACATGACCTGCAGCGCCCACAACTGGATGGTAGGAAAAATCAGCGTCTTCGAGCATCCCTACTTTGCCGTCACCGATGACAAGGGCAATTTCGAGATCAAGAATGCCCCGGTCGGCGTCGATCTTGTGCTCCACTATTGGCACGAATCGTTCGGCGGCATCGGCGACAAAAAGGGCCTGGCCGCGAAGTCGTACCAGAAGGGTGACAACAAGATCGAAATCGAACTGCCGTAATTCCAAGCCCAACGTGTGAGGTACTCCGAACCCTTGGGATCATGCCTGGATTAGCCCAGAGGTTCGGAGTACCTCACCTCTGGTTGGCTGCCTGTCTGTATGAAGATCGTCATCCTCGGATCGCGTGGCCTTCTCGGGCGAGCGCTGAGCCGAACCCTTGTCGGCGAAGTGGTCACGTTCGACCGTGCGTCGCTCGATATCACGGATGCTGACGCAGTACGATCGCAGTTTGCACAGCTTCGTCCCGACCTGATTGTAAATGCCGCCGGCTGGACCGATGTTGATGGTGCCGAGGCCAATCCCGATCTCGCCCATGCCGCCAACGCAGAGGCGGTTCGCAATCTGGCAATCACCTGCTCCGAAATAGACGCCACGCTGTTGCACTTCAGCACCGATTATGTTTTCGGCGGCGATTCCACACGCCAAACTCCCTATCGCGAATCCGATGCACCAGCCCCGATCAACACCTACGGCCATAGTAAACTGCTCGGCGAGAACATCATTCGCGAACACTGCCCGAAGCATTTCATCCTTCGCACATGCGGCTTGTACGGCGACGAATCGGGCACGAAGGGCAAACGCAATTTCGTCGACGCGATCCTGGCCAAAGCGTTGCGAGGCGAACCGTTGCGTGTCGTGGCCGACCAATTCTGCACGCCGACGCTGGTAGCCGATCTGGCCCGCGCCGCAAGTCAAGTGACCACGGCGCGAGCGTACGGACTTTACCATATGACGAACGCCGGCGCCTGTTCGTGGTTTGAGTTTGCCGAGGAGATTCTGCGTCTGCGTAAGATCGCCGCGAAGATTTCGCCAGTGTCGACTGCGGAGTACGCAGCCCGAGCATGTCGCCCGGCGTACAGCGTGCTCGATTGCGATAAGTGGCGAGAGTCAGGATTTGAACCGCTCAGGCCGTGGCGTGATGCCTTGGGCGAGCATCTGGAAAAGTACGAGCCGGAAGCGTAAGCGACGGATTTCTCCTGTCCGTCGCTTACGCTTCCGGCTCGTAAAACGACTTTTGTCGGGCGCGTCATCACGGACGATCGCGGCGTTTTTTCTTGTCATCGCCGCGAAAGCTGGCGACGAGCGTGTCAATGGCGACGCCGATCACCAGGCCGATGAACCCGCCGATCACAGCGCCGACTGCCATGGAGAAGAGGACCAAGCGCAGGATGAAGATTTCGGAATAGAACCAGGGATACAATTCCACGGCTCCGCCAATGGCGCAGCCGACGAACATGATCGACGCGATGAGCGGATTCTTGCGGAAGATGGCGAGCCAGAAGCTATCGTCATCGCGTGGCATGGTTGTTTCATTTTCCCCAGAGCGATTGCCTACTCCGCCGGCGAATGACCGACGAGGGTGATGCCGATGCCGATGCTCTTGCCGGTGTTCTTACCGCCGACGATGAGATCGGCTTTGGAATTGACGACCCAGTGGTTTTTCGGACGGGCAGCGATGTCCGGCGTCTTGCCCGGGGTGTAGTTGGGCCAAAGCATGAACACGCCGGGATGGCCAAGCGCGAGGCTGTCGCCGCTGGTTTCGTGCAATTTCTTCGGCTCCATCAATCCGGGCTTGGTGTCGCCCTTGGCGTTGATGACCAGGATGAAGTCATGGAAGTCGGAAATGTCGGCGGTGTGCTTGCCGTCGGTCGGTTGCAACGCGACCCGCATGGTGTAGACGCCGGCTTTGATGCGCTGCTTGCGGTAATCGGTCCAGTCGCGGTGAAAGCGGATCGCGCCGAGGATCTCAGTTTGCTTGATTTCGCGATAGGTCACGCCGGTCTTGAGTTGCTCCGGCGTCGCGTCGGCCGGGATTTCCTTGCGCAGCCAAACGTCGCAGATTGCTTTGCCGGTTGGGTCGAGTAACTGAATCGCTTCGGGCGCGATGAGCTTTTGGATGGCGTCGCTCAATTCCTTGGGCGGGTCGGCCTTCTCGGTATTGATCGAATATTTCTTGCCTTCCTGTGAGACAGCGAATGACAGAAAAAGCATGAAGAACAAGGGCAGCATGGCGAATCGCGCGACGCGGGTCATCGTGGTCGGCTCCGGCATTGAATGGGAATCGGTGGAGGAAATGGACAGCGACAATAACAAGACCGAATAACAACATGCGTTCTCGCGGGATCGCGCGAACGCTCAATGAATTTCTTACTTCGCCTCGAAGCTGCCGACGTAACCAGCTCGGCGGTCGCTGTCGCTCCAGGTAGCGCCCAGGCCTTGGCCACGGAAGGCGTGATGGATAACGCCGGCGGGAATCGCGCGGACGTTCTTGGCGAGCGGCGGATAGTAGGCGTACTCGTTGCCACAGACCTTGTCGTGCTCGGCATCAAGGCAGCGTGTCTTGAGCTTGGCGACACCCGCATCGACTTCGGCGCAGGCGGTGGTTTTGCACGGACAGGTGATGATTTCGATCGGCTGCGAGTGGACCTTGAGAACATTCGCAAGCAACTTGCCGCCTTGCTGCTGAGCAAAGCGAACGAGTGCGTCGCGCTGTTCTTGGTTCGCTTTGCTGTCAACGAGGATCACGCACTTCGAAGGCGAGCGTTGCTCGATGCCGAGCGTGTTGGCGGCGGAGATGACGGCGACGACGGAAAGTCCGTCGAGCGATACGTCGCCTGCCTGGCCTTTATCGATGCGCCAGGCCATCATGCCTTGCTTGCCGCCGACGTTGAAGTCGGCCTCTGCGAAACACGGTCCGGTCCAAACGTCACACGTGCGAGCCTCGACATACATGCCCGCTGCACGAATGTCGGTGAGTTTATTGGATGCGTTAAGCGGAACGGCGGAAACGGTAAGCGCGAGCGCGAAGGCCGCGAGCAGAATGCGACGAATCATGATGGGTTCTCCTGAATAATTGAAAACGAACGTCACCAAGTGTTATTTTCAACGAGATCACGCGATGCGTCAAGTGCGAATTCAAATTGGCAGCAATGTTTGCCAAGTGGGTTGGCCCAGCGCAGGCTCCTTCGTCGCCTGCGGGCTTGCGATTCCCTATCGCCGGATCGTCAAACTTTCAGGCGGGATCAGCGCGGGTTCGTTGGCCTGAGTGCTTGGCTTGGCGCACCCGCATCCGCCGCTGCAACCGGTTTTGGTGCCGCGCATGGCGAGGAGGAATCGCTGCGTGAGATACACGCACGCTCCGCCGATCATCAAGCAAGTAGCCGTAGTTTGCCAGGTCATCGCGAACCTCAAAATAGCGAGCCAACCTGATAGGTTATGAACGCGCCGACATAGGCGAGAACCGTCATATACACAAACGTAAATATCGGCCAACCCCAGCTGTTGGTTTCCCGGCGAATCGCTGCCAACGTCGAAACGCATTGGCAACACAGCGCGAAGAAGACCATTACCGACAGGGCGACAGGAATCGTAAACAGCTTGCGGTCCGGTTCGCCAGGCCAATGGGCATCGCGAATCGCAGAGTTCATGTCATTGCGATACTCGTCCTCTTCAATGTCGCCTTCGCCTTGCGCGAAGAGGATTCCCATCGTGCCGACCATGACCTCGCGGGCCGGGAAACTCGCGAGGGCGGCGACACCGATGCGCCAATCCCAGCCGAGCGGTCGGACTACGGGTTCGATCCACTTGCCCGCTTGACCCAAGATGCTTTGTTGCTTCCATTCTGCTTGTAGTTCGTTGATTTTTTCCTCGTAGGGCTTCTTCTTGTCGTTCTCCTTGCCCTCCATTTCAATTTCGAATACGGCAATACGTTGTTCAAAATCGCGTGTTGGAAAATACAACGCCGCCCAGACGAGGACCATCGTGGCGAAGATGAACGTACCCGCGCGACGCAGGAACATCCAGCCGCTTTCCCACGAACGCCGCCAAATTGTCCAGAACGACGGCATCTTGTAGAGCGGCATTTCCATGACGAACACAGGCGTTTCGCCGCGCAGCAAGGTGCTTTTCAGAATAAGTGCGATTAGCGGTGCGAGGATCAGGCCAAGAAGGTATAAGCAGAACATCACGAGGGGATGTATCAACCCACCAAAGGCTTCCGCGGGCAGCAGAGCGACCGTGAGAAGCGAATAAACGGGAAGCCTCGCGGAGCAACTCATGAGCGGAGCGACGAGGATCGTGGCCAGGCGATCGCGCGTATTCTCGATCACCCGCGCGGCCATGATGCCAGGCACGGCACAGGCGATCGACGACAGCAGCGGAATGAACGACTTGCCATTCAGCCCCGCTCGGGCCATCAGGCGGTCCATCAAGAACGCTGCTCGCGCCATGTAGCCGCAATCTTCGAGGAACGCGATGATAGCGAACAAGAGCATGATTTGCGGCAGAAAGACAACGACGGCGCCGACACCTTTGATCACGCCATCTATCAGCAGGCTACGGAGAGGTCCCGGGTCGAGGGCGCTGACGATCCATTCCGCAAGTTGGGCACGCCCCAGATCGAGCACCCATTTGGCAGGACTAGCGATCTGGAAGATGGCCACGAAAAGCAGAAACATGACCGAAAGAAAGATCGTTGTGCCCCAGAAGCGATGCGTGAGGATTCTGTCGAGCCGATCGCTCATGCTGACGGGTCGAACCGCGGGCCGTTCGATGCACCCGGCGATCGCCTGGCGAATCCAGGCATAGCGAACGCGTGCTTCGATTCCGGCAAGCACCTGGCCTGATGCAATCAGACGCTGGCGTGCCGATGCTACCGCATTCGCCAGCGTGGCCCCATGTTTCTTCGTTAGCGTTTTCTCGGTGTGCCCGCCGACATCGAGCAACAATCGGCGGAGCAAGTAGTTTGGCTCCGACGAAGTCAGGACTTCCCGCAGTCGGGTAATCTCTCGCTCAAACGCTTCCGAGAACGTCGGTCCCGCCGCGGGCTGATGGTCGAGAATCGCCTGCAACACCGCAGCCTTCAATGGATCCAGGCCGATGCCCTTGTTTGCTTGAATCGGCACGATCGGTACACCGAGACGTTGCGACAACTTCGCAACATCAATTTTCAGCCCTTGCGAAAGGGCCACGTCCATCATGTTCAACGCGACGACGACCGGCCTGCCGAGTTCGATCACCTGCGTCATGAGATACAAATTGCGTTCAAGATTTGATGCGTCGAGAATGGTGATGACAGCATCAGGCGCTGGCTCGGCGGTATCGTGCCCGAGAAGAAGGTTTACAGTAAGCATCTCGTCAGGGCTGCGCGGTGCGAGGCTGTAGGTGCCGGGCAAATCGATGATATCGATGGCGGTGTCGCAGTGCTTGAGCCGACCCTTCTTCGTCTCGACGGTGACGCCGGGGTAGTTGCCGACGCGCTGGTTCATGCCGGCGAGAGCGTTAAAGAGCGTCGTCTTTCCGGTGTTCGGATTGCCGACCAGTGCGACGGTAGGAGTTGGCGTTGCGATCATGTAATGAGGCCGGTGGAATATTCACCACGGAGAACACAGAGAGCACGGAGGAATGCGAAGAGAGGAATAGGCAGATCTTCTTCACCGGGGCAGTATCTAGTGGCACAGACATTCCTGTCTGTGCCACCAATTTCTATGACTTTCCCTCTCCGTGTTCTCCGTGTTCTCTGTGGTGAGTTTGGTAACGTTCGTTATGGCAGGATAACGACGCGGACACGAGCCGCTTCGCTGCGGCGTAGGCTCAGGCAGTAATCACGCAGGCGGATTTCCATCGGATCGCCTAGCGGTGCGAAGCCGATGACTTCGATGACTTCGTCCTCGAGCAGGCCCATCTCCATAAGGCGCTGCAGAACGACATCATCGCCGATGAAGCCTTCGATGCGGGCACTCTGATTTTTTTGTACTTGATCGAGGGTCATAGTGGGCATGTTGGAGGGATGCGGAAAGCCCAATGGTGAGCGCAGCGAACCGTTGGGATATTCGGAAACAATCCCAACGGTTCGCTGCGCTCGCCATTGGGCTTAATAAAACTGAAACCCCGTCTCAATAACCGATCGGGATGGTCCGCACGAGGATGCGCATCGCGCATTCGCCGCGGACGCTGAAACGCGACTCGCCGACCTGGAACAGACACGGGCTGCCGGGCTGCACAACGCGGAGCCGGCTGCCGATACGCACGCCCAACTCCGCCATGCGATTAATCCAAGACGGTTCGCCGTCGATATCCGCAACGTCTCCCGAGTCACCCGCGTGGAGCAATTCCAAGGGCAAAATTTGATCATGCATTTCCCAATCCCCCCGCCGAATGGTCTTGAGATTAAGTCTCAATTAAAATTATCGGATTGGGCGGAGATGTCAAGCCAGAAAAGTGTGGAATGTGTGGCCGCGTGTCCGGCTATTTGCATGCTCAGCCGATAGCGAATAGCTAAGCTCACGACACCAGCCGAAAGAACAGCTCTTCGAGGTCGCGCTCGCCGTGCTTCTCTCTCAACTCTTCGAGCGTGCCGCTGGTTTGGATTTTGCCCTGGCTAACGATGGCAACGCGGTCGCAAAGTTTTTCGACCTCGCGCATAATGTGCGTCGAGTAGAGGATGCACTTGCCCTGATCACGCAGGCGTTCGATGTTTTTCAGGACTGCGCGGGCGACGAGCACGTCGAGGCCGAGCGTGGGTTCGTCGAAGATCATCACCGGCGGGTCGTGGACGATCGAGCGGGCGATCGACACCTTTTGCCTCATGCCGGTGGACATCTTGGCGCCGAGTACGTCGCGGAAGTCGTTCATCTGCAGGTCGGCAAACACTAGCTCCATGCGTTCGCGCAAGTGTGTCGGCGGCATCGCATAGAGCATGCCGAAGAATTCAACCATCTCCCATGCGGTCATGCGATCATAGATGGCGGTGTTGGCGGAGAGAAAGCCGATATTTTGGCGGACGAGCGAGGCCTGCGTGACGATGTCATAACCGGCGAGCGTGGCGATACCGCTGGTCGGTTTGAGAACGGTGCAGAGTATGCGCATTATCGTGGTCTTGCCGGCACCATTGGGGCCGAGCAAGCCGAAGACTTCGCCGGCGTGCGCGTCGAAACTGACATGATCGACCGCCATGACATTGCCGCGGCGGAGATCGCGAAACGATTTCGTGAGGTTTTCGACGTGGATCATGATGGGTTCGGCGTTCCCGTTTTGCCGCTCGCCTTTGGCGAGCGCGACCTGCGTGTCGTGCGATTGTTCGCCAAAGGCGAGCCGCTAAACGAAGCAGGCGAGGTCTCAATCCTCGAACCGAATTTCCATGACTTGAAATCGCATCGTGCCCATCGGGACTTGAATCTGCACGACTTCGCCGATCTTCTTGCCGAGCAGTCCTTGGCCGATCGGGCTGTTGGTGAGGATTTTGTTCGTGCGGTAATCCTCTTCGCCTGGGCCGACCAGGTTGAAGATTTCCGTCTCGCCGAGGTCGAGGTCTTTGACCGTGACAAACGCGCCAAAGACGACGGCGTCGGTCGGCAGGCTGCCCTTGTCGATAATCATCGATCGGCTCAGCTGATCCTTCAGCGAATCGATGCGGGCCTGGAGCATCCCCTGGTCTTCGCGGGCGGCATGGTACTCCGCATTCTCGCTGAGATCGCCGAGATCACGGGCGGAGGCGATGCGCTTCGCTACCTCGATCATCTCCAATCCCATCATACGATCCAGCTCCATCCTCTTCTTCTCGTAACCTTCCTTGGTCATCGGCACGCGATCGTCGGCCATGGGCACTCCCTTGTGACGGAACGAAAGCCAGAGACGCGGTCCCTGGCCTTGCTATAAAAGAACACAGAGCTGATGGAGTGCTCCGCCAGCTCAACAAATGGTTTCACCTACATTCTATATCTTCACGGACAAGCCGACGTTTGTAAAGGTTCGTTTTTGAAAAACCGCGAAGATTCTGGGAATTGGCCGCTTGCGGCTTAGCGCTCGCGCGGCGTCCGGCGAAATGGATCAGATGCTCGATGACGCTGGCGCTGGCGGCACGCCGCCTTGGATGCGGTACGGCGTCAGGTGCGACGGTCCGTCGCCATTCCAATTTTCGCGCCATATTTGCATTCGCTGGAATTCGGGACATGCCGGATCTAAGTCGATAAGTGGCTCTCCGCGAAGTGATTCGGAATCGATCAACTGTTGCTCCATGCGGAAAAACGGATCGTCCGATTCCGCGTCGGCACCTGCGGTGTTGAAATTAAACGCTGTGTTCGGCTCGGCGGAATCGTGTCCCGCTTCTTGTCGCGAAGGTACTGTCCCAAGTATGGCTGTGCCGACGAGTAAGGTCCAGGCAATAATCGTTTGACGAATTCGCATGATGTGTCCTTTCATGTACGCCCAATCTGAAAACGACGGTGTCACACGCTCGTACCACGTTTGTCTGACGACGTCAAGCAGAAGAGGACGCGGTGACCTGCTCCAAGGTTAAATGCTCGACGACGCCGGCACCACACCGCCGTGGATGCGGTAACCCTGGGATTGATTTCCTCCTCCGCCATTCCAGTATTTCTGCCATTCCCGGTGTAATTCGCGATATTCATCGGAATCGAACGTCCTTTTGTCCGAAGGGCCTTGCTGGTCGTCGCTGAATTGGTTGATCGCGCAACCGTTGCATGCGACGGACATCAGCACGAGCATGCACATGGCAGCGAATCGTTTCATCGCGATGGCCCTTCAACTTGTTTGAACTATACTTCGCACGGCTGAAGATGTCGTTTTTTCGGACGAATCGAACTATTTCCGAGCCGCGACCGTGAGGGAGCGGCCGACATAATCCGCACGGCATCCTGTCGGCCACTCCCTCACGGTCGCGGCTCGGAAAAGCGACAAACCCACCCGACTGAGGGTACATGACGGGCAAACTGGGCAGCTTGCCCCACGATCAGATGCTCGACGACGCCGGTGACACGCCGCCGTGGATGCGGTATGGCGTCAGGTGCGACGGTTGATCGTTCATCCAGAAGCGGCGCCATTCGTCGTGAGCGTGGCGAAGGTTCTCCGAATCGATCAGCTGTTGCTCCATGCGAACCATCGGATCGCTGGAGTATTGATTGATCATGCAGCCGGTATTTACGAAGCTGAGCATCGCGATTGCCGACAGAAAGAGCAGTTTGCGTTTCATGGTTTTTCCTTATTGTTAGTCGGACGCGCAAGCGACGGAGCGTTTCACCGTCGCTTGCGCGTCCGGCTAACGAACGATAATCGTCGCTTACGTCAAACTTTGCGGGCCGTATCGATTTGATCGGCTATGCCGTTGGCGCACTTGAGAAAAAACGCGGATTTTCCAGAATAAGCTCAAGATTACTTGGAGTGCTCACGGTCGGGACACAATTTTATGGTGACCGTCGGATTGCGCGAGCGCTAAACGTAAACACAATGGGGGAAATATGAAGACTTGCTGGACCTTACTTTGTGCAGTTATCACCCTCGCCTTCGCCGCCTCGAGTGCGACGGCACAGGAGAAAAAAGTGATCCGCATCGGCATGATCGGGCTTGACACCTCGCATGTGCCCGCCTTCACCAAGCTGTTCAACGACCCCAAGGCCGCGGGCGAACTGGCAGGCTTCCGCGTCGTCGCCGCTTTCCCCGGCGGCAGCCCGGATGTCAAAGCGAGCTATACCCGCGTCGAAATGTTCACCAAGCAGATCAAGGAAAACTACGGCGTCGAAATCGTCGACTCCATCGAAGAACTGCTGAAAAAAGTCGATGTCGTCCTCATCGAAAGCGTCGACGGCCGAGCACATCTCGCCCAGGCGGCGCTGGTGCTGCGAGCGGGCAAAAAGGTCTTCATCGACAAGCCGCTCGGCGGTTCGTTGGCCGACGTGCTGGCGATGTTCGCGCTCTCCAAAGAGCATAAAACGCCGATCTTCTCAAGCTCCAGCTTGCGCTACGCCATCAACCTGCGCGCCGCCAAGATGGACCCGAAGCTCGGCAAAGTCGTCGGCGCGATTTCCTATGGGCCGTGCGAAATCGAAACCTATGTGCCCGATCTCTTCTGGTACGGCGTGCACGGCGTCGAATCGCTTTACACGATCATGGGCACGGGCTGCAAAAGCGTGAGCCGAACGCACACCAAGACCACCGACACCGTCGTCGGCGTTTGGGAAGATGGCCGTATTGGTGAATATCGCGGCCTGCGCAGCGGAACGAAAGGTTTCGGCAACGTCCTGTTCGGCGAGAAAGCGACGCTAACCACGACCGGCGCTGTCGGCGGATATGAGCCGCTCGTCGTCGAGATCGCGAGGTTCTTCCGCACGGGAGTGTCGCCGATCAGCGAAGCCGAGACGACCGAGATCTTTGCGTTTATGGAAGCCGCCGACGAAAGCAAACGCCAAGGCGGGGCATCGGTGACGATCGATAGCGTGATGAAGCGAGCATCCGAGTTGAACAAGACTCGCAAGTTGCCGTGATGCCGTATGCGGAATTGTTTAGCCGCTCGCATTTGGCGAGCGCTGGATTGTTCTTCGCGCTCGCCAAAGGCGAGCGTTGGATTGTTCTTCGCGCTCGCCAAAGGCGAGCGGCTAAACAATCGCACTAACGCGATTTCTCCAACACATACCGAATCAGCATCCCGTTGCCGTCGTCAAAATACTTCCACGATGCGGGGAAGAACACGATGTACTTGTTGAACGTGTAGGTCCCGACCAATTCCAATGCGCGTTCACGATTGGCGACGAGGTTGTCGAACCATGCTCGCAGCGTCGGCCGATAATCATGCACCGTGCGCTGTACGATGCGGAAGCCCGCCTTCTCGAAGGCCCGCACCTGCGTCGGATGGCCAGGCATCAGCGAACCGGGGAAGAATATCTGGGCCGTCACCATTGTCGTCGGGATGCCGTCGGCGGGCATCGTGAAGAAGTGATGCACCATTCGGCCGCCTGGCTTCAGCGTGTCGTGCAATTTCTTCAGCAGCGGATCGAGGTCAGCTGGCCGCACCGCTTCCCACGCTCCGATCGAGTAGATTTTGTCGAAATGGTTCGGCGGATAATCGCAGGTGATGAAGTTCTTCAACTCGACATTGAGCGAGAATCGCTCACGCAGAAAAGCGTACTGCTCCTTGGAAAGCGTGTAGCCCGTCAGGTTGCCCGGATCGCCCGTCTTGTCCGCGATGTAGCGCATCATCCCGCCCCAACCGCAGCCGAGTTCGAGTATCTTCTCGCCCGCTTTGGGTTGAATCAAATTGAGGATGAAGTCAGCCTTGATCGTCTGCGCTTCCTCGATTGTTTCGCGTCCCGTCGGAAAGTCAGCACACGTATACGACATGAATTTCTTGTCGAGAAACAGTTCATAAAACGCATTCGAGACATCGTAATGGTCTTCGATCCCGATATTGTGCGGCGTGCGCAGCTGCCAGGCCAAGATCAAACGCCGCGCGAACGCGGGCGGATAGTAATTCCACAGCCAATCGACCGGGCCTGGGAGTGGTCGGGTGATGAACCGCCACGTCGCCTCCGGATCAAGCGGTCGCGGCGAGCGGATGAAGTATTGCAGCCCCGCGTACGACGGGCCGTAGAGCAGGCTGTCGGCGGCGAGCGCGAGATGACGCAGCAGTTGGTTCATGTCCGTATTGCCCTATGATATCCTAAACCATCGCCCGTGGATCACGAGGCCTACCATGCGAATCCTAGCCATCGTTTTATGTTTGTTGACTCCCTATGTTGCGACTGCCCAACAAAACGTCTTCACGCCGCACCATGTCGCGAAGTTGCGCATCGTTACCGAG
>CAMAUE010000152.1 GCA_945861245.1 Singulisphaera sp. GP187
GAATTGTGGGACAAATTCGCCCCGGCGTTGGCGCAGGCGCTTGAAGCTCGCATGAAGGACCGCACCAGTGGCCTCCAGAAGAAGCTGGCCGAGCGTGCCGAAAAAGAAGCCGAGGACATGCGGGCCATCCTGCTGGAACTGAAGAAGGCCATCGACACCGAACTGAACGACCCGGCGTACCAGCAACTCACGCTGTTCGATGATCTCGAAAAAGACCAGTTGGAGCGGAACAAGGATTTCCTGCGAGCCAGATCGAAGGCGATCCCTGCTGAGATCGAACTTGAAATGGCGGCGATCAAGGCACGCTATGCCGACCCGCAGCCCCGGATGTTCCCCGTGGCCGTGACGTTCCTCGTGCCGGAAAAGATGAGGAAGGGATAAGCTGTGTCCATCGCTCGCCACCACAACGAATGGCTGTCGCTAGTGCCGAACTCAGGCCCGTTCCTGAGTTTGCCGGTGCTGGCGCAGGCGTTTCCGCAGGGACTTGATGCCCACGATGCGGATCACGCTCGGCGGCTGCGCATGGCGTTCGATGAGTGGGACGACAACCAGTTGGGCAAACGGCCCGATCCGGGCCTTCATCGGGCTTGGTTGAAGTTCGTGTTGGGCGAAACGCTGGGCTACGACGAACTGCTTGCCGAGGGGCAGGCGATCCCGCAGACGCTCAAGAGCGAAGTCGCCGAATATGGCGAAACGCTGCGGCCCGATTGGATCGTCAACGATCCGGCCACGACGAAGGCCCGGCTGATCGTGCAGGTATTTCCCCGGTCGCAGTCGCTCACCAAGCCCGTGGCGTCGTCCCGGTGGAAGACCTCGCCCGACACCCGCATGATGCAACTTCTGCATGATACGGGCATCCGACTCGGCCTCGTCACCAACGGCGATCACTGGATGCTGGTGAATGCCCCGAAGAACGAAACGACCGGCTACGTCTCTTGGTACGCAAACCTTTGGCTGGAAGAAAAAGACACGCTACGGGCCTTTCGCACGTTGCTTGGGGCCGACCGTCTCTTCAGCGTGCCGGAGGGTGAAACGCTTGAAGCGCTGCTCGACAAAAGCGCCAACGATCAGCAGGAAGTCACCGATCAACTTGGCTATCAGGTCCGCAAGGCGGTCGAGGTCTTGATCCAGGCGCTCGACAAGGCCGATCAGGAACACGGGCGGAAGCTCCTGGCCGACGTGGACGAGAAGGTTCTCTACGAGTCGGCGCTCACCGTCATGATGCGGCTGGTGTTCTTGTTCTGCGCCGAGGAGCGGGGATTACTTCTGCTCGGTTACAAGCTCTACGACAACAATTACGCTGTCTCAACTCTCTGGGAAGAACTTCGTAGGGAAGCCGACCTTTGGTCAGATGGGGTGCTTGAGTTTCGATATGATGCTTGGTCACGAATGTTGACTCTGTTTCGAGTTCTGTACGGTGGAGCCAAGCATCACGGCATCACGTTGCCCGCCTACGGTGGCCGTCTCTTCGATCCTGATCGTTTTCCGTTTCTCGAAGGTCGCAAGGAGGGAACGTCTTGGCGAAATACTCCCGCCGA
The DNA here is from genome assembly GCA_945861245.1 of Singulisphaera sp. GP187. Lineage (GTDB taxonomy): Bacteria > Planctomycetota > Planctomycetia > Gemmatales > Gemmataceae > SIAQ01. The sequence continues at coordinate 1,539 of CAMAUE010000152.1, forward strand.
ACCGTTGCCGATCAACAATCGAACTGTCTTGAACCTTCTGGAAGCGTTGCAACTTCTGCAAGTGAAATTGCCGGGCGGTGGCGCTGCCGAGGCTCGCAAGCTGAGTTTCCGGTCGCTCGACATCGAACAGATCGGCCATGTCTACGAGGGCTTGCTCGATCACACTGCCAAGCGTGCCGACGAGCCGGTGCTGGGGCTGGCGGGGACACGGGACAAGGAGCCAGAGATCGCCCTGGCCGAACTGTCGAAAATCGCCGCCAAGGGAGAGAAGGAACTGCTCAAGTTCCTCAAGGATGAATCGGGCCGGTCGGAATCTGCGATCAAGAAGGGCCTGAACGCCGAGCTTGAAGATCAACTCATCAGCCGGTTCCGCACGGCCTGCCAGGACTCGGACCTGTGGAAGAAGGTCAAGACCTTCGCCGGGCTGGTGCGGCTCGACACCACGGGCTACCCGGTCGTCATCACCACCGGCAGCGTTTTCGTCACCGCAGGCACCGACCGGCGCAGCAGCGGCACCCATTACACGCCCAAAAGCCTGACCGAACCCATCGTCCAGTACACGCTGGAGCCGCTGGTCTACATCGGCCCCGCTGAAGGCTTGCCCAAGGAACAGTGGAAACTCCGCTCAGCCAAGGAATTGCTCGCCCTCAAGATTTGCGACATGGCCTGCGGCTCCGGCGCTTTCCTGGTCCAGGCGTGTCGGTACATGGCGGCAAGATTGCTTGAAGCCTGGGATGCCGTGCAGCGAGCCAACCCCGGCTCGGTGCGTATCACGCCAGAAGGTCAACCTTCCACCGGGCAGCCTGGCGAGATGCTGATTCCCGACGATCCTGATGAGCGCCAAACCTACGCCCTGCGCATCGTTGCCCAGCGCTGCTTGTATGGCGTGGACAAAAACCCGTTGGCGGTCGAAATGGCGAAGCTGTCCCTGTGGCTGCTGACGCTCGCCAAGGACAAGCCGTTCGAGTTTCTGGATCATGCCATTCGTTGCGGGGATTCGCTGGTCGGCATTCACAACCTGGATCAACTGCGGAAGTTCAACCTCGATGGTAAGGGGGAGGATAACAGTCTTTTCCTGCAATTCCTCGATCCAAAGATCAAGGAAGCCATTGCCCTGCGCCGTCAGATCACCGAGATGCAGGCCAACACGGTCGAGGATGTCGAAGCCCAGGATCGGCTGTTGCGAGAGGCGAACGAGAAGATCGACCGCCTCAAGTGCGCCGCCGATATGCTAATCGCTGCTGAATTCACACCCGGTTCGGCTGCCGACAAGCGAGGGGCCAGGGATGATGCGGCGATAAAGGTCGCCGTGCATTTCAACGACAGCGATCTACCGACGTTTCGCCAGGAAGCTCAGAAGGCGCTCGCCGGTCAGGTCACGTTTCACTGGCCGCTTGAATTCCCGGAAGTCATGGTTGAGCGTGGCGGGTTCGATGGGTTCGTGGGGAATCCACCATTCCTCGGTGGTAAGCGCATTTCCACAGAGCATGGCGGCTCATATGAGCGATTCCTGAAGGGCGTGTTTGACCGTTCTAAGGGAGCAGCCGATCTATGCTGCTACTTTTTCCGTGCGGCGTTCCGGCTAACACACTCTCACTCTGCCACAGCAATAGGGCTTCTTGCCACGAACAGTATTGTTGAGGGAGATTCCAGGGAAATCGGTCTTGGGAGCATTCTTCAGGATGGCGGTAAGATTTTCCGGGCGGTTCGTTCGTTTCAATGGCCGGGAGCCGCAGGTGTATACGCTTCGATGATACTGATCTCCAGAAACTCCCGTTCTCAACGGTGTTTTCTGGACGACCTTCCTGTAACCACTATTTCTGCGCATCTCGATGAGTATTCGACGGATGCACCCCACCGATTGAAAGCACATGGGATTGTTTTCTCAGAAGGTCCGAAGCAGCAAGGCAGTGGGTTCGTCTTAGAACCTCACGAAATGGAGCAAATGCTCACAGAAGACCCCCGGAATGCCGAGGTTGTTCACCCTTACTTGAATGCCGATATTTTCAACAATTCAATCGAGATTGTACCGTCTGCATGGGCAATTGATTTTGGCACAATGGAGAAATTGGAAGCTGGCAAGTACCGAGCGCCGTTCGCACATCTAACTCTGCACGTCAAACCATATAGAGACACATTGACTCGCCAAGTCCATGAAACACGATATTGGCTGTTTTGGGACAAGCGTGAGAAATTCTTCGCTTCCGTGAAAGGCAAGGACCGCATCCTCGTTTGCCCTCGTGTAACAAAATACCTGACTTTTCGCTTTTATCCTCCGCATTGGGTTTTCTCGGAGCAACTCAAGCTGTTCGATATTCAAGATTATCCACTTTTTTCGATTCTCCAGTCTTCATTTCATGAGGCATGGGCTAGGCAGTATAGTTCTAGCTTGGCAGAGACGCTGCGATACAGCACGTCTGATTCATTTGATACGTTTCCGTTTCCGGGTGAAGTAACAAGGTCGGTTGTCTTGTCTGCGACTGGCGAATCTGTCTACAAGCATCGTGACGATGTTCTGAAGACCACTATGCTCGGCCTAACAGGGCTGCTGAACCGTCTTCACGACGCCGACGAAACCAGCGCCGACATCCAGAAGCTCCGGCAACTCCACGTCGAGATGGACAACGCCGTTGCCGCCGCCTACGGCTGGACCGACCTCGACCTCGGCCACGGCTTCCACGAGACAAAGCAAGGCGTCCGCTACACGATCAGCGAACCCGCCCGCCGTGAAGTCCTCGCCCGCTTGCTCAAGCTGAACCACGAACGCTACGCCGAGGAAGTGAAGCAAGGGCTACACGAAAAGAAGAAGCCGAAGGCCACAAAGGGCAAGAAGGAAGCGAAGGCGAACACGCAGGCGGGGCCGTCTCTCTTTCATCAAGAGGAGGAAGAGTCATGATGAATTCTCAAGACATTCTCGATGCCGTGTCGTCAGGCGAAAGCGCCGACTGGGAGTTCAAGTCCGCCAAGGGTGGCTTTCCAGCGAGCGTTTGGGAAACCTACTCGGCCATGGCGAACACCGATGGCGGAACGATAGTTCTCGGCATTGACGACACGAACGGCTCGTTCACGGTCGAGGGCATAAAGAATCCCCAGCAAGCAATGAAGACCTGTTGGGATACGGTCAATAATCGTGGCAAGGTGAGCATCAACTTGCTGTCCGAAAAGGAAGGCTACCTTGCCGACATCGAGGGCAAGCAAGTTCTGGTGATTCGGGTTCCTCGGGCGGGACGCCGCCAGCGTCCCGTGTATGTGGGGCAGAATCCACTTGAGGGGACTTTTCGCCGTAATTATGAAGGGGACTACCGTTGCGACCGAGATGAGGTCGCCCGCATGCTGGCGGATCAATCGCAAGAACCCGCCGACAGCCGTATCCTGGCGCACTTTACCGTTGCCGATCTGGATGAGACGACGGTTCGTCATTACCGCAATCGATTCTCGGCCCGGAATCCGAATCATGTCTGGTTGAATGAAGACACGCAAGGATTCTTGCTGAAGCTGGGCGGTTGGCGGAAGGATCGAGCATCGGGTGAAGAAGGGCTGACGGTTTCTGGACTGTTGATGTTCGGGACCGAAGACTCCTTGAACGATCCCGCAACGGGTCTGAAGTACCAACTCGATTACCGGGAACGGCCGACGAACTCGATTGCGGACCGCTGGACGGATCGGCTCACGCCGGATGGCACTTGGGTGCCGAATCTGTTTCAGTTCTTCCAGAAGGTTTACCCGAAGCTCACCGCCGATCTGAAGTTGCCGTTTGCGTACGGTTCCTATTCGTCGGAACGAAGTGAACACTTGCAAGTGACTCACGGCGTCTGTCAGGTCTGCCGTCGCAGGTACTTCGCCTCACCAAAAGCAAAGGAAGCTGATTCTCGGTCCACAAAGGAAGAGGATGATGACGGTTCCGGAAAAGCGGCAGAACTAGGAAAATGGGGAGGTGTGTCATGGTTATCCGTGAAATGAGCAGGGCAAAGTGCCTCGAAGTGCTGGCCGGAGCGAGGTTGGCCCGGCTGGCTTGTGCGCACCAAAATCAGCCCTACGTCGTTCCTGTTTACCTCGCCTACGATGAAGCGTCCGGGTGTCTCTACGGCTTTACGACCCCTGGCCAGAAGATCGAGTGGATGCGGGCCAACCCACTGGTCTGCGTCGAAGTGGACGAGATCGCGACCCATGACAAGTGGGTGAGCGTCGTCGCTTTTGGCCGCTACGAGGAGTTGCCGAAGGCTTCAGGGAACGAGGGCGCGCGCCCCCGGAGCCCAGAGCGTCCGCGGAACGTCGGCGAAGCTACGCCCGCTTGGTCTGCTGATCGCCATCATCGTCCGTGCGATGATGATGGTTGCGATAACGAACGGGAGCGGGCCTTGCAGGTCCTCCAGACCCATCCAATGTGGTGGGAGCCGGGCCTTACCGCCTGGGCAGCTGGCACCCACCGCAACTCCGCCGAAGCGTTTATTCCTGTTTACTACAGGATCCGAATTAACCATATCACGGGTCATGAGGCTACTCCGGACGCCAAGGTCGCGATCTCTTACGCCATGCCATCCCCTCCCGCTGAGAGACGGGGCTGGCTCGGAAAGACGCTATCGCGAGTGTTCGGTTGCAAGTCAAAGGAAGTTAGCTCGGCTTCTTGAACTGCATACCCCGCCACCTGATGCTGAGCCGAGGCATGTCGATGGCACGGAGGGATAGATGGATTCTTGGCGTCTCACCTGATGAGCGAAACAACGATATCGCTGACCACACGCTGCGGTTTCGGCTCGCTGCCTGCAACCCCACCAACTTGCTCCGGCGGCCGCGAAGCCGGGAATAAAATGACTTGCATGAGAGCAACTTCATGAAACAGACACTTCTGATTGCCGATGGCGATGCTCAACTGTGCGACGATTACCGACGGGTCCTCACGGAACGCGGCTACGAAGTGGAAACGTCGTCGGACGGCCTGGACTGGCCTGAGGAAGCTGCGGCAGGTGACGCCTGCTGCGCTCGTGCTGAATCTGGCGCTTCATTGGGGTGGAAGTGACGGCGTGCTTGCCTGGCTGCGTGAGGAGAATCCAAAACACGAGATTCCCGTCATCCTCATGGCCACGACCGCCTGCCCGCATAATTTCGCCGAATTGATCGAACCACCCGTAGTGGACTGCCTCCTCAAGCCGTTGGCGCTGACCGCTTTGATGCAAAGCCTGGAACTCCTCCGCCTGTCCGAACGCATCGAACGTGCTTTGCATGCGACCGGCTATGGCGCGTTACATGACGTGGAAGTTTGCGTCAACGCTCGCATCGTCCGGCTCGCCGGTCGGGTCCCAAGCTACTATCTGAAACAACTCGCGCAGGTAACTGTCCTGGCCGTTCCGGGAATACACCAAATCCAGAACGATCTGAACGTGATACCGCCGAGTTGACAAGACTCGGAGGCATTTGCACGCCCCGAGTATCGCGTTGGAGTCCATCATCCCAATTCGGGCGAATGAAAGCGTCGCGAAGGAGGTCGTGATCCTCCCGGAGCAAACCGTTCCGATTCTAGTCCGGAGCATTATCGCCGACGCCCAGCACCTCATTGGGCAGCAGTTGGCGATGTGTTGGCAGGAGATTCGAGACGATATTCGCAAGAACAAGCCGGCAATCCTGTTAGTGGCCATGGGTATCGGTGCTGGCATGGGTGGCAGCGGTCTGCTGCTGATGATGATACCGTTCCTGCTGAACTGGGCGATACCGACGCTGCCTCTATGGGCCTGTTTTGGCGCCGTCGGCAGTGTCTTGGTCGCTGTGGCTGGGATCGTGTTTTATGTAGGAATCAGGAAAATCAAGTCCTTTGACCTGCTATCCAACCAGGCGGTCGAAGCTTTCAAGGAGAATTTGTCATGGAAAACGAAACCGACGTAACACGCGCGCAGATGGATGAAACGCGGGCCTCAATGTCTGAAAAAATGGAGACACTGGAACATCAAATCGTCGATACGGTGCAAGGCGCCGCCGAGGCCGTGGCGCAGACCGTGGACAACGTCAAGGACGTCAACGACGCCGTGCATGAGACGGTCGAGAACGTCAAAGATGCCTTTGACCTCCGCCTTCAAGTGAAGCGTCACCCCTGGGCCATGTTGGGGGGCTCGATCGCAGTTGGCTGCCTGGGCGGTTACCTCCTCTTTCGGCGCGGCGTGACCCAGCCCAAGGCAACCGGATGGAATCAGCCGACAGCTCCCGCTCGTTTTCCGATTTCCGAACGGCAGAACGGCATAGGCGAAGAGACTTGTTTTCAGAAGGAAGCAACCGGAACGAAGTTGGTTGCGCCGATCGCTTCCGACTCGGGCTGGATGGGCGAATTGCTCCAACGGTTTGGACCGGAAATCGACAAGGTCAAAGGCGTAGCAATCGGTATGGTTGTAGGCGTCGCGCGGGACATTATCACTCAATCGGCACCTGACCTGTTAAAGGCTGGCTTGGCGGATGTGATCGACGGCGTTACGGTCAAGATAGGTGGGGAGACCTGCACCCCGGCAGTCTCAGTTTGTCTCTGGAAATCGCTCAAAATAGCCAGTCGTGGGCCAAGGGAGATTTGCCTTCCAAGCACCTGCTCTCCGCTCATCGCTGGGTTTGTGCGGAGCCGGCACGGAGGAATTCCACCTCGATCGTGGTTTCGGAGATTACCGGATGCCCGTCGCGCTGGGCGGTGGCGCGGGCGTGCAGGACAAATCGGCCCTGTAATCTTGCATCAGCCCTGGTCGTGATCTTCCAGTCGGCCGCCTCTTGCTTGGCCGATAATGTGAGCGGTTCGGCGTTGATCAACCCGGCGAGTTGCTCCGGCACGATCAACTCCACGCGCGTAGCCACCGGCAGTTTGGCGGAACGGCCTAACCTCAGGGGAACGACGAACGGTTGCCCGGCTGACACCGCAAGTTCGTCGGCCTGGTGCGACAACTTGAGGAGTGCCCCCTCGATGGACATGGTGATTTGCCCTTTCATCGCCGAGAGCACGTAGTGCAGTTTTCCCGTCCCATCCGGAACCTGGGCGAGAGCGGTCAACGCCAATCGCCGCGTGGTCGTTGACTCGACGTCTTCGGGCAGAAACACCGGGTAGAACACCTTGTCGGCGCCGATCGGGACCGGGAATGCCGGCCCGCGGATCCCCTGGCTGTGGCGCGACTGCGTCCCGGCCGCATCGAGCACGATTGCGCCCTTGAAGCCATCCTTGCGCTCGATGACGAGTTCAGCCAGATGCGTGGCGCCGCGATGAACGCGCCGGGTGCCGTCGCCTTCAATGGCCGTGACGACGATCGGCGATTTGATTGTGGTCGCCAGCAGCACCGCGGTATGGCGATGAGCCGTGGGATCGCGCATCGTGAGATCGCCCGTGAGTGGGACCGTCGCCACACGGGTGACGGTCGCATCGCCGACCTTCGCGCTTCCCTCGATGGTCACGAACGCAGCCCCCGCCGCCGCCTCCTTGGTACACGTGAACGGAATCACCAGCGACACCGCGGTTGCGGCAACCACCAGTTTCTCCGGTACGGTGACGCCCGCAGGCAAGCCAGTGACGCGCACCTGGATCGACTCCTTGAAACCTGCTTCGCGAGTCACGGTAACGATGAGATTGGCCTTATCGCCGATCGGCACGCCGAGCACCGGCAGCGTGCTCAGCCGAAAATCCTCAACCTGACGTTCGAGCGAAAGGCGGTAGATCGACGCCGGCGATGGGGCCATTCCGGCGGCGTCGGTGAGCACGATGTCGTATGCCCCGTCAACCAGAAGCTTGATCGAGAGCTGGGCATCGGTCGTTCCGGGGATGTCGTCGCTGCTCGCAAGCTCTTTGCCATCGGGGCCAATGACGGCAAGGGCCACGTCGAGCGCTGAACCGAATTTTCGGGCCTCGGCGTTGATGCGAAACGAATCGCCCTTTTTGCCGTCAAAACGAAAGCGAGCCTTGCCGTCGCGTTTGTGCAACCGGCCTGTGACGGCTTGAGGAACCGATAGCACCATCGGCGCGCCGTTTGCAACCGGGGCAACCGTCTCGGGCAGTTCGCTTAAGAAAAGCGGAAACGCATTCGATTTGCCCGCGGCGGTTTCGAGCCGATAGTCGAAACTTGGCCGATCGGCGGAATTGGGAAAGGTGACCTTGCGGACGACGCTTTCGAGCTTCGCCTGTCCCGACGCCACGCCGATGCCGACGAACTCGATGTCGCGAGTCTCGCCGCGCTTGCCGGTGGCAGGCAGTGCCGCCAACACGCGCGGCCCTGCGAAAACGCTGAGGCGATAGGTTAGCGACCGGAAGCCTCGATGATCCATGTCGCGCACCGAGATCGTGTAGGATTGGTCCTTCTGGCCGGCAAAGGTGAGCGCTGCATCGCTGCCATCGGTATCGACACATTCCGCGACGAGACGTCCTTGCGCATCGTGAACCTCGATCACGCCATTGAAATTGGTGCCCAGGCGGCGCATGGCCAATTCGCACGAGATAAGGCCGGCCTTGTCGCAGCGAAAACGATATTGGTCCACCTCTTCAATCAGACGCAGCCGACCGGAGATGGTAGCAGGCAAGGTGAACTCTTGCGGCCCCTGGCGGGCTTCGTTCTCAAGCAATTCAATGTCATGGCTAACAATGAAGATGCCGGCGCTGCTCGCGCCGTTGGCGTTGGTGACGCGCCAGCGGATCGGGCCGGCGGGAAGGTCGGCAGGGATCACCAGCTTGGCTGACACCTCGCGCATGGTGGGCGGGTCGGTGATTTTGCTCTTCAGGCCGATCCAGTAGGGCGGTTCGTGGAACAAGATCTTGCCGGGAGGACCGGCGATTTCCAGCTTGACACGCGGCTCATGCACCAGAAATCGTACGTCGGGCGTCCAGTCGGGGCCGGCGAGGCGCACGTCCACCGTCGTGCCGGCTTTGCCACCTGGAGGATAGATGTAACCGATGCCCGGCGGCTGAGCCTGAAGCCGCGGTGCGGCGACGAGGAGTATCAGCATGCAGATTCGCTGGCAGGCACGTCGGTACATCATCGCGTCTCCGGGATCCGGCATTTTCCGCTTGCGGCTTAGCGCTCGCGTCGAACGATCCGAACGCTAAGCCGCAAGCGGAAGTAAGGAAGTTAGCTGGCGAACCATTCCTCAAAACAATTCCCGAACGACACGGCCCCCGCTCACGATCGGCACCGGACGGCCGAGAGGCGTGTGATACGTTCGGTCAGAGTCGATGCCCATGAGGTGGAAGATCGTGCGAAGCAAGTCCGCGATGCTGACCGGGTCCGACGTGGGAAAGGAAGCGGTTCGATCGGTGGCGCCGATCACCCGCCCGGGCCGAATCCCTCCGCCGGCCAAGAGCACGCTCTGTGCCTGCGACCAGTGATCGCGGCCCGCCTGGGCATTCACGCGCGGCGTGCGGCCCATCTCGCCCATCATCACGACGAGCGTCGTATCCAGCATGCCGCGGTCGTGCAAGTCGGTCACCAGAGCGCTGAACGCCTGGTCGGCTTGCGGGATCAGATCGCGCTCCAGACTGGGGAAACAGTTGAAATGAGTATCCCACCCGGCATGATCGACGCCGATGAATCGGCATCCCGCTTCCACGAGCCGTCGTGCCAGCAAGGAGCATTGTCCCACCGTGGTGTGACCGTAGGCCGCACGAAGCGCCTCGGATTCCGAGCGAAGGTCGAACGCCCGCCGCGCCGCCGGCGAAGCGATCAGGTCGCGCGCCATCCGGTAGTAGGTGGACATGGTCGCCGCCTGGCCGGTCGGCTCCAGGCTGCTCTCCAGTTCCGCCAATGCCCGCTGACGCCGAGCCTGGCGAGGTCGGCTCATGCGTTCATCCGGAAGCAGATCGCGCACCTCGAAGTCCGGCTGCACCGGATCGGATTCGATCACGAAGGGGGCGTGCTCCGCGCCGTAAAATCCCGGCCCGCCGGCCACCATTGGGTGCGGCACATTGATGTATGGCGGCATGTTGTTACGCGGGCCCAGTTCGCGCGACACGATCGATCCGACGGATGGGTACAGCTCGTTCACCGGTATCCGCGAATTCGTCCCGTCGGCGAAGTTCGGCCGATATCCGGTCATCAGGTAGTGGTAGCCGGTGGTATGCCCGTTGTCGTTATGACTGTGCGAACGCAGGATCGTGTACTTGTCGGCGAGTCGGGCGCTGCGAGCGAGGTGCTCGCCGACCATGATTCCGGGCACGTTCGTTTGGATCGGCCGATAGGGGCCGCGAATCTCGACGGGGGCGTCGGGCTTCATATCCCACATATCGATCGTCGATGGGCCCCCTTCTTGAAAAATGAAGATGCACGACCGCGCACGCGGCTCGTTACCGGTTGACGCCGTCGCTTGCATTTCGAGCAAGCGTGGCAACGTCAAGCCTGCGAGCAAACCCGAGGCACCGATGCGGAGCGCATGACGTCGGTTGTACTGGTGAGATTTCAGATTCATGGCTATCTTCCCCCTTTTTGATCCGTGAGGCATGCCTCACGAATCCATTAATGTCGATACATGAATTCCTTCGAGTTCAACAGAACCCACATGGCATCTTCCACTGCCGCCCGGCGGTCGGCAGCGGCGTCGCGAAACAGTTCGAGCAATATGCTGCGTTCCCTATCGTTCGGGCGTCGCGCCAGCATGCCCAGGTAGAGTTCCTCGACGATATCCGCCTCGGACATTTTCGACTCGGCTAGACGCCGCGCCGTTCCCTTGCGAGCTTTTACCTTCGCGTCGATTTCCGGGGCGTTGAGCAAGTGCAGTGCCTGGGAGATGCTCGGGTCATTGCTACGTTCGCATTCGCACACGCTCGCCCGCACGGGCCGACCGAAGATCTTGAGGAAATACGAAGGAATGCGATTGTCCCACATCTGAATCGCCCGCACTCCTTCGGGCCAGCCGTTGAACTTCTCAGGCACTCCGGTCGCTTGGCTCAGTGCGTCGAGCAGCACCTCGGCGGGAAGCGTGCGAGACATGACGTGCGAGAAATTCTGTTCGTCTTCCTTGTTGGCGGACGTTCCCGCACCGAGCTGGTAGACGCTCGAGTTCAGCAGCGAGCGCGTGAATGCCTTCAAGTCGAACTTGACGGCCTTGAGGTGCTGTGCCAGCTCATCGAGCAGCGGTTCATTCGTGGCAGGGTTAGTCGCGCGAAGATCGTCGAGCGGTTCCACGAGACCTCTGCCGAAGTAATGCGACCAGAGGCGGTTGGCGATGGCTCGCGCGAGGTACGGATTGTCTGGCGTTGTCATCCAGTCGGCGAGGTAAGCGCGGCGATCGACGCCTGGCTCGAATTCGGTCGGCGCAGCGCCCAACGCCCGGGCCGGAACGAGCTTGCCGGATCGCGGATGTTTGAGGTCGCTGCCCGTTTTTGCGACGATCGCCTCGCCGCCGTCGGGCAGTTTTTTCGGACTGACGCCGGTGAAGAATCCCGCCAGGGCGAGGTAATCGTCCTGAGCCCATTTCTCCGACGGATGATGATGGCACTGGGCACATTCGATGCGTACGCCTAGGAACAACTGGCTGACCGATCGGCTCATGACCTCGGCAGTTCCCAGGGTCTTGAAGAATCCCGCCGGACTTTCCCGCGTGATGCTCCCCCTCGCAGTCATGATCTCGCGAACGAAGGCATCGTACGGGCGGTTCTCGGCGAATTGCCGTTTGAGCCAGCGCGACATGGCCACGGATCCCTGCGGCGTCACCGCTTCGCGATCGACACGCAACAGGTCCGACCAGCGCATCGACCAGTAGTCGGAATATTCGGGCCGATCGAGCAGTTCGTCGATGAGCTGCGCCCGTTTCTTGGGGTCCTTGTTGGCCAAGAACTTGCGGGCTTCCGCAGCGGTCGGCAGAGTGCCGATCGTGTCCAGGTAAACGCGCCGAAGGAATGCGGCATCGTCCGCCGGGCCGCTGGGGGGCAGTCCCAGTCGCTGAAGTTGATTCCAAACATGGCGATCGATGAAATTGGCTTCCGCGGGCCGGGCGAACTTGATATCCGGTCGGGGAATGGTTATGCGAGAGACCGCCACGTTGCCCATGTAGCGAACGAGAACCGCTATCTGCCCCGGAATCTTGGCTGCTTGCACGAGGCCCTGCCGATCGATCCCGGCGATGGTTGGCGCGTTCGATTCATATTCCGCTTCAGCCGTCACGCAATGGCGCTCGCCTTTTTCGTTCACTGCCGTCACGCGCAGTTGCTGGGCGCCTCCGAGCCCGAGCACCTGCTCAGCGGGCTCGACCTCAATCTTGGTGATCGGCAGCACGGCATCGGTTCGCAGCGGCATGCCTTCGTTGACCCAGCGCAGCAAGCGGCGGTAGGGGAGCGAGCCTTCAGTGATTTTCGCTCCGCCGCCGTGCGGCATGGAACCCGTCGCCTTGGTCAACAACAAGCTACTGGCGGGCGCCGCGGGAAACACCCGTCGGCCACGCCCTTCCATGGTGAGCGCGCGAAAGTCGGCCTCCGGATCGAAACCGAAGACGCTCAACTGGAAGCCGTTTTGGCCTCCTGACTTCCCATGACATCCGCCGGAATTGCAACTCGCCTTGGTCAACAAGGGGATTATTTGCTGCTCGAAGGACACCGGCACCGGCGTCGTGTAGTTCCGCACCTCGATGGGCACGCGAGTTTCTTTGCCCTGGTACTGGACGAGCAACACCGTTTTGCCTTCGCCGCGTGCTTCGATCAAACCCGTTTTGCCTATGCTGGCGATTTGGGGAT
>CAMAUE010000153.1 GCA_945861245.1 Singulisphaera sp. GP187
AAAAGAAATTGCCGAATGGCGACGTCGCCACGTTGCCGCTGCCGGACAGAGTGGTTGCGTTTGTCAGGTTGACCACGTTGCTGGTGATGTGGGTGAAAACCGAAGTGTTCAGCGTGATGCCGCTGCTGTCGCTGATCACAATGCCGTGAGCGCTTGCCTTGGTCACGTTAATGCTCGTGTAGCTGTTATTTTTGCCGTGATCGTTAAAGATGCCGTGGGCAGAAAACCCTGTCGTGGCGATGTTGACATTGCTGAAACTGTTATTCCTGCCGTCATGGTTAAAGATGCCGTGGGCACCGCTCCCCGATGTGGCGATGATGACATTGCTGAAGCTGTTATTACTGCCGCTATCGTTAAAGATGCCGTGGGCATTGATCCCCGATGTGGCGATGGTGACATTGCTGAAACTGTTATTATCACTAACGGAGTTAGTTATGCCGTTGGCAAAGCTCCCCGATGTGGCGATGGTGACATTGCTGAAGCTGTTATTACTGCCGCCATCGTTGGAGATGCCGAAGGCCTTGGCCCCTGTCGTGGCGATGTCAAGGCCTTGTATCTGTGCCTTGGTAACATTGGTCAGGGTAAATGCAGTGGCGCCGGCGGCATTGATCGTGGCCCGCGTACCGGGGGCGGTGAAGGTCGCTTTCGCGCCGGTACTGGCGCCGATGACCTGAAGCTTGCTGCCGCCGCCCATGACCTCTTGACCGTTGTGCACATTGGTCGTCTTGTTCGTGGCAATCGCGCCTTTCGAGCCGTCGAGGACTAGCACGCTGTTGGCGCCCAGCTTCGTCGACGTGCCGGGCAGATCGCCTCCCGCCTGCACGACCGCGGCCCCTGTGATGAGGCTGCCCGTGCGGGCATTGATGGCGGCCTCGCTCACGGTCGTAGACGTAGCCGAGGTGACGACGTCGATATCGCGAACGATGCGGTCGACCATGCGGCGTTCCAACGGCGACAACTTCGGGGCGGTGCGGCCAAGAATGCGCGTGCCGAGCGGTACGCGCAGGCTGACCATTCCCAGGCCCTGGGTGCCGCGGGTGCTGTCGTATTGCACCTGCCCTGTCAGCGTCACGCGCGAGCCTTCGCCGAGCAGGTCGAGATTGAACAGGCGTAATTCCAGGCCGGCGCGCGGCCCGGATACTGCCGACGCGCTGTCGTCGGCGCGGTCGAAGTGATAGGCGCCGATGTAGCCGCGCAGGGCGGCCTCCATCTTCGAGGATTGCCAGGAACCGAAGAATCGGCCCACCTCGAAATCCAGCCCCGGCAGGGCGCTCTCTGCGCTGGTGCCGATGACGATGTTGCCGTTGATCAACTCGGCCACGGCCCCGTTGAAGCCGCCGCCGGATTTGATGCCGGTTTCGGGCAGATAGCCATTCATGCGTGCATCCCAACGATGGCCGAGGATTTCGGCGCCGAAGGTGGCCTGGCTAAAGTTATTGTCGTTGCTGGTGCGGCGCAAGTCGTAAAAGCCATAGGCGCCGACGATGCAGTTATCGGTGAGGAAATGGCGAAAGGCGAGCCCCAGTTGCCCTCGGCCTTGCCTTCGCCGAGGTTGCCGCGCAGGTCGGCGAAAAGGAGACTGCGTTGGGTCTGCCAAAGCGGGGCCATGAGCTGCAATTGGCCGACGTTGTCACTACCTGTTTGGCCATAGGCTTCGAGATACGATTGCCAAAGCCGAAAGGGTTCCTGGCCGTGACTTTGCGCTATAGGGCCAAGCGTCAGCATGAGAACCAAGAGTACATTTTTACCGTAGGACATGATTCCCTGCCTCATTGCGAATTTGGGGGATATTTCGATTTCCTCGTTTTTATCAGATCGGCAGATGGCGCCGAATAAGTTGAGTTTTTTGAAATAAATAAGCGTATTCAAACGCTCTATCCTCTCCACCCTGGTGGTACGAAAGGGCAGAGTTGACAGGTCGGTGGGGCCGGCGTCGGTCGATCATGGCGCGTCGCCGACCAATGAACTCCTGATTCGTCGCAGGTCGGCGTGGAATGCGTCGGTTGGATTCATGAACACGGGGAGGTTCGTGGTCCACGAGGTGTTGAAGTGCGGTTCGCCTTCCGGGTCTTTGCGAACGGCAAGAGTCCACTCCAGGCGTGATTGGTTGTTATCCCGAATGAATTTGAATCGGATATCGACCAGGGCCGGGACGTCTTCAGGCGGTTGCACGAGCGTAATCAGGTCCTGGCCAATGGCGTGATATAGGCTGTCGATAAGATCGGCTTGGGCCATGATTTGCAAGTGTACTGGGTCAACCGGATTGTTTAGGGGCAGATTGTCGCCTTCGGTGGTGTTTTGGATGCGCAGCGTGACGATGGACTGCGGCGCCTCGGCCAAGGCGAGTAGTAATTGCGGCATGGCGTTTTCGCTGCCCTGAAAACCAGGCTCGCCGACGGCAAGGACTTCGGCTTTCAGGTGGTCGGCTTTCTGTTGGTAGCGGTCGCGCAGCATCTTCTGTACAGCGTCGCGGAACATCGTATTGCGATCGTCCAGCAGGTACGCGCGCCAGTGCGTGGGAGTTTTGGTGCGAACCCAATCGTAGACCGCGTAATCGTGCCAAACGATAACGACCCAGTAGACGACGATATATAAGGCAATCGCGAAGAAGATAATACCCAACAGCATCGGCCAATCGCGCGATTTGCGGGTGGCGTTTGCGTCGGGCTCTGGAATCGGGATGTCGGTGGAAAAGCTGGGCTGGCTATCGGGTTCTTCGCCGAAGGCCGCGGCCCGAGCGTTGCCGGCGTGCGCATCGATAAGTTCTTGATCGAGATTGCCTTCGCCACGCGCTTGCAGCCAATAGTCGAGATAGACAGCGATTTCGAGGATGCCGATTTCGAAGGGTACCTGGACTTTTTCCATGCCATCGGGGTAAGCGAGCACCAACTCCGTGCCATTCACGGTGAAGCTCTGTAGGTTTTTCAACGAGCAACGCTTCACTACGGAATGGTCAACTTCCCATATTTGCTTTGGATCGGCATAGATGAACGTTCCGAGGTTGGTGCCTAGCGAGAGCGCGATCATGATGCGGATGCCGGCAAGAATCAACCAGCCGCCCAGCAGCAGGCCGGCCGTCAGGAGCATCGCCTGGTGGGTGGGATCATTGAGCGGCGGCACGACGAGGTACAGCACGACTCCGATGATGATGATCCCGGTAAGCGGAAAGCCCCAGGTGGCTGCCGGCGAACCGGCTGAGAGATAGATGCCGGCCATGTTTTGGCCGCCGGTCCGGCGCACCGCGACGAGATACTGGCGAGAGCGTTCGTCCAACTCCGAGACCAGGTAAGTTTTCTTAGACACGAATCGCCTCCGAGGAATCGCTTTTCCCTCGCCCGATGTTGGCGAGGGGCTGCGTGGTGAAACCCGTTTCTTCTTCAAGAACCTCATCGTTCGCGATAACGAGCGGGTGCGGCTTTTCGCCGGGCACGTCGATCATTCGATGGGGAACAAACAAGCTGGTGTTCTGAGTGATGAGCGAATTCGCCTCGCGGATGCCGATGCCGCACGATTCGCCATCGATGATCCAACTGCCGATGACTGCCGTCAAGTTGTTTTCGCGAAAGACCGGCGCCAGCTGTTGATAGATGAATGGCCCATCGGTGTAGGGGCCGTCGGTTTGAAGCACGGTACGGCCGTCGATGACGACGCTGATGTTGCTGCCTTCTCGGGCGTGGATCGGCTTCTTGAGGTAATCGCCAGGCAACGGTTCGAACGACGCCGGCACCAGGAATGGGCTTTTAGGGAAACGTTCGTACAAGAGCGGCAGGATCGCCTTGCAACTCAGTATCATCTTCCATGGCGGCTCGATCCAGGTCGTCGGCGACGCCGCCAGGTGTGGGCCGAACGACTCCCGCATCATCCATTCCCAGGGATACAACTTGAACATGCGAAAGATGAGCGTGTCGCGATCATCCACGAAAAATCGGCTCTCCCGCTCATAGCCGACGCGTTCGATATCGAGATAGTGCGTGTTCAGTCCGGCCTGCATCGCCGTGTCACGCAGATATTCGACCGTTACGTAATCCTCGATTTGGCCGCTCAATGCGGCAAAGTGCGTCGGGCGATCGTCCAGCTCGCGGATTTTCTTCCAGGCGGCGATGAGGCGTTCGTGGATGCTGTTGAATTGATCGCCGTTGGGATCGATGTCCTTCAGCCAAAACCACTGCGCCACGGAGGCCTCGACCAATGCAGTCGGCGTGTCGGCGTTATACTCCAGCATGCGTGGCGTATCGCCAGGACGGTAGGCCAAGTCGAAGCGGCCATAGAGAGAGAGATCACGACGTTCCCAACTGCGAATGATCATCGGTTGAAAGTCGCGCGGAATGCGAAAGAGATGGAAGAGTTTTTCCTCAATTACCTGTTCGACGATCAGCATGCACATTTGGTGCAGCTTATTCGTGGCCAATTCGAGCAGGTCGACTTCATGTGTGGAAAATTGGTAGGCGGCGGCTTCGTTCCAATAGGGTTCTCCGTTCAACGTATGGAAGAACACCCCCAGGTCTTCCAGCCGCTTCTGCCAGTCGGGTCGCGGTTGCATGGGGATGCGTTTCATGGGCTGGCCTCTCGCTGTGCCGCCGCCTTTTCCGAGTACAGCTTGCAGCCTGGCGTTCGCGTGGGAGATTCCGAGCGCTAAGCCGCAAGCGGCAAATGCAATATGGAAAGTTGATCGATATCAGCTGATACCGGAAAAGCCTCTACCGGTCGTGCCAAACCCGCTGCGCGATACGCTGGAACTCGTCATCGGCGCGCCGGCGAACTGCGGCGTCGTTATGAAGATGGGAATGAAACCGCGATGGCGATAGCGAGCCCCGCCAGCCTGCTGCGCTGCCTGCTCGTTCGCCTTTTTATCCAGGTTATCCTCGGGCCAAAGGAAATAACCCGTCGTCAACAGCCCGGAGCCTAGTAGTACCAGACTGAATTCTTTCGTCATGCGCGTCATGAACGCTACTCCGTTGGAAGAGCGAGAGGCGAAACCATCCGATCACTCTTCTAGGTAGAATTAAACCGACAATGCAGCCGCCTGTCAAGGATTTTTTCAACATCCGTCGGCGTTTACGTGAACAAAAGACAAGGGAGGCGAGGCAAGAACAATATCGTACCTCGCCTCTCGACCTGTTTTCGCCAATCCGCACGCGGCGTGCTATGTTACCTACATCGCCTCTCACGAACGAGACAAATGATGGTTACCGCCAAAAAGGTCTACGCAATGCTCGACAACGAATCGCTTTGGAACGCGGCGATGCGCTGACATCACGCGCTGGCCGATGCCTCGATTGCCCACGCCGTGATCGGTGGTGTCGCGGTCTGCATGCACGGATATCAGCGTAACACGGTCGATGTCGATGTGCTGATTCGTGCAGACGATTCGGACGCTGTTCGCGAGACGCTTGAAATCGAAGGATTCGTCTGGGACAAGAGGAAGAAGGAGTTTCGTGCCGACGACGGCATCGCCATTCAGTTCTTGCTCGCCGGCGATCGCGCTGGCCTGGCAAGCGAGGTCATGCTGCCCGATCCGAGGGATGCCAAGGTCACGACTACCATCGAAGACCTGCCCGTGTTGACGTTGGCGAAGTTGATCGAATCGAAAATCGCGTGCGGCATGGGCAATCTTCGCCGCACGCATAAGGACTATGCGGATGTCGTTGAGTTGATCGTCTGCAATCGGCTCAACAGTTCGTTCGCTCGGTATTTGCACAAGTCATTGCGAACGACCTATCGCGAACTGGTGCTGATGTCGCGCGGGTAGCCGCGACGTGTAGCAGAGCCTAATGGCGTCACGCTCTCCGCTGGCGCGTCGCGGCTAAACGAAACCGCATCACTTCGCCAGCGAGACGCAGATCAGTTCCCGGTCGTTGCGGGCGAAGACGAATTGCTGGGCGAACGCGGGATGCGACCAGGTCACCTCTCGGCCAAACGCCTTGCTGGTGGCGTCGAGCATATGCCAACGGCTGACTTCCTCATACTTCTTGGGTGTGAGCTTGGCGATGATGAGGTCGCCGGTCTCGGAGGCGATGAAGAAGCGGTCGTCGTGCTTGACGAGATGGGCCGTGCCGCTGCCGGCGTTTTTGCCTGTGACGGGGGCGTAGGTTTCCCAGACGCGGTCGCCGGTCTTCATGTCGACGCAGCGCAGTTCGCCGTCGGAGCAGACGCCGTAGATGTGGCCGGCTTCGAGGAACGGCGTGTTATTGACGGGATAGATGGAGTTATCGCGGTTGCCTTTCCAGACCATTTTGACGCTGATTGCGCCGGCATCAAATTTGAACATACCACCTTTGCGTTGCCAGGCGCCGAGGAAGATATGGTTGTCGAGCATGCGCGGCGCCATGATGGACGTGCCGTTGACGGTTTCTTGCTTGACGGACCAAAAGGACTTGCCGGTCTCGGGGTCGAGCCCGTTGAGCGATTCGGGATGCCAGACGAGAAGCTGGCGTTTACCGGCGGCGGTGACGATCATCGGCGGGCTGTAGCCTGGCTCGCCGGCGGTGAGGTTCTTCCATATCTCCTTGCCGGTGTTTTTGTCGAAGGCGACGGCGACGCTGCCTTCACCGCCGACGAGGCAGATGAGCCGATCGCCGTCGATGAGCGGATGAGCAGCGAAGCCCCAGAGCGGCACGGGCACGCTGTAGTCTTTTTGGAAATCGCGGGACCATTCGACTTTTCCGGTCTGCGCGTCGAAGCAGTAAAGGTTGCCGACCGCGCCGAGCGTGTAGACTTTGCCGCCGTCGACGTTGGGCGTGCAGCGTGGGCCGTTGGGGTAGGAGACGTTGTAGACGCAGGCGGTTTCGTGCTTCCATTTCACGTCGCCGGTCTTGGCGTCGAGGCAGAGCACGCGTTCTTTGCCTTTGAATTTTTCGCGGTCAAAATTGTCTTTCTGTACGTCCTGATCGGGCACGAAATCGGTGAGAAACACCAGCCCGCCGGCGACGGCAGGCCCAGAATAGCCGTTGGCGACTTTGGTTCGCCAGAGCACCTTCGGCCCGCCCTTGGGGAAGGCGTCGATGATATTCTTCTCGCGCCAAACGTTGTCACGTTGCGGCCCCATCCAGCCGGGCCAATCATCGGCACGAACGGCGGAGGCGATGGTAAGTGTGATTAGAGACGCGAGCCAGATTCGCATTTGAAATTCTCCAAGGTATGAGGCGATTGTGACTTCCCAGTATTCCGCTTGCGGCTTAGCGCTCGCGTGGGATCCTCTGAGCGCTAAGCCGCAAGCGGCAATCCGCAGGTGTTCAGCGCAACCGCACCATGCGGACGCGGTGGTTGTTGCTGTCGGCGATGTAGAGGACGCCGCTCGAGTCGACGCAACAGCCGTGCGGGCGGTCCATGCCGGCCTTTGTGGCGAGGCCGGCGTCTCCTGCCTTGCCTTTTTGGCCGCCGGCGATGGTCGCGATTTTCAATGTCTGCACGTCGATCTTGCGCACGCAATGGTTCTCGCAATCGACGACATAGATATGCCCGTCGGCGTCGCAGCGGATGCCTTTCGGCCCGGCGAATATGGCGGTTTCGGCGTCGCCGCCGTCGCCTTGGTAGGCCCATTCGCCGGTGCCTGAGATCGTGGTGATGATGCCCTTCGCGTCAACCTTGCGGATGGCGCTGCCTTCGCGTTCGCAGATGTAGGTGTTGCCCTTGCTATCGACGCAGACCGCGCGAGCGCCGACGATGACAGCCTTGCTCGCCTGCCCCCCGTCGTCGGGGCGATCGAGTTTGGTCCGTGCTTTGACCTTGGCACGGCCCGTGCCAGCGAATGTTGACATGAGTCCCGTCGCCAAATCGACACGGCGGATGCGCCAGTCGCCGACGTCGGCGATGAGCAGGCCGCCTTTGCTGTCGAGGATGCAATCGTTCGGTTCGACCATCGCCGCTTTGTTGGCCGGACCGCCGTCGCCTGAGTAACCTTTTTTGCCTGTGCCGGCGAGCGTGGTGATGATGCCGGTCTTGGCATCAATTTTGCGCACGACGGCATTGAGGCGATCGACGATGAACAGGTTCTCAGCTTTGTCGACAACGACGGCATAGGGTTCGTTGAAGGTGGCGTAGATCGCTTTACCGCCGTCGCCGGTGTAGCCTTTTTTGCCGTTGCCCGCGACGGTGGTGATTGTGCCTGTCCTGAGATCGACTTTGCGGATGCAATGATTCATCGACTCGGCAACGTAAAGATTACCCTTGCCGTCGGCTTCGCAGTGAAACGGCTCGCTGAGCGTGGCCTTACTGGCGAGGCCGCCGTCGCCGGTGAAGCCACGTTCGCCCGTGCCGGCGAGCGTTGTCATCTTCGGAGCGTCGGTGCCGCCGATGGCGAGCGCGATGATGCATGCGATTTGAAACATATTTTCCCCAGGTCTTGTTTAGCCGCTCGCCTTTGGCGAGCGCGGGTGCCGCGCCTCATCCAGTTGATGAAATAGCGCCGTGTCCGCGCTCGCCAATGGCGAGCGGCTAAACGGGTTATTGGCGTCCGGATAACACACGCGACAAATCCATCCGCTTGGCCTCGTTCCAGGTTTCCTCGGTGCCGATCGGGAACCAGAAAGTTGACCGCACCACGTGAAACGGTTCCGTCGCAGCGACTTGACTGACGTAATCGGTAATCTCGTATTCGTTGCGAGGCGACAAGCCGATCTCGAAGCGAAACACGGACCGCGGAAACGCATACGCGCCGGTGTTCGCCAGTTGGGGCGGCAACAGGTCGGGCTTTTCGACGAGCTTCTCCAGCGTGCCGTCCGCCTTCAGATAGGCGATGCCGAACCTTTTCGGCTCGTTGACCTCCTGGACGATCACACCGCCGCCGGGACATTCCGCCAATTTCGCGAGATCGGCAGCACCGAACAGGTCGTCGCCGTTGAGCACGAGAAAGCGTTCCGAGCGGATGTGCGCCTGGCATTTCCGCAGCGCGTCGCCCGTGCCTCGCGGCGTGCCTTGTGGAACGATGACCCAGTTCTTGAAATGCGTTTGCCGTTGCAGGTAGGCCTCAACCTGCTCGGCGAGATAGTGCACGACGACGACGAGCCGATCGACTGACGCGGGCAGAGCGCCGAGCGTCCAATCGAGGATCGGCCTGCCTTGCACGTCGAGCAGCGGCTTGGGCGTTGTCTCGGTGTGCGGTCTGA
This sequence comes from Singulisphaera sp. GP187, assembly GCA_945861245.1. Taxonomy (GTDB): domain Bacteria; phylum Planctomycetota; class Planctomycetia; order Gemmatales; family Gemmataceae; genus SIAQ01. The sequence continues at coordinate 9,105 of CAMAUE010000153.1, forward strand.
GGCGAGTGCCAAGACCAGCGGCGAGCAAAACGGCGTCCATGTCGGGAGTCCTTTCTTCCGTGTCTTCCAGTTGCAGCTCAGTGCTCGCAAGATTTCACGCGAGCGCTAGGCCGCAAGCGGCCATGCAATTCCACTTAGATCGAGTTTATCAACTTAACCAGAAATGCCGAGATTAGCAATCTTGTGTTTTCGGTTAAAAAATCCTCAAGCGACCAGTCTAGCGGGGACGATGAAAACTACGAACTTACCGCCTCTCACGAACATGCTCGATAACCCCGAAATTACGATTTCGGATCGGAACATTAGTTCACTATTATTGGCGTGAGTAAACAGGAAAGGAACATCCCATGCGTCGGCTAATGTCGGTTGTTGCAATCGTCCTACTCTCAAGCGTCTTGGCGGGCTGCCGTAGCACAAGTCATAGCAACACGGGAAGTTGCGGCAGAGAAATCGGTTGTAGCACCGGATGCGAAACCGGTGGAAAAGCACGCTCGCCCAGGGTGCATACGTACGGCATCTGCGACTGCGAATACGACGACTACTGCTCAAGTCGGTCGCCGTGGATTCGCCAGAGCGCCACTAAGTCCATGCCGTCGGCACCGCTGCCAATGCCCGGAAAACTGCCCGACGTCAAGATGGGTTTGTAAGGCACGCCGTTATTAGCCAGTCGCCGAAGGCGAGTCGTCAAACGAGATCGCCCTGGCGTTCGAGCGGAATCTTCGCCTTCGCTGACTCGACGAATTTGTGCACACCATCGAGAAGCCGCGATACACGAATCGCCCGGTCGCCTGCACGCAGCTCATACAATCGATTCAGCGCGGAATATCGCACACGCTCGATGTCGTTCCAGGCGAACGTGACGGTTGCCCGCCACGGCGAAATACGGATGACGCTGGTCTCTGTGAGTATCACCCGAACGCGAGCAACCTCGATCAACAAAACCCCAGGCACGAGGCCGAGGCATAGCATCGAACTGCCGGCAATCATCAGCATCCGTTCATCGCGCCATTGTAAACGCCAGATCAAGACGCACAAGAGCGTCGGCGGCGTCAGAGCGAAGCACATTGCCGTGATGCTAAGGATTCGCCCGTATCTCAACTCGGCGATGATTCCATTAGCGTCGATCTTTGTGCGACGAACGAAATCCACGCTGAACCAACTACCGATCATTATCGCTGCCAGCGATGTGAAGACAAATTGTAGAGTCGTCATGTCGGTCACTCTTTGTCGTGCCATTTTCCGAGCGGCGATCGATTCTGCCGAGGCTCGCGCAGCAACATCCGAAGTTCCTCGATGACCTCGGCCTCGCTCTGATCCTTGGCGAGGTTCTTGTGTTCGCGTGGATCGTTTTGGTGATCGTAGAGTTCGATGCCTTTCTTGCCTTCATCCCACTCGTTATAGCGCCAGCGTTCGGTGCGGACAGAGTAGCCCATGAAGCCTTTGTCTTTCCCGCCCCCGCGCGTCACCTGAGTGTAGGCGCCTTTCTTGAAGGGCAGCGTCGGATCGTCGAGAAGCTTGGCCAAGCTCATGCCGTCCACCGGATGCGCCAGCTTCACGCCCGCCAGGTCGGCAGCCGTCGGGTAGATGTCGATCAGCTCGGCGACGCGATCGCACGCCTTGCCCGGCGCTCTGCTATTCGGGGCGGCGATAATCATCGGCACGCGGGCCGACTCCTCGAACAGATGCATCTTCTGCCAGCAGCCGTGTTCGCCCAGCAACCAACCGTGATCGCTGATGAAAATGACGATCGTGTCGTCCCAAAGATGGTGCTGATCGAGCGCGGCCAGCAGTCGCCCGACCTGCGCATCCATGTAGGCGACCGACGCATAGTAGGCACGGATCGAATTACGGCATTCCTCGTCATTCAGGCCATAGTTCGCGGGGTTGATCGCCAACGCTGCTGGCGGCACGCCATCGCGGAGTTTCAGAGGTTCGACCGGCATCTTGATCTTGTCCAGTGAGAACGGATCGAAATATTTCTTCGGCGCAATCCACGGCACATGAGGCCGATAGAACCCTACGGCGAGAAAGAACGGCTGCTCGCGTTTCTGCTGGAGCACCTTGATGGCTTCCGTCGCCGCGACACCATCGGTGTGAGCGTCGTCGGCCCCTTCCGAGGCATGCCAGGCAAGCGCGGCGCCAAGGGCATTGCCCTTCTTCGGCGTATAGTTCTTGAGCAGGTTCTCCTCTTTGCGATCCACACCGATGGGATTGATGACCTTGTCCCACGATTTATCGTCGTCGAGTCCGTTGGTACCGATCTGCGCGGGCACACCGTAATGGTAGATCTTGCCGATTCGCATTACAAAGTAGCCCGCGCGACGAAACAGTTGCGACATCGTAATCGCATCGGGCAGGTTCTGGCGAAAGTGCGTCGCGTTTTCATGGACCTTTGTGCCATCCGGCCTACGGCCCGACATAAATGACGCACGGCTCGGATTGCATAGCGGGAATTGGCAGTAGGCGCGGTTGAAACGCATACCGCGCTTGGCGAGCCGATCGATATTTGGCGACTTCGCAAGCGGATCGCCATAGCAGCCAAGGCGATTGTTGAGATCGTCGGAAATGATGAGGAGCACGTTCTTTTTCTTGGCGGTTTGCCCATAGCTGAGGGATGGACAAACGAGAACGACGACACAGACCAACCCGAGCGCGATTCGCTGCATACGAAAACTCCAAGCAGGGGACTGGAGGGAAATCGAGTATGTAAGGAATGTATTCGCATCCGGTGGGAATTCAGGTGTATTTTTGCACGTTTACCGGGCGGGATTTATTTTCGCACAATTCGCGCTTTACAAGTGTCGTGTTAAGGATTAATATTTATTCAACTTCCACGGTGATCGCTCGTAGGTCCGTTTTCCACGCTGACGCTGCTTATTCCAAGCGCACTTCGTCAGGGTGGATTGGTGGCCTATGAAGCCGGAGTTCTTTTCATGCCGATCGTAGTTACGTGCGCTGGCTGCAAAAAGAAAATTCGCGCAGCTGACAAGTTAGTCGATAAGTTCGTGAAATGCCCCCATTGCGCCCACAAGGTGAAGGTGACGATTATACCCGCCAGCGCAGTCGTTCCCGCTGTGACGACTCTCAAGTCTGGGGCGAAAGGCGGAGCGCCGGCAGCCGTAAAGACCCCGATGACAGCTGCCAAACCGGTCGTCGTCCCTGCCAAGACAACCTCGGCGAAGAAAACCCCGAGTGGCAACACATCGCCGGTTGCCGCGACAAAGCCCATTCCCGTCAAGAAGAAACCCGTACCTGTCAATAACGCTATGTCCGCTGAACCGATGCCCACCCCACCGCGGAGTGAGCCAAAACGCGAAACACCGAAACCCAAACCGGCACCGTCGCGTCGTTACGACGACGATGAGGAGGACGGCAATCCCAGGCGGTTGCTGCTCCTCGCTTCCGGCGCCGGCATCCTTGCGGTCGTCGGTCTCGTTTTCTTATATTTCGCCATCTTCAACCAACCATCGCTTGGGAATGTAAAGGGCAAAGTCCAATTCGGCGATCAACCGCTCAATCAGGCTTCGATCGTATTCATCAGCTTAACTAACCCGAAACAATCTCCGGTCAATTCCAATACGGCGCCTGACGGCGATTACAAAATGAATGGCCACACCGGCAAGGGTTTGCCGTTGGGGAAATATAAAGTAATCGTCAGCAAGATGGTCATGCCCGATGGTAGAATACCACAGGGACCGGAAGGCGAAATCGCCCGTGAGCAAGGCCGACTGCAGGAATTGATTCCCGCGGAATATAGCAACGTCGCGCAGACCAAACTCGATGCCGAGGTAAAGGGCGGCAATAATACGTTCAATTTCTCAATCCCCAAGTCACCGTGACCGGCAATTATCGGGATTTGGCTTGCACGGAATTTCCCGCCCGCGGGTCTGGTGTTATCTGTCGTTTATATTGGTTCTCGACAATCGACAAATGCGGGGGGCCCCTAATAAAGCACACCGAATTGGTGATTTGCACTTGACAAATCCACCAATAAATGAAAGCTTATCAGGAAGCCAATACTCATATCTGTTTCTTAGGAATGGGTTCTGGTCTGCACGTCGTTACCACGCGATTCATTTTCTTTTGTCGAGGTACCGGCTGCTGGGAATGCAGGTAGGTTTTATTTATCCCGTCTTACTTCGAGGCACCGTCATGAAAAAATCGCGCGCTGGTTTCACGCTCATCGAATTGCTGGTGGTGATCGCCATCATCGCAATCCTGATCAGCCTACTTGTCCCTGCGGTGCAGAAAGTTCGAACCGCTGCCGCCACCATGCAATGCGGCAATAACCTGAGGCAGCTGGGCATCGCCATTCATTCGTATCACGACGCGAACAAGCAGCTGCCCACGGGCGGCGGCAACGGGTCCGGAAACCCAGCGACGGTCGTTGCCGACTTTAGCTGGGCCTACAAGATTCTCCCGTTCATGGACCAGACGCCACTGTTCGATTCGGTCGGAACAACCAATATCGTCGCGCAGGTCGATACCGTTCCCGTCGCGACGTATTACTGCAATGTGAGACGAACGGTTCGGCAGTACCACAATCAGGCCATTTGCGATTACGCCGGCAACGGTGGCACGAATTCCGGCAGCGGCACCGACGGCGTCATCATTCGCACGGGAACCGGCAAGCTTACGATGCAGAGTATTACCGATGGAACCTCGAACACGCTCCTCCTCGGCGAACGCCGAATCAATATTGCTTTCATCGACAACCCCGGCGGCACCAACGACTGGGGCGACAACGAACCCTACTGCCGACCACAATACGACGCCGACGCCATTCGCGTCGCCGTGCCTTCCGGCGGCAGCTGGATCGCGCCGGGCAAGGACCTCATCGACTCCACCCCCTCCACCGCTTCGCCGGCACCCTGGGTTTGGCATTTCGGCGGCTCGCATGAAGGAGGCATGGCGGCCCT
>CAMAUE010000154.1 GCA_945861245.1 Singulisphaera sp. GP187
TGGGCAAGGCAATGAATGGAACCAGCAAGAGCAGCCCCACGGTGCGGAGTTGAATCCACGGCGGTCGAGCTTTGAGCGGCCGATAGTTGAGATCGCACCGTTCATTGGGCAGGGTGTTCCAGTCGAGGGCATCGTTCTTGTCCGTTGTGTTTTCAAGGACAGGTGGGACATAGGTCGAACTCATTTTCGTCTCGCTTTCTTGGAAGAAGATTTACCTGGGAGGACATTGATGACACCGGGTACGACCACGATTTCGACCGGCAGCGGCCAGCCGCCGGGGAATGGTTTGTGAAGGTTGGCGAGCGGCTTTCCCAAAACTTGCTTGAGCAGCTTCTTGAGGCCGTAGGCGATCGCCCGGCCCTTGAACTCGTTGAGCGTGAGGATGGTGAGGATGAACCGTCCGGAGCGCAGGAAGTCGTCAAACCATTCGCGTGTCACGAATCGTTGGAGAAAGCTCACTGCTTTGCGAACAATGCGGCGTTCGTGACCGCCGTGATCGACGACGATGAAACCGAGATAATCGCCTTCGGCACGCTCTTCGAGATAGAAGCGTTGGCGGGGCAGGCGATGGCCGTGCAGCGGGAAGTATTCGCGCAACCTGGCGTTAGTGACGATTCGACGTTTGTGTTCGCACTTGAGGTCGTGAATGAAGTTGAGGACCGCGAGGCGCTCGACGCGTGATTGGATGCCCAGAGGTCGCGCAAGCGAAGGCGAGGCGCCAACGGTGTTCGCGCCGCGCCACGTCAGTTGATAGACAACGCGCGATCCGTAAAGAGGCACCGGACGAAGATATCGATAGGTCGGCCCTTTGCCGCAGAGTCGGCGCAACGTCGACTTTACGGCGTCGCGTTTTTGTCCTTTGAAGAAACGGTAATGGATGACCTCGAAGGTCGATATCCCGAACTTGCCGACGTGGGCGAGTAACTTCTGATCTCGCTCGGATAGCAAGATTCCGGCGGGGGGGGCTTTGGTCTTTGGTTTACCAGAGTTCATAAGGGATCCTTTCGCGAGCATAGCAGCGGTGAATGTGGCGAAGATCGTCTGCGGAATAGGTGCCGCCCGTTTCGATGATGCGAATCGGGCAATCGGGGCTTTGCAAAATCGTCGCGTCGGGACGCTTCTTCTTGAAGAGGTGGGGGAACTCGAAGCGAAGAACGTCTTCGCCGACCCAGAACAGGTCCGGTGGGTGAGGACCCTGCCCCAGGAACTTCAGGTATGCTTGCGTGGTGCAGAGATCGTGCTGCACCTGAAGCGGTTGACGGTTCACGCCGCTGATTCCGCCGACCAAGGATACGGCCTTCCGCGTGGCCCAAAAGAGCCGGGTCCGGCGCCAGGGCGCTTCGGTCAAGCCGCGTGCGAGGTCCGCCGCCAGCGTTGCACAGTCCGGGCCCGAATCGCCGACTCGCCAGGTGAAGAGCGGGGCGTGAATCTCTCGCATCCGGATCGTCAGGTCGTGGCACGTCAAAAGCCCGGCAAGAAGGAGGCGACGTGTTGCAGCCGTACACGAGCCTTGAAAGACGGGATATAATTCCGCAAAGGTTTCAAGCTGTTGCTCTGTGGCGACGCGCGTGGCCCGCGTCAGCATCACGAGAAGAGGAACGCAGTCACCGAGATTCCTGGCCATTCGCGAGATCCCTTGAGACCGGAAAAGCACCGCATGGGATCAGTAGAGCAAAACGAGGGGAGATCTTCGGCGCGTCAACTGGCATTTTCTGGCACCACGGCTTGCAAGAGGTGAGAATGAGCACCCAACTTCCCGAAGCTCCGGCGGGGACCGTCATTGTCAATTTCAGTGCCTTAATCGCCGTTTCTGGCGAGAATGGCATGTCCGTGGAGGACGTTCTCGATAAAGCGAATCTCGAACGTCGAACCATGCAACGCATACGCAAAGAGCAGCCGATTCGTCGATGTTCGCTCACTGAGCTACTCAACGTCATCGGGGCTCATAACTATGGCCGGATTGTCTATCACGCGGCGGCTTGCCCGAACCCAACTGAGGGCGCCGGAAACCAAAAAAAAGACGACGAACTCCTTGAATGGATTGAACCGAAATACTTGACGGATTGGATTACGCTGCCGAACGGTCTTCAGTATTGGGTTTCCAAAAATCGGCATCGGCATCTCCCCGGGACCTTCGCCCGGGTAAAGTGCTATGAACTGAAGTTCTTGAGCGACGACCAGCGTCGCGAATTTGAGGCGCGACTCACCCGCCACCCGATCGTCTGTCGCAAGCTGACCCCTCATCCGCGGATTCCGATCAATCAGGGCGCATTCCCTGACCCAATCAGGGAATGCTGGTGGGTGATCGATTACTGGATTGATGGCATTACGCTCCACGACGTTCTCCAAGAACGACTGCCCATTGGAGAAGCGCTTCGGATCGGCCGCGAACTGGCTGAGGGATTGAAACTCCTTCACGACAACGGCATTGTGCGACGGGGACTGAGCCCGCAGCACATTTTGCTGCGCGCACCTGACCGTTCCGTGGTTCTGACGGATTTCGAACTGGCGAAACTGCTCGGTGGCGCCCCCACGGTCGGCAAGGATTGGCCCCCCGATCTTTATCGGGCACCGGAATTAGGCGAAGGGGACGCGACGACAAGCGTGGACATTTACAGTTGGGGACGAATCATGGCCTATATGGGCATCGGTGTGCTGCCGCCGGCCGGCCGCGAGAAAAAATCACTTCATGAACGTGGTCTCCCGGAACCCTTGATCGATCTGATTGCCAGTTGTGTCGCCGCTTCGCCGCGAAGTCGACCGGGAACCATGCAGAATGTGCTCGACGCTTTGAGCGAAACGACGTGACCTATGACAAGCACCACGCCACCGAACACAATCGCATCGACGCCCGACGGTGAAATTCACGAGCCGCGGCTGGGAGTTTACGTCCTGACCGAATTCGTGTTCTGCCCGCGCGCCGGCCTCTGCGCACATGAAACCAGGCGCGAGGAGGAAGAGGAAGGGCCGCCCCTGTCGTTTTTCTCGTTCAATCCTCTCTACAGCCTTCCGGAAATCGAGGCGTCGCTTCAGCAGGCGGTCAATGAGATGACGTGGTATCTGGGAGGGGCTGCTCTTTCGGCGGTGCTGGCCGTGATTCTCTCACTCTGGTTCGGCAAACTGATCGGTGTTGCGGGCGCATTCGGCATGTTGTGGTTCTTCGCGTTCGCCCTGCAACGTGGGATCGATGTGCTGCGGTTGAACAAGCAACGCAAGGATGCCCTGGCTGGAAAGCACAAGGAGCCGAATCCAAACTTGCCCGACGTGCAGGACGTTCACTGGTGGGATCTTCTTCAGGCCGGGTTCGAAAGTCACCCCGTTCAGGATCCACTGGTCGATTCAGAGTTGAATTTCTGGGGAAAGCCGTTTCGATACCTGCGGCGCGGGAACGTGGTTATTCCTGTCTGGCGAATGCCACACTACGATGGCCGACTGCATCCGCAGAACTTCGTTCGAATGGCGGCCTATTGCCATTTGGTTCAAAAGAGTTTCGGCACCGGCGTCGAATGCCCTTTCGGCATCATTCTCTTCGGGCACAGTTTGGATGGTGTTGCTATTCCATTTACGCCGCAACGGCGGAGCGATTTTGTTGAATCTATACGGTCTGCTCGGACAGCAATCGCCAAGATCAAGGAACGCGAGGAACCGCCGGCGCCGGATCGTTCTTTGTGTGCACGCTGTCCGTACGGCAAGCCAATGGTGCACGTGCCCAACGAATCAGAGCATGTCTGCGCCGGCAAGCCGCTTCCCGTCAAGTCTGCGTACGATGCGAACAGAAAGTGCTTTCACAGCCTTTGCGGGGATCGATTTCGGTGGCTGCCGCTTCATGAAGACGTCGAGAAAATGGACTTGCGAACGGAGAGTTGATTACCTGCGTCGAAACCAGCCCGCGAACCAATCAAACGTGTTCAGGAGGTTTTCCTTCCAGGGCGGGAGTTTCGTTTGCAGCTTCAGCATGGCGTTGAGCGATTCGATTTCGGAAAGCCAGGCATCGCCGTTCACGAATCGGTTTTTTGGCTGAAACGCAAGCCCTCGCGCGAGGATTTGGTCGATGCGGCGCCAGAACTCATTGCGCATCAAGGATCGATAGGGAGAGAGTTGAGATGCTGCAATCAATGGGATTTCCGGATCATTGATGTCGGCAGCGGCAGGAACTTTCCCGCCCAGACCGTCATAGGGGAGCTGCCGCGTCAGCAATTGATACGCGATGACGGACGCCGAGAAGGAATCCGAGGTTTGATCGACGAACGGGTCTGCACGATGCTGTTCAGGAGACGCATACGCGCCCGAAATTCCATCTCCAGGAGGACGATGAGCGGACTGCTCCGGGGTCCAGGCGTTGCCGAAATCGATCAGGAAGACGCGATTGCGGACAAGGACGATGTTCGACGGTTTAACGTCGCCATGCACCAAACCCGTTTCGCGGTGAATTTGCGTCAAGGCGTGGGCGAGTCGGCGATAAATTTGAAAGCACTCCGCCGGATGCGGCCATGAATCCGGGTGTCTTGCGGCGTGTTCGAGTTTGCGGGCAAGGTCGTGACCCCAGACCCAGGCCTGAATGACGAACACCTGATCATCGCGCGGTTGAAACTCCCAGATCAAGGGGAAGCTGGCGCTGTTGCGATTGGTCAGGTGTTTCAGATTCGTGAGATGCCGGGAGCTTGTCGACGACCTTGGCAGCACGAGAACGGCGCGGAGGTCCCGTGCGATCGGGTCATACGCCTTGTACCGTTCGCGTAAACCGCCGGACAGGCTCTTGAGGACGAGATAGTCACGCCGTCCCAAATGGAAGCAGTCCAGGACGGGGTAGGTTTCCCCGCGAAACTGAATGGTCTGAGGCATGGCGTTTTGGACTCGGGGTTGTGGGGCAGTGGAGGCGCCACCCTTCATTGTATCCGACGGTTGGGACATACAAAGTCTCCTCGGCTTCCCTGGAAGCCACATAGGTCGGTAGTTCCATCGGAAATGACGGTCGTTGTGGGGGTTCGGGCGATTGAGATGGCACCACTGACGGCACCACGGGGGCATCTTGCAGTGCCATCCATCAAGCCCACGGATTCACAGCATTTGCTGCGCATCCAACGTTGAACACGATTGTCGCGCGGACTAGAATTATCCAGTAATCGGCTCGGATTCTGCCGGATTTCGACACTGTGCACGGATGCGTTCATGCCTCGTTGCGAGGATTATCATGCGTCCATTCCAACCGCTTCACGTCGCGCTCATCGGCATTTTTATGTTCGTTTTTCTGGGAGGCACCACCTTCCTGATCAACTCGTGGCGCGAAGATTCAGCCAGGGAGCGGGGACGCGATCCGCAAGCGAAAGGCAGCGAAAAACCTCCTGTGGGCAAGGACAAAGAAGGACCGAAAGAGCCGGTAAAACCCCGCGTTGATCCGGCCGTGCAGGCCGAGGAACAAGCCCGTTCCAAGGCGCGCCGGCAGGCGATTCTGGACCTGAAAACGGAGATCGGCGAGACGCTTTCGACTCTGGAACAAGAAGTGATCGCGTGGGAAACGCGCATCCCGGGCCTGCTGAAAAGTGAGGACGGAAAGAAGATCGCGGCGAACCCGGCCCGTGCGGAGCAATTCGCGGGCGTCATCGAAAAGGACCGGGGTTCCAAGAAGCGAGTCAAGGAGTTGCGCGTGCGACTCGAAACGCTCACCGCCCCGATCGAGCAAGCGATTCTGGACGTGAACACGACTTATTTCCCGTCCGACACGATTGCTGCCGACATCAAGGAGATCGGCAAAGAAGCCAAGACAAAGCTCGCCGATCTGCGCGAAATCCGCGTCGTGATCGATACGCTGCAATCGGACAGCGCCTCGACGCCGCCCGGTGAGAAAACTTTGGAAAAAGCCCTCGCGGACATGGAAGCGGAACGGGCCCGCCGTCGTGCCGAACTGGTCGCGAAGGCCAAGCAGGACGAACAAGACAGCGAAAGTAAGCGGCTCGCCTTGGCGGCCGCCAAGGCGGAACAGGATCTGGGGAATGCCCGGCTGGAACTTTTGAAAGCGAAAACAGATGCCGCGAGGTTTGGAATTGACGCACAGGTTGATGACACAAAACGAAAAATCGACGAGGCGAAAGCGGCGGAGCAAAAGCGGATTGAAAGGGCCAAGCGCGAAGCGAAATTCGATGCCGAGTATCCAAAGCTGAAGGCTTATCTGCTGCCGATTTCCTCACCTGGCCTCAAACAATTCGGTGGCGACGGCGGGCCTCGTCTTGTGATGGGGACGACAAAAGGGCCGATGTCACTCGCGGCTCTTACCGGCGCCCTGAGAAAGAGCACGGAGTCTACAGGGAACTTTGCACGCGCGATTTCGAACTGGAGCGATCGCCCTCAGGGATCCTTCCCGCATTACTCAACCGGCGGCGCGGGCCAAACGCCGGAGAACTTTGAAATCTGGTATCGAATCCAGGATTTCATCGCCGAGTTCGGCGACATCATGGTGGAACGCGGGCTGCTCGCGCCGTGATGCGACCGGCGAAGAGTCCTCCGCCGGCCGCCGTTTGAGTCAGTATTCCTCGGGCAACAAGATTGTTGTCACGCTTCGGTCTGCCTCCGTGATAATCCAGAAACGCACGCCGGCGCGGGATGCGTAGGCTGACAGAACGCGGAAGCCTTCTTTCAGCGACAGTTCGTTTTCGGACCGGTCCTCCTCGCATAGATCGCCCCAGTCGCCCATCGCGTGTTTCTGCAATGCTGCAAGCTGTTCGTCACCTGGGATCTTCTCCAGCACGCCGGGCGTCATGCAGACGTAGCCGAGAGGAAAAATTGAGGTGATTGCGACAATTTCCTTTATCGATTCCATTGGATTTTCTCCGTGCTTCTGGGTTTACGCGATTTTTCGGGCGGGCTGCTCTTCGGTGGGGATCGTTTCCGAGCGTTGCAGTGCGTGCAAGAAATCGGTTGCTTTCTGCGCCGTCGCTGCCGCCTGAAAGATCGCTCGCTTGTCGTTTCGCAATACTTCGAGTAATCACCAGTTCCGAATAATGTGAAGGAACGTCATAACGGTTGGTGGATGCGTGTGTGGGCGTTATCATTCCCTTCACATTATTTGTCGGCGCGGCCTCAGAGCGAGTCGAGCCAGGCGAGCACGCTCGGGTCTCGTTTCCAGACCGGAGGATTGGCGGGCCGTGATGAGCTTTCGAGTTGATCTAGCGCCTTCCGTTTGGTCTCCAGATTGGCCTGGGCGTAGTGGTTGGTCGTATCGAGGCTAACGTGTCCCAGCCAACTGCGGATCACGGTGATGTCCACGCCTGCCGCGACCAGATGCACGGCGGTTGCGTGGCGGAAGCTGTGCGGCGTTACGTGTTTCGACTTCAGGCTGGGTGTGGTTTCGGACGCCGCCGCGACGCATTCCGCGAGTTTGAAGCGTACTCCTGATGCGCCGATTGGGCGACCATAGCGATTGACGAAGATCGGTTCATTGTCGGCTCTGGGTTGGCGGAGAAGCATCGCCCGTAGCAGCGATACGGTTTCCGGCCACAGCGGACAGACACGCTCTTTTCGCCCTTTGCCATACAGGCACACGGATGCGGGTGAGTCGAACCTGATCGCTTGCGGGCAGACGCTGAGGGCTTCCTGTATGCGAGCGCCGGTGTTGTAAAGGAAGGCGAGAAGCGCATGATCGCGCTGGCCCTCGATAGTGGAGCGATTCGGTTGGGCTAGGATGGCCTTCACCTCATCGGGGTCCAAGTACGATGGCGAGCGGATGGGTGCCTTCTTCGTGGGAACCTGCAGGATGGCTGTGCATTGTTCGAGTGCCGTGGGTTCTCTGGCAGCGACGAAGCCGAAGAAGCTACGAAGGGCGGCCAAGCGGCAGTTGCGGGTGCCGATTGTGTCGCCACGTTCCTGTTCGGTGTTCCGCAAGAATGCGGTCACCTCAACAGCAGTGAGGTCCGTGAGCTTCAACTGGGCTACGGTGCATTTTCGCTGCTGGGCTACGAATCTGAGGAATAAACGCCAGCTATCGCGGTACGACCGAATGGTGTGGACCGAAGCATTTCGTTGCTGTCCCATCCACTCATAAAAGAAGGTGTGCAGCAGTCTCGGGAATGGATCTGTTGTCTTCATGGCTTGCCCCCTTCGGGCTCGATACAGCGTCCTCCCACGGCTCGGAAACGCTCGCTGGCTTGCTGAAGTAGGTCCTGAGTAACGGTGATGTAGACCAGAGTCGAGTTGATGTCGCGGTGCCCGAGATAAGTCGCAAGGAATGGCAGCTTCTCCTGTGGATTGATGCCCGAGCGATACCATTCCAGAAGCCGGTTCACGACCATGGAATGCCGCAGATCGTGGATTCGCGGCCCCGTCTTGCCCCTGGGTGGCTTGATCCCGGCTCGCCGCAAAATATCGACGAGGCACCGCGCGATACCTTGTATCGTGTATCGCGTGTTTCCGGAGTCGTGCCAGAACAAAGCCGACTCCCGGAGCTGTGGTGCCAGCGCCGCGCGCCTTGCCTCCAGGTACTCGCGCAAAGCAGTCATCACGCTGTCGGACAGCGGCAGGATTCTGGATTTGAAGAACTTCGTTTCTCGAATGGTGATGGTCCCGGATTGCAGATCAACGTCGCCGAGGTTCAGGCGTACCAGTTCCCCGATCCGCAACCCGGCGCAGTAAGCCAGCACCAGCATCGTGTAAAGGCTGATCGGGCGTAGCGGCGCAGAGGGCGAAGGATAAGTACGGGCTATATCGAGTAGCTGACGGACTTCCTCGGGACTGTAAATGTGCGGTTTACGCCATTGTTTTGCCATCTGTCGGCCTGAATGAGGGTCGGGGCGGCGCAAAGGGATGGTGGGATCAACATGATGTTGAGCTTTATTCAAGATGCCGGCCAGCCGTTCGCACTCGGCAGTATGATTTGCCGTCTGCTTGGCGGCTGACCAGTGCTGCAACATCACCAGCACTGGCTCACTTGCCAGTTCTGGGTGCTCCTGCAAGAAACGATCAAAACGCAAAAGCCAGCGAGTCTGCGTCTCATACCGGAACCCACGTGTTTGCATCCGTGCGATGTGGTCACGCATCAGATCGCCGAGAACACTGGCAAAAGACCGAGGCTGGCGAAGCGCCTCAAGCGCTTTGTCGGAATCGGGGGCGAGCAAGGCCCGGAAGATCGCCCTGCTGCTCTTCACACAGTATTCAGACCGTAGATCAGCGATGGGATTGCTGCCGATGTATTGCTTCTCGGCAAGATAATCGAGGAAACGATCCACGATGCGGGCGCGGTGTAGCAACGTCAGAACAGGCCAGTGCCCGGCCCGTTCGCGGAGCCATGCTTCAACAACCTTTCGGTTCACTTGTAGTTGATGTTGGATCGCCACGTCTTGAAAGCTGCGAAGCGTTTGGCGATAGTAAATCGGGGTAAGCGGGCACCGTAGCCGAAGCTGCCCCAGATAGCGATTGATGGTTCGGTCTTGAGCGTCGGGCCAGGTTTTCATAGTCGCACCTCGGTTCCCGGAACATCGAGCGAGACGGATCGCAGATCCTCGGTTGCGAGCTTCAGATACGGAATCGTCGCTTCGGTCGAACGGTGGCCAAGCACATCACCGATGACTTTCCGTGGAATGGACGCGCGAAGCATGCTGACGGCGCGAGCATGCCGGAACAGATGAGGGCCGCGCTTGCCAACAGGCGTCACTCCCGCCGCCTCCATCCGACTGCGGACCGCGCTGTAGATACCGGTACTGGAAAGCGATTCATACGGCGCACGTATGCGAACGAAAACGTCACGAACAGCAGCGGCCTTGGGGCGCCCGTGGCGGAGGTATTGAAACAACGCATCGCCGGCCTGATCCAACAACGGCAACAGCGTGTGGGCTCCAGTCTTGGAATGGTGGATACTCAACGTCTCCGCATGCCAGTCCACGTCGCTCAATTTGAGGTGCGCAATCTCACCGGCGCGGAGTCCGTACACGGCCAGAAGCTGGAGAATGGCGCAGTCTCGCAGCCCCTTGGCCGTTTGATCCTTCGCGGTAGACTGCAGAATCGCGGTGATCTGATCCTTGCTCAAGACCGACGGGATCGACTCATAGGCGTAGAGCACCGGCGCGATGACTCGTGACGCCAGATCGTCATTGATATGTCCTGCCCGATGAAGGTGACGCAGAAACGAACGCAGACGCTCGGCCACATCTTTGAGTGATCTCCGCCTCAATCCCGGCACGCGTGTTTCGAAGTACGCATCGATGTCCCGGCTGCTCAGCTCAGCGAGTCCCGCCGACTCATCGCGCCCGCAATGCCAGGCGCAAAAGTTGCGGGCTTCCCACAGCAACGCATCGATCGATGCGCGAGCCAGTCCACGCTCCTCGTGGAGCCATGTGCGGTATTGGTTGCAAACGCTTTGGCAAAACGCTACGCTAGGACTGGATGCAATCGGGTCGGGCGGCCACTTCTGCAGCGCCATCTTCAATAGACCATGAATCCCCGCGCGCGGGACAGAGTCCCAATCCAGCGCGGGAGCCTTTCCGTGACGCCCGCGAAACCGCCGAACCGCTAGCGCCAGGTACTCCGCAACCGTCTCGGGCGTCACCTCTTCCAACGCGATCCTTCGTTCCTCAAGGTAGGAAAGGAACAGATCGGCATTGTGCGAATAGTTGTGGATAACGACAGGACTGTAATGCAGGCTCGCGAGCTTGTCGCGGTATGCGGTAATCAGACCAACGTGATCATGTGTCATGGGAATCTCCTTGGGATTGGGTTAAAACAACCGACAAGGATTCCACATGCAAAAATAATGCCCAGTTCCCAGTCTGTGGCTGAGCGAAAACCGCCTCACTTCTCGCCTCCAGACGACTGTCCTTCACATTATTCGGAACTGGTGATTACTCGAATAATGACGAGCTGGCCATTATTCAAGCCAACTCGCGATGTAGTCGGCGTGGTCCGGCCGTGGCGTCAGCGAGATTTGCAAATCGGCACACAAGAACGCGGCGCCCAGTTCGGCGATGAGTTCCTCGCGGGCGTAGTTCGCCGTGCCGTGAACCGACGGGCGAAACTTCCGCGGGCAGCGATCCTCCCTCATCGTGAAATGGACAAGCTCATGAAGGAGGACGGCGTAGTAGCTGTCTGAATCCCTGAAATGCCCAATGCTCGGCATGTAGATCCGATCCTCAACCGGGCTGTAGCAGGCTCGATCGCCGCTGTGACGAACGTCCGCGTTCGTGTTGGCGATGAACTGATCGGCTTTTTCGTGGCGAGCATTTTCGCGCACCGTTGGCGCGGTTGCCGCGGGGGCTCGATACTTTTCCGACAATCCTTCCGTTTGATCGATATTGAAGACGGAGTAAGCCTTGAGGAACGGAATGACTTTGTCTTGTTCTTCCCCGTTGTCGTCTTGTTCGGTTCTCGTGAGCGTCCCCGAAAAAACAACCGTCGTTGATTTTTCGCCTTTGCGAATGTTCCCGCCTTGGTGCTGGGCTTGCTGATAGGTGAGCCAGTAGGCGCTCTGGTATCCCTGTCGATGTGACGCTGACCACAGCAGCAAGGTGTTGATACCGCGATACGGCTCGCCGGTGATGCGCAGCGGTCGGCAAGGGATGGTGCTGCCCTCCCACGGTTTGGCCCACGGGCGAACGCCCTTTTCCAGATCGGCGATGATCGCGTTCGTGATTTCCGAGTAACAATCTCTTTTCATTTTTGGTTCCACAGCCATTCTCCAAGTTGCGTCCCGGCGAGATTGCCGAGCGATTCACGCACCGCCGGCCCCCAGAAATGTTTCCGGAAGGAGGGGCGGTTTGTTTGATTCCCGACAGGGAGCAAACCGCCCCTCCTTCTGGAAACAGAAATGAAAGAAAACGCCGAAGGCGTTTCGGAAGCCGACGTCGGCGTCCGGAAGCCGGTAGTGGAGGGGTGGGCGAAGGAAAAGCGGGTCAAGGTGGAGAGGGAGCGTAGCGACCGGACCTTGACGCGATTTTCCGAAGCGAACAGGTGGGGCTGGAGGGCGACGGCGGCGGCTGGAGTCCACCAGGGGGAGTCCGGAGAGCGAAGCGGACCGGACGCGGGGCCACGGGGAGGAATGAGCCGAGTGACGCCGGCGGCGACCGTAGGCGGTGGCGGGGTGGGCGGAGCAAAAGCCGGGTCAAGGTGGAGAGGGAGCGTAGCGACCGGACCTTGAGGCGGTTTTTCGGAGCGAACAGGTGGGGGCCGGAGGGCGGTGCCGGCGTTGCGAGTCGATAGAAATCACGTGCAGCGACAAGACGGCGGCGGCATCCCGTCAGAGAAACATGGCAGCCGTCGTTTGCAGCTTCAGAAGAGCTGGCAGCCCGAATTGATTCGGATACGGACTTCTTCAAGAGCCTGGTTGAGAACCTGTTCGATGTCGAAGTAGCTGCCTTTCTTGGGGCCGGTGACGACAACCTTCCAGCCATTGTCCCCGAAAAAGGTCTGGTTTGTGATCCGGGTGGCCGGCTTTGCTCTGCCCTGGCGTTGACGAACGGCTTTCGCCGCCTGAGGCGCCGAAAGCTGCCCTTGTGCAACGCGCTCGGCAAGGGCCGACTGCGTCTCCGGGTTGGGTAGTTTGGAAATCTCGTAAGCCGACCGCGACGAAATGGCCCCGGCGGCGACCTTGTCCTGGATCGCTTCCGGCAATTTGAGCAAAGCGAGCGCCCGGCTCACTCGGCTGGGTGTGACGCGCAAGGCGTCGGCGACCTGCTTCCCGGTCCAGCCGTTTACCTTCATGAGCGACGCGAACGCTTCCGCCTCTTCGATGGGTTGCAGGTCCTCACGCAAACAGTTCTCGATGAGCTGCTGTTCGAGTATTTCCGATGGGCCCAGATCGCCCTCGGTAAAATGGCAGTCGATCTCGGCCAGGCCGGCCTTCTGAGTCGCGCGCCAGCGCCGTTCGCCGGAGATGATGATCCATTTTTCCAGGGGCTCCGACCACCGCACACGGATCGGGCTGAGCTGGCCCTTCTCGCGAATGCTGAGAGCCAATCGTTCAAGGGCCTCCTCGGAAAATTCGACCCGGGGCTGGTCCGGGTCGGGCACGATCTGGTTGACCGCGAGCCTGCCGACGTTGCGAAGCGGGCGTCGACCAATGTCCTTTTTGCCCGGCGCCGGCGCCAGCACCGGACGAAAGTCGGTCTGCCGGACCCCCATCGACTCTTGCAGGTGGCCCGACAGGCCGTCCAGTGTCTGTCGCGTGCTGGCCATATCAGGCAATCCTACGCTGCGCGTCGAGGAGCGACATGCGATGCAACATCTCGTCCCCAAGGGCGGCAATAACAGAGGCGGCCTTGGAATTCGGTGCGTAGTGACTCACCGGTTTGCGACACGAGATTGCAACCTTGAACGCCGATGCCTCGGGAACGACCGTTGAGAATACCGCCTCGCCATGAAGCCGACGAAGTTGTTCCTCGTAGGTCCGGTGAACCAGCAACCGCCTGTCGGAGCGGATGATGAGGTGTCCGAGTAGCTTCAAGGCGGGCTGGAGGGGTATCGCTTGCTCAATCGCCTGATGAACCGTTCGCAATCCTTGCGTGGCGAAATCCTCGGGGGGCACGGGGATGACGACGAAATTCGAGGCGAGCATCGCATTCCAACTGCACAAGCACAGGTTCGGGGGGCAGTCGATCAGGATCAGGTCAAAGCCCGGAACATTTTCCAGGAAGCTCGCCACGGCAAATTGCTTCATGCCGGCCTTCTCGGGTTCCGGAGTGTTGTGCTTCGCAAGTTGTGCGTTGGCACGGATGACCGACAACCGTTCGAACTGCGTTGGCAGGACGAGAAGGTTGGGTAAGGCGATCTCGTCTTCGTCGAAAATAGCGGCGAGCGTTTCCCGTGCGCGTAGCCCTTCGATGGCGGTTGAACCGAACAATCCCTGGCTCAGCGATCCTTGCGGATCGGCGTCGATGAGGAGCACGCGCAGTCCGAGCTTGGCGAAGTGG
>CAMAUE010000155.1 GCA_945861245.1 Singulisphaera sp. GP187
TGCAGCACCTTCAGTCGATCACGTTCTTGCTGGCTCATCTCGATCCGGTCCTTTTGTTGCACGCTCATAGCTGTCCTCCTTGCCCAAGGGCGAAAGAGGACATTTCTATTGCGTTATGACCGGACATTTCTATTTTAGTTCAACAGCGTGACATGTCGGCGACAAATCCGTTTTGCCGCGGCGCATGGTGTCGATTCGGGTCTTAGCGCGATCCTCCGTGTGCAACTCGATGCCAAGGCGATCCGAATCCACGGGGCGAACCAGACCGACGAACTCGAGCACCACGTGCGTGAGTGCACGGGCATCGCCTAGCGCGGTCGACACACCCCACGTGCAATTTGTCGCAATCGCAAATTCGGCGAATCGTGCAGCGATTTTCGAACGCCAATCGCGTGCCAGTATTGCCCACTCGATTTGAGTGATGGCTGCTTCGTACTCGCTCAGCTTCACCAACTCGCGAAGGACACGCGTCATCTCATTCGCGGCGCCGAGCGAGTTTTTTAGCCGCCTGACGTATTCGAGTCCATCCTCACTTAGCCGATCAGCCTCGTCCTCGGCGAGCAACTCAACCAGCGTCTGTGCGATTACGACCTGATTGGGCAGATCGTGGCAACACAATTTGTGCATATCGCGCAATAGCCGATCGGCTTGCATGGTGTTAGCTTCTCTGTTAATCCGCCGACTGCGAAGCAAGCGGAAGACACAAAGGACAATATCATGTGCCCGGATCAATTATACACTACGATCGCGCAGAATCGCGCCGACGAGTTCGGCGACGGCGTTCCCCAATCGTGCATGTTGGTCAGCCGCCCAATGGACTCCGTCGAGCGGGCTGGATTCGACGATTGCGGCGGCATCGAGAAAATGACAGCCGAGTTGTGCGGCAAAGGCACGATAGTGCGGGGCCAACTCCCGCGATTTTTCGGTGCCGCCGGCGAAAAGCTCGGCCAGCGCGCTGAGTTTGCCCAAATGCGGTGGCGCGATCATCAGAACGGCGGGTGCCTTGCCGTCGATGCCGAATTCGCTCTGCTGAATGACGCCGACGAGCGCTGCGACATTGGCAGCGATGTCATATGCCGAGAACCCAAAGCGGTGTTTGAGATCGTTTGTGCCGAGCATCAACACCACGAGATCAAGCGGGGCATGCGATTCCAAGCACGGGCGAAGATAGGTCAGGCCATTCTTGACCGCTCCACCACGGATTGGATCATCCAGCACGGTCGTGCGAGCATTCAGGCCTTCTTCGATGACGTGCATGCTCGGGCCGAGCAGTTTCTGCAAGACGCCAGGCCAACGCTGGTCGCGCAGATAGCGTGCGGCGCTGCCGGGAATGTAGCCCCAGGTGTTGGAATCGCCGTAACAGAGGATCGTCTTCATGGGTTGCTGGATGCCTGCGGTATCGGATCGAGGCCGAAAGTGTGCACTGGCTGGAATTTTACGGAATAGGGCGTGGTTTCTCCAGGGCCGACGGCTTGCGCCTCCATCGGGTCGCTTACGCTCACGGTTCGCCGGATACGCATCAGGTTCTTGCTGTGCATTTCCCGCACAATCGGTGCGATCGTTACGGTTTTGCGAATCGATCAACTCATTACATCCTGCCGGGCTTGGTTTGATGGGAGCGTATGAGCTAGAATCGGAGCGGTTCACACAGCTATTTTTTCGCGGGACCGATTCATGCGAAGTTATCGTGAAATGGGATTTAGGAAGCGGAGCGGGCCAACGTTGATCGGGCAGCCTGTCAATCCGATTCGAATGGCGCTGCCGGCGGATCAACGAACGTCGTTGTCCGAGTGGGTGATGCTGCCGATCCTGGCGGGGTTATTCGGCTTGGGCACGGTGATCGTTCTGGTGGGATGGCTGCTGCTGTCGCCGGATGTCGGCGAGGTCGTGCCGATGCGTGCGGAGTTGCCGCGGATCGTGGTGACGATACCGGAACCTGTCACTGTGGAACGGGCAAGCGAAGCCGTGCTGACACCGCCAGCCGAGGATGAAGTTTTTCTTCGGCGGATGCCGTCGCGGCAGGCGGATGAAACGCCGCCATTGCTTGTGCCAGCAACGCCGTTGCCGAGTCCGAAGCAGCTGATGCCGGTGTCGCCGCGCTGGGTGATGGAAGCGCTACCGATGGTGGATCCGAAACTGATCATGCCGATTGAAGTGGCGAAGATGGAGGACGCCGAGCTGACGCATACGGTTCGCCGCGTCAAGCTCTCGGATATGACGCCAACGCCGATGCGCTTGGGCGTGACAAAATTCGTGCACGACGACCTTGGCACCGTGCTGGCGCAAATGGGCACGGGTTATGGCACCAGCGAAGTTTCCAACAGCGATCTCCTGTCGCTCGATCAACTCAAGAAATACGATGTCGTGTTCCTGACCTGCTCCGAAATGTACGTGCGTGACTTTCGCTCGGCGGGCACGTTGCGCCAATTCGTCGAGCAGGGCGGCACGCTCTACGCATCCGACCTGCGCGGCGATCTGTTGCAGGTGGCGTTTCCGGAGTATCGCTCGGCCTACCCGGTGTTTCCCGGCGTGCCACAGAACGTCGATGCGACGGTCGTCGATCCGGCGTTGCAGCGATGTCTGGATCGCAAGCAAATCCCGCTGAAGTTTGAATCGTTCGATTGGCGACCATCGCCGTTCGACCCGGCGAAGGTCACAGTGTGCCTGCGGGGAAATTATCGCAACAGCCTCGGTCACGATGTTTTGGCGCCGTTGCTCGTGAAGTTCCGCCACAAGCAGGGCACGGTCATCTTCACGTCGTTCCACAACTCCAAAGTCGAATCGCCGACCGTTCGCAAGTTGATCGAGTACCTCGTATTCTCGGCAGTCAACGCTCGTTCGGAAAATCGGTTGCGCGACATGATGGTCCATTCGGGCTATTCACCAAATGAAATGCGGCCGGCATTGTTGTGGCCGTCAAAGTCGGTGGCGAGCGTGTACAACCATTCGCGCGGTTCCTTACAGGTTGCGCTGGGATTCGAGGCGGTCGGCGCCAAGGTAAGGCTTGAGATCGAATCGCCGAGCGGCAAAAAGATCGCCCATGCCGATGAAGGCCTGTTCGTGGTCGAGATACCCAATGCGGAGCCTGGCCCGTGGCGCATCACGATGACGCCGATCTGGCTGCCGTTCGCAAATTTCCCGGTCATCACATCGCTGTCGTCGGGGCGATAATTACCGCCTAACGATCCGAATTATTCACCACAGAGACACAGCGCGGACAAGCCGCAACAAATACAGAATCACGAAAACACGAAAGGAAGGCATAACTATTCACGACGAGTCTCAAGCCAAAGCAATTCTCGATAAGGAAAGCAGGAAGGCAGGAAAAAAGGGCTGATTCAATTTTTGCTTTCCTGCCTTCCTTATCGTCCCAGCATTTTCCGGTAGTGCGGTGTACGGTTGGGCAAATCGCTTGGGTTAGGTTTCTATTTCGTGTTTTCGTACTTTCGGGCTTTCGTGATTCGTATTCTGAATTTGCGCAAAATGAATTCTGCGCGGCTCGCAAAGATTTTGGAGGTAGGTAACACAGAGGCACAGAGAGAATAGGAATCAAAAACTGGTCCGAACCATCAGGTTGTTCGGAATTTCCAGCAACGCCTTCTCTCATTTGGCTTTCTCTGTGCCTCTGTGCCTCTGTGCCTCTGTGGTGGAATGTTTACATCGCTTTTTGCGCTCCAATCTGTTTTGGCAATCCGTTATCACTTCACTGAATCGCGTCTAGGTCTTGCCAAAATTGGCGCGATGTCTATCCATTTTCATACCTGCTAAACTTCGTACTTGGTCCTTAGTTCTTATTCCGTGGCTCGAATCCACGCGTTCACTCCCAAATGGCATTGCTACGGACTACGGACCAGGGACTACGGACCATTATTATGATCCACGTAAGCCAATTGACGAAATACTACGGCGATTACGCCGCCGTGCGCGATGTCAGCTTCGATGTCGCCGCCGGGCAGGTCGTCGGCTTTCTCGGCCCGAACGGTGCCGGCAAGAGCACGACGATGCGCGTTCTGGCGGGCTTTCTTACCGCGACATCGGGTACTGCGACCATCGCCGGCTTAGACGTGTTTTGGGACAGCGTTGAGGTTCGCCGGCGAATTGGCTACATGCCTGAAAGCTGTCCGCTGTATACCGAGATGCGCGTCAACGAATATCTGCACTTCCGCGCGGGCATAAAGGGTGTTTACGGTCGGCAACGCAAGCAACGCATCGCCTATGTGCTCGAACGCTGCTGGCTGAACGAAGTCGAACGTCAGCTGATCGGCACGCTTTCAAAAGGTTTCCGCCAGCGTGTGGGCTTGGCTGACGCGCTGCTCGCCAACCCGCCGGTACTGATTCTCGACGAACCGACCGCCGGCCTCGACCCGACACAAATCCGCTCGACGCGCAATCTCATCCGCGAGCTCGGACGCCAGCATACGATCTTGCTGTCCACCCATATTCTCAGCGAAGTCGAGGCGGCGTGCGATAGCGTCATCATCATTCACCGTGGCCGCGTTGCGGTGCAAAGCTCGCTTGAGGCATTGAAGACTCGGCATGGCCAGCAGGAGCACCTTGTAATGGTCCTCGGCGGTCTAGGCGACCCGAATGATTTTCGCGGCGTGCCGGGCGTCATGGACCTTCGCATCACCCCGTCGGCAACACCAGGCACGACGCGGTTGCGTATCGCGACATCCGAGATGGCCGAGCTGGCGCCGCGGCTGTGCATGTTCGCCTTGGAACATCATTGGCAGTTGATCGAAATGTTTGTCGATCGCCCGAGCCTGGAAGATCTGTTCGTGGAGATCACGGAAGAAGAGGAAGCCTCGGTTGGTGTGTAGTAATCCTGTTTACGTTTAGCGCTCACGTGACGCCTCGCGAACGCTGTACGTAAACGAAGAAATAATATGGAGTCTCACCCATGCGTCCGACTCTCAGCCTGATTCGCCGAGAGTTTAGTGCGTACTTTTTCTCGCCCATAGCCTATGTGGCGATCGCACTGTTCTTGACGGTTACGGCCTACCTGTTCTGCCTCACGCTGCTCATGCTAACGGAGCGTGGACCCGACGGCGTTTCCTATTCGATGGAACTGCTCGTCAACAACGTACCGTTTTGGCTTGTCTTCATGGCCATTCCGCCGCTGTTGACAATGCGTCTATTTGCAGAAGAACGCAGCACCGGCACATTGGAAATGCTGCTCACCGCACCGGTTCGAGATTGGCAGGTCGTGTTCGCCAAGTACGTCGCGTGTTACATCTTCTACGTGCTCATGTGGTTGCCGACGCTGCTCTACCTGCCCGTTCTCACCGATTGGAAATGGTGGACGCTCGAGTGCGGCATTGACCCGTGGCCGATATTCACGACCTACCTCGGCGTGGCTTGCGCCGGCGCGATGTTCCTATCAATCGGCATGTTCGTCAGCAGCATGGTGAAGAGCCAAATGGTGGCAGCGTTAATCGCGCTATTCATCAGCATGCTTTTCGTCGTCGTCGGTATCTGGAGGCCGGACCTCGATACCAGCGACCTGCCGTATCGCATTCTGTTCTACTTTACCGTGCCGTTGCATTTTGAGCGAAACTTCGGCCGCGGGTTGATCGACACACGGCATCTGATTTTGTACGGCACAGTGGCGTTTCTGGGCTTCTTTCTTACGATTCGCAGTTTGGAGAGTCGCCGATGGCGCTAAATAAAAAGACAACCGCGACCGGAAAATGGCTGCACTTGCTGACGCGGATGTGCGGCTTGACTGGCGCTCTTGCGCTGCTCGCCGGCCTGTTCTTCAGCCTGGTGACCGACGACGCCATGATAAGTCTCGGCTTTTTCATCGCCGGCGGCGTGGCCGTCGTGCTCGCACTGGCAGTGGAGCTGCGGGGCGTTTTTGATGTCCTCGGTTCACGTCGCGGTGCGGTGGGCTTCAACGTCCTTGCCCAGTTTGTCGTGGTCCTCGTGCTCGTCATCGGGGCCAACGTCTTTTCCTTCACCCATTACCTTCGCATCGACCTCACTCGCGATCAGCAGTTCACACTGGAAGACAAGTTTCGCCAGCAGCTATTACAGCTTCGTGGTGACACCGATATCGTCGTCTACTATGCGCATCGTTCCTTCGGCCAAACAGCAGAGACGAAGCAGGATAACTACGATTTCGCTGCCGCTCGGAAGATTGTCGAGAAGATCAAAGACTTGGCCGAGCAGTTTCAGGATTTGGGACCGCGCTTCCGCGTTCATGTGTTGGATGAGCAAGATAAGCTGAAGGAAAAGAAGTTTCTCAACATCAAGAAGAACGTGTCCGAGAAGCTCGCCGACGAAATCCTTAAGGCACCGGAGAATAGCATCTTTCTGTTCTCAAAGGAGCAAGAGAGCATCCAACGCATCAGCTTTAGCGACATTTATCACCTCGACCGGCAAGCGTCGATTGAGAAAAAAAACCTGGTGCTGCAATATCAAGGCGTTGGCCCGTTCGCACGGAAGGTGTTCAACGTCGAAGAAAAACGACCGCACGTCGGGCTCGCCGTGATTCATCCGTTGCTTGGCTTCCAAAACGAGGATATTCCGTTCTACACGATGTCGGGAACACGGAAAACGCTGGAGAGGTACAACTTCCAGACGACTGACATCATGCTGAAAAAGCTCGATGGCGATGGCGATCTGACCGACGAGCCGACCATTCTCACTTATGACGAGAGCCGCTTTGAACAAATCGAAGATGAATTGGAAGACATTAAGGAATCGCTGCCGAAGTTCGAAAAAGATCTGAAAGAGGCCAAGGAGCTATTCAAGTTTTGGAACGAATCGACGCTGGCGGAATTGAACAAAAAGTATGTCTACTACTTCCGTCAGGACGGACTGCAAGGCATCACGCTTCGCACCGAAATGGCCGACGCGAAGAAATCGGGGATAAGCTTCAAGTTCATCGATGTGGACGACGACGATCAGAAAAACCGCACAAGCACCTATCGGCAAGCGACCAATCAACTTCAGGGTCTTGTCGAGAAATATCGCGCTGATGAAGAAAGCCTGACCAAAGAAAGAGGGACGCTGCGTGTCGATCAATTGATGGAGAAACGCCGTGTTTCCGATTTGGAACTGAAGGCGAAGAATTTGCTGGCGAACATCGACGTGTTGATCGTGCCTCGTATCACGATCATCGACGCCACGGTCGGCCAGGTGATTCCGAATCGTGTCCATCGAATCGAGAAGGCTCAGCTTTCTGCGGTCAAATGGTTCATGAAGCAAGGCAAGGGCGTGTTGTTCCTGCTTGGCCCAACGAATGAGCCGCGTGAGATGCCGGACCAACCGGGCAAGGCTGCGGACGAAGTCGAACCTATGTTGCGCGAGATTGGCTTTGTGCTGCCCAAGCAGACTGTGCTCTTCAACGCCGAGATGCGCGAGTTCAACGAACGGAAGACCGGCGTGGCGCGGTTCGGCAAGACCAAAGAAAAACGCAAATTTGAAGTGCCCGGGCTACGGCTCGACGAGACCACGTCGACGCGTTTCATGGATAAGAAGCGTGAAGCCTTTTCGCCACATGCAATACGCACGAGCCTGGCAACGATGAACCGAGCGTTGGGCGCGAAGGAATCGGACGAGATCCGCATGCGTTATTCGCGGCCGGTCTACTACGTTCCGCCGACGTTCGAGCCAAAAGCCGCAAGTGGCGTCGTCGGCAGTCTCGCGATGCCAGGTTTCGCAGGCCCACTGTTGGCAAGCACGCACTGGACCGGCTCAGCGTGGCTGAGCCGCGCGAAGCAGGTGCCCGACGATAGCGCGGTATTCCTGGTGACCCGCGAAGAATCGTGGAATGAGGATCATCCATTCATTGCCAAGGACAAGGTACCAACCTATTCGGCCAGCCCGGACGACGATTGGCGTAAAGGCACGGTCGAAGAAGTACGGCGTGGCCCGTTCCCAGTCGGCATCGCCGTCGAAGCGACACTGCCATCGGCTTGGTTCGAGAAGGACAGCGAAACAATTCGCAAGCCACGCATCGTCGTCGTGGGCAGCGGTAACGCCTTTGTCGGCACTGATCTGCCGCCGGTCAAACAGCGAGCGTTCCTCGATATGGTCAACTGGCTTGCCGGCCGTGATGATCTGCTTGTGCGCGATGTCGCCACCTGGCAGTATCCGCGGGCCGAGATCGGCGAGGCCGACCGGCGCTACTGGTTCGGCCTGGCGGCGGCGCTGCCGGTGTTGTGTTTGTATTTCGGTTTCATGGTGTTGATGGTCCGCAATGTGCGCTAAGGAAACGGTATTCCGCTTGCGGCTTAGCGCTCACGTGGGGTTTTCCGAGCGCTAAGCCGCAAGCGGAATAGCTGAAGAAGCAAGGGTCCGAATATGAACCTGAAAACGACGATTGCCCTACTCTTGGCGATAGCGATTGGCGCCGGCACGTGGGTTTGGGTTGAGAATCGCAATCGCACGCCGGCCGTCAGCGAAACGATTGACTTTCTCGAAAAATCGCTTGTCGTTGAGAAAATCAGACGAATCGAAGTATTTCGCGGCGATAAGAGCCAATTCGTGCTCGAACAGATCGCGGGCGAATGGACGCTGCCAGGCAATTGGCCCACCCGCGCCGTCGAAGCCAATCAGTGGGTCGGCCTGCTTACCTCACTGCGCTCGCGCTATACGCCGACCACGCTCGGCGACAAGATCGACCTCAAACCCTACGGCCTGGATGCGAGTCCGCTCGTCGTCAAAGTCACCGTCGGCGATGTCACGCACACGCTTCGCATCGCGGAGGAGCCGACGGAAACCAATCGCTTTGCTCGCGCCACCTTCTTGCGCGTCGACGAGAAACCCGAAGTGATCCGGCTCGGCCCTGGCATCGTCAGTGCTCTGGACCGCACGCGCCAATACTTCCAGCAACACCGCATCTTCGAGGCCGCCCGCGTTGCCAAGGAAGGCTCCCCGAAAGACAAGGTCGAGCAGGTCGTCGCCAATGCGATCGAGGTTGTCGCGGACAAAACCAAGTTCAAGATTCAGAAACGCGACGACGACAGTTGGGTCGTCGCCTCGGCTCAGATCAAGAAAGCTGATAAGTGGGAGGAAGTCTACGACAACGATCGCATCGATCCGGCGAAGTTGACCGGCATTCTCGCCGGCTTCACGGATCTCTGGGTCGAGGAATTCTTCGACGCCAAGGGCAAGTCGCTCGACGAAATGGGGCTGAAGAATCCCGAATTTTCGCTGCTCGTGACGAGGCCCAAGGGAGCGCCGATCCGTCTGCTCATCGGCAATGGCATGCCGAAGAAAGACTCAGACAAAGAACCGCCCCCGCCGCTGCCAATCAAGGAAATGAAGCCGAAAGAAGATACCGAGTACCGCTACGCAAAGATCGAGACCAGCGATCAGATTTTTAAAGTGAAGACGGCCAAGCTGGACGAAATCGCCATCGCCGTGGATGTCCTGCGAGATCCGAAATTGGCCCGCTTCAAATCGGACGATGTCGCACGATTGGAAATCCGCGCCGGCGACCAAACGTTGGTGTTTGTGAATCGCAAAGACGATCCCAAAGACAAAGAAGGCAAGAAGAAATGGCGCATGGAGCAGCCCAGCCAAGAAGAGATTGAAGCCAAGCAAGTTGAGGATCTTCTT
Source organism: Singulisphaera sp. GP187 (assembly GCA_945861245.1). Taxonomy (GTDB): domain Bacteria; phylum Planctomycetota; class Planctomycetia; order Gemmatales; family Gemmataceae; genus SIAQ01. The sequence goes on from CAMAUE010000155.1 coordinate 9,571, forward strand.
GACAAAATCTCCGGTCTGCAAGCCAGCGACAACGCGATTCTCGACAAGCAAAAGGATGCCGATTTCGGGCTCGACAAGCCGGTGGGCCGCATTACCATCACCGTTGAAGAGCCTGCCGATCCGAAGAAGAAGGATGACGACAAGAAAAAGGAACGCACGATCGTTCTGTCGCTCGGTCAACAAGCGGCGGAAAAGGACAAGTTGTTCGTCCGTGTCGACGGCTGGTCGCGCATCAACCGCGTGAGCGATGAGGTTTTCACGCTTGCCAAGCGGGCCGACATCGCCTACCGTCCTCGCGAACTGTGGAAACTCGATCGCGATGCGATCACGCGCGTCACGATCGAGGCGGAAGGCAAGTCGTACCATCTCGATCGCAAGGACAAAGGCTGGCGTGTCGCTGGCCCGATCGATGTCGAGGTCACCGGCTCCGAACCGGAGAACCTGATCGACGAACTCGTGACGCTTCGGGCCGAGCGTTTTGAAGCACGCAAACCCGCTGACTTGGCGAAGTATGGCCTCGGCAAGCCAGCTTTTCGTGTCAGCGTTATCGCCAAAGACGGTTCGCCTCGCGTCATCGAACTTGGTAAGCGTGAGGAGACCAAAGAGGGCGGGCGGTTCGCACGCTTCAAGGATGGCGACATCGTCTTCGTCCTCAGTGATAAGCTCGCGTCCAATCTGCGAGCCGATCCGATGGACTTCCTCGACAAGAACCTCGCCACGCTCGATCCGGAAAAAATCGAGCGCATTCGATACGCCGGTCCGTCATCGTTCGCGCTGGAACGCAGCGGGAAACAATGGCAGATCGTCGATGCTCCGATTCCGAGTTCCGCCGTCGATAAGGACGCCATCGATAGCATCCTGAAGGGCTGGCAGAAACTGCGAGCTGAGCGCTATGTCGCCGTCGGGCCTAAGATCGTCTGGAACGACTTCGGCCTGGAAAAGGCGACCACCATCACCGTGTTCGAGTCGGCAGACGACGGCGCCAAACCGAAAGAGCAGGTCATCGAGCTAGGCAAAGACGCCAAGGATGGCGGGCGTTACGCGCGGTTTGGCAAGAAAGAAGCCGTTGTCGTACTCAACGGCTTCGTTGCCGAGATGATGACGCGCTCGCACCTCGATTTTGTCGATACGCGGATGGTGCGCCCGTTCGATCCTGATGCCATCGCGTTGATCGATCGTAAGATGCTCGGCGGCGACATTGAACTCACTCGCCGAGATGACGCCTGGCAGTTCGTCAAACCGACGCTGCGTGAGGCCGACAATCTCACGATGTTTGAGTTACTGCGCCGAGTTTCGCAGTTGCAGGCAAAACGCATCGCGGCGGTGAATGTGAAAGACTTGCAACCTTATGGCCTGGACAAGCCGTTCGCCGTCGTCACGCTCAATTTTGATCCCGATGGCGTTGGGAAAAAACATGTCATCAAAATCGGCAATCCGACCAAGGACGACGTTCGCGGCGAGAAAGAGGAACGCTTTGCCATCGTCGATGACAAGCCGACCGTGGTCGTGCTGCCCGCGGACCTGTCGAAGCAACTGGTCGCGCCGGGCCTGTTCTTCGCCGACCGTAATATCGCCAGCTTCTCACGCATCGACCGTGCCGAGTTGATGCGCGGTTCACGCAAACTTGCGCTAGTGCGTGGCGACAAAAGCTGGCAGATCATCGACCCGATCAAGGCCGATGCGGATACCGCGACGCTGGACGATCTCGTCCGCGCATTGCAACGCCTCCGTGCCGATGAAATCGTCGCCGACAAAGGCGCCGACCTGAAGAAGTACGGCCTCGACGCTCCGACAGCCGAATGGAAATTCAAGCTCGGCGAGGACGAGAAGTTGCATTTGCTAATCGGAGGAATCGAGCCAGGCGAATCGGGCGGTCGTCGTTATGCGAAACTGGGCAACAAACAGACCGTGTTTCTCGTCAACGCGAAGCTCGCGGCGCGTTTGCTGCACGAAGTCCGCTCGCTCAAGGTTTGGCCGGCGTTCAAGGCCGAAACCATCACCGAGTTAACCGTGACTGGACCGACCGGAGCGTACACACTCAAACGCAAGGACAAAGATTGGGAGATTGCCGGCATGCCCAAGGCGAGCGTCAAGGCATCCGCCGTCCTCAGCCTTTTCGATACGCTCGAAACGCTGGAAGCGCACCATTTCGCGATCGACGCCAAGGCCGACCTGAAATCGTTCGGACTCGAAAAGCCAAACTGGAAGCTTGAAATCACGCTCGGCAAGGAAAAACGCGAGCTTTTGATCGGCAACCTGGATGACAAATCGAAACGCCCCTTTGCGACGATTGCGGGCACTGGCAGCGTGTTTGTCCTCGATGAAGTGGATAATATTCTCGCGCGGCCCGTTTCGGCGTACATTGCGGATGCGAAAGACGAGAAAAAAAAAGCGAACTAACCACAGAGGCACCGAGGACACAGAGAAATTCAACGATAAGAAAAGAAACGCCACGATCGGATTGTAGAATCAGGAAAATCGAATTAGCGATTCAGTTCCAAGGTATTTCTATGTGTCCTCTGTGTCTCTGTGGTTAGTTTTCTAATTACCTCACGACTCGGTGCCTTCATGCGAATCCTCCTTGGTATCTTGACCTGTCTTATTGCCACGTTCACTTCGCACGCCGGCGAACCGAAGAAGCGAGTGCTGCTGCTTTGGCAGAAGCCTGACGGGCATCCGAAAGGCACGCACGAGTATGAACTCAGCCAACGCATCTTGAAGCGTGAATTGGACAAGTTCCCCACGCTTGATGTGGTACTCGTCAACGCCGACGACCCCTGGAAGGACGGCCCAGGCCTGCTCGCCAAGGCCGATGGCGTTGTGCTGTTCGTTTCCGAGGGCGCGAAGTGGGTGAACGCTGATGCCAAGCGTCTCGAGGCATTTCGAGCATTGTCCAAACGCAAGGCCGGCTTCAGTGTTCTGCATTGGGGTATGGGCACGAAGGACGCGAGCAACATTGCACCTTTCGTCGCCTTGTTCGGCGGCTGTCACGGCGGGCCGGATCGGAAGTACAAGTTCCTCGAAACCGAAGCGTTTACGATTGCCGGCAGCAAACATCCGATCGCATCTGGCTTGGGGCGATTCAAAGTTCGCGAGGAGTTTTACTACACGCTAAAGCTCGCCAAGTCGGGCGTCGAGCCGATCCTGCGGGCGACCATTGACAAGGAAGACCACACCGTAGCGTGGGCCTTTGCTCGGCCTGACGGCGGCAGGTCGTTCGGTTTCAGCGGACTTCACTATCATGAAAATTGGCAGATGTCCGAATATCGCCGGCTCATCACCCAGGGCGTCCTCTGGACCATGAATGAGAAAATCCCAGTGGACGGCATCGCGGCGAAGTAGATCACCACGACTTTCCGAGGCGCAAGCTATGCCCCACAGCGACGACCAACCGAGCGACGGCGGGCTTCCGATCGAATTCGAGGTCTACTTCCCGATTTTTCCCACGCTCAATTACGGGCGCCTTGCTCAGTTCATCGATCAATGCGAGCCGGATGCTGGTGAAAAGGCCGATGTCGCCCCCGTCGAAAATGACGACACGAACGAGCCAGGCGTCCGAATCGTCGGCTTTGTGGTATCGCTTGGAGATATGAATGTTGGTGTCGTGATGCAGAGCGCTCCGACGCCGAACATGGAGTTGATCCGCCTGGGAGCCGTTACTGACGAAGTGAAACAGGTGCTGGTCGCGCATCAAGCGTGTGCCGTGTTGTCGCTCGTCGGTGGCGAGGACGAAGCGCCGATCGAGCGATTGCTGTTTGCCTACAAGGTCGCGGCCGGGCTTTGCCTGCAAGGAGCGCTCGGGGTGGGCAATGTCCACACCGAGCGTGTTCTACCGGCCGAGATGTTGCACGAACTGTTCGGCATGCCGCCCGCGAACGATGAGCAATCGGTCTGGGAATCGCTGCGAATTTACGGCGAGCCGCCGCAACTTTTGATGAGCATCGAACTGATCGAGATCAAGAATCGCCAATATCTGGCGACGTGCGGCCTTGGTTATTGTGATCTGCCTGACCTCGCTTGGGCTTTCACGAATGACGATGAAGCGAACAATGTCATCGAGTTATTCAATAATTGCTTCGCTCATATGATGGAGCAAAACATCGCGTTCCAGGCCGGTGAAACGATCGAAGATGACAACGAAAAGACATATCGTTTCGATGACCCGCCTGACGATTGGGAGTTGCCGTTCCCGAGCGAAGGCGTTTTGGTGATGACGACGCTGTAAGTGTTTTTCCGTTTAGCCTGGGCGCGCCAGCGGAGCGCGGGTTCGATGTCCGCGCTCCG
>CAMAUE010000156.1 GCA_945861245.1 Singulisphaera sp. GP187
GCACGCTCGGTTTTCCAATCACCGCCGAAGCGACAGAGGCGACGAGCGACGGGGTCATCGATGCCGTGGTCGGACTTGTTTCAACGCAATCAGAAAATACCAGCACATTTTCCTCCCCTTTCCGCAAACAATCGGATAGGATGACGTAACTCAATCACAACCTCTCCTCGGAGAATTCGCAATGACCATCCTACTCAATCGCCGTGAAATGGTGGCGGTCGCGGCGACTGCGACTGGCGCGCTCGCGCTGAACCAAACCAGTGCCGCGGCTCAACCCAACGGCGCCAACACCCGGCTCGTCGTCGGCGTTATGGGCACTGGCGGTCGCGGAACCTATTTGGCAACGGCGTTCGCCGGCCAGCCGAACGTTGAAGTGGCGATCGTCTGCGATGCCGATCAAGGCCGCGCCGAACGCGCCGCAGCAGCGGTCGCCAAGGCGACTGGCCGGGCCGCTCCTCGCTCCGTGACCGATTTCCGCCGCATCCTCGACGAGAAGACCGTTGACATCCTCGTTGTCGCCACCTGCAATCATTGGCATGCCCCGGCGGCCATCCTCGGCTGTGCGGCGGGCAAACACGTTTACGTCGAAAAGCCGTGTAGCCACAATCCGCGCGAAGGCGAGTTGATGGTGCAATCCGCACGCAAACACAACCGCCGCGTGCAGATGGGCAATCAGCGGCGCAGCTACGCCGGCGTCATCGCCTGCATGGATGAGTTGCACAAGGGTGCCATCGGCCGCGTCTATCTGGCCCAAAGCTGGTATCAATCCAACCGCCCGACCATTGGCCGAGGTAAAGAGGCCGGCGTACCGAAAGGCCTGAACTACGAACTCTGGGAAGGCCCGGCGCCGCATCGCCCGTTCCGCACCAACTATCTCCATTACAATTGGCACTGGTTCTGGCATTGGGGCAACGGCGAACTGGGTAACAACGGCATCCACATGCTCGACCTCTGCCGTTGGGGCCTCGATGTCAACTACCCGACGCGCGTCCATTCCTCCGGCGGCCGTTATCGCTTCGAAGACGACCAGGAAACTCCCGATACGCATATGGTCAGCTACGAGTTCGAAGGCCGAAAACAGATCACCTGGGAAGGCCTCAGCTGCAGCCGACAGGCCAATCGGCCGTACCACGTGCTCTTCCACGGTGAACGCGGCACGCTGGCCTTGTCCGACACCAGCTACACGATCTACGACCCCGCCGGCAAAGAAATCCGCCGCGAGAAAGTGCAAGGCGGCGACGGCCCGCACTTCACCAACTTCCTCGGCACCATTCGCAACGGCGGCCGACTCAACAGCGAAATCGAAGACGGCCACAAGAGCACGCTGCTCTGCCACCTCGGCAACATCGCTCAGCGCACCGGCCGCGTCATTCAGTGCAACGCCAAAGACGGCAGCATCGTCAACGACAAACCGGCGACGCAATTCTGGTCGCGCGAATATCAAAAGGGTTGGGAACCGCGAGTGTGACGTGTTCTACCGCGACTCGCAGCGGAGCGCGAAACGACAGCGCTCCCCTGCGAATTGGCTTTATTTCGCCCTTCGAGCGTGAAAATCTCGGGTACCTGGGCATTACCCCGCTACAGAGATCTTCGGCGACTCGCACCCCGTTATCGTTGGTGATCGCGCCGTCAAATCAATCACGCGCTTTCAGTCCTGCTTTCCTGTCAGCTCGCGCACCAGCTCTGCGACGAGGGTCGGGTCGCGCTTCTGCAACAGATGCTCGATGCGCGACGCCGCAACTCCTAGCTTCTGCATGGCTTTGTCGGCGGCTTCCCAGGCTTTGTCTTGCTTCTTCTTGCCTTCGGCGAGATAGATCTCCCCGACGAGTTCGGAAAGACGCTGCAAGCCGATCGAGTCGGCATTGTCGTAGTAGCGCTTGATGATTTTTTGCTGGTAGGTGCTGTAATTGCCCTTGCCTTTTGTTTCGCTCATGGTTGATTCCTTTCATGCAAAACTGTGACAACCCCGCAGGCTCCTCCGTCGCCTGCGGGCTTGCGGTGGTTCAATCTGATTTATCCCCAACAGACTAGGCCCGGTTCGAAGGCGTTACCGAGGTTCGTATGGCACGGCAAGACACGCACCGTGTAGCCGTATTGGCCGCTCGATTGGCAGCGGATTTTGCCTTTGTAGCTCCAGGTCGCGCCGGTACGGTCGGCATTGGCGATCATGGCGATCGTGGCGGGCTGCGGAATCTCGCCGGCATTGTCGATGATGCCGTGGAAGAGTTGCACTTCGACGTCGTCTGGGCTGAGACCGCCAAGATGAATACGGGCGGTAATGTCGAACTCAGCACCGACGTGCATCGCGTCTTTGCCGTTGGCGTCGATATTCTCGACGCGAACTTGAGGCCATTCGCGCACCAGCTTCCGCCGCCAATTCGACAGATCCGTCGCGGACTTGAGATTCGCACCGGCAAGATGCGAGAATCGCAGTGCGGACGGGATGTAGCTGACCTTGGTGTATTCTTCCACCATGCGATGTGTGTTGAACATCGGGCAGACCGTCTTGATCGTGTTCTTCATGTAATTGATCCAACCGCGCGGCAAGCCGTCGGCCGTGCGATTGTAGAACAGCGGCACGATTTCCTGCTCGAGGATGTCGTAGATTGCTCGGCTCTCGACATCGTCTTGATAGGTGCGGTCGTTGTCGGAGTATTCTTCGCCGGCGCCGATGGCCCAGCCGTTGTCGCCGGTGTAGGCTTCGCACCACCAGCCGTCGAGGACGGAGAGGTTAAGGCCGCCGTTGACGCAGACTTTCATGCCGCTCGTGCCTGAGGCTTCGAGAGGCCGGCGCGGGTTGTTGAGCCAAACGTCAACGCCCTGGACAAGGAATCGGGCGACGTTGATGTCATAATCTTCGAGGAAGACCATGCGTCGGCGGAACTCGGGGCGTCGACAGACGTGGACGATTTCGGCGATTAGCTCTTTGCCGCCGTGATCACGCGGATGCGCTTTGCCGGCGAAAATGATCTGCACTGGGCGATCTTTGTTGTTGAGAATCGCCGCTAGGCGTTCGATGTTGCGAAAGATCAGCGTACCGCGTTTGTAGGTGGCGAATCGGCGGGCGAAGCCGATGGTCAGCGCTTCGGGATCGAGCACCTCGTCGGCCCGGGCGATTTCAGACGGCGTGGCACCGCGACGTTCGAGTTGGGCGTGCAGGCGCTGCCGTGCGAAGACGACGAGCCGTTCGCGGCGGCGTTCGTGGGTGCGCCAGAGCTCGGCGTTGGGGATGTTGTCGACTTTTTTCCAGATCGAGTGATCGGTCGGACGTTGTTCCCAGTTCGTGCCGAGGTAGCGGTCATAGAGCAGTGAAAAATCCGCCGCCATCCAGGTGCGCGTATGCACGCCGTTTGTGATGGAGGTGATTGGGATTTCGTTCTCGGGCAGGTTCGGGTAGATCGCATTCCACATATTGCGTGAGACCCGGCCATGCAGCTTGCTCACGCCGTTGCTGATGTTGGAAAGGCGGATAGCGAGCACGGTCATGCAGAACGGCTCGTTCTGATCGCGGGAATTCTGGCGACCCAAACCGATGAAGTCATCCCAGCTTATCTGCAGGCTCGCCAAATAACTTGAGAAGTAATGCTGCAGAAGTTGAGGGGCAAACACGTCGTTACCCGCGGGCACGGGCGTATGTGTCGTAAAGCACGTTCCCGCGGCGATGGCCTCGCGGGCGGCGGCGAAATCCAGGCCGTGCTCTTCCATCATCAGCCGAATGCGCTCCAGGCCGCTAAACGCCGAGTGACCTTCGTTCATATGGCAGACGGACGGCATCTTGCCCAGCGCGCGCAACGCGCGGATGCCGCCGACGCCGAGTACCATCTCTTGGCGGATGCGCATATCGTGGTCGCCACCGTACAGCCGCGCGGTGATCTGACGATCATCTGGGTTGTTCTGCGGAATGTTCGTATCCAGCAGATACAACGGCACACGACCGACCTGCAAATGCCAAATGCGAATCCAAACGTCCCGCCCAGGCAATGCGACGCTCACCAACAACGGCGAGCCATCAGGCTTGCATTGAGCGACGAGCGGCAGGTTGAAGAAGTCGTTCTCCGGATAACGTTCTTGCTGCCAACCATCGACGTTGAGGTATTGGCGGAAATAACCCTCGCGGTACATCAACCCAACGCCCGTCAACGGCAAGCCAAGGTCCGACGCGGATTTCAAATGATCGCCCGCCAACAGCCCGAGACCGCCGGAGTAAATCGGCACGCTCTCATGCAGCCCAAATTCCGCAGAGAAATAGGCGATGCGATAGCGATCAAGGGCGGCTTCCGGCTGTTTGTCTTTTTTGATGTAGGTTTCGTGAAACCAGGTCGACGCCGTGAGATAGCGCTTCAGCGATTCCGAGACGCGATTGAGATGGGCCATGAAGCCTTCGTCATCGCGCAACTGGTCAAGCCGATCTTGACCGATGGTTGCGAGCAGTTTGACGGGGCTATGCTCGACTTGCTCGAACTTCGCTTCGTCGATCCGCCGGAATAGGGAGATCGCGTCGTGATCCCAACACCACCACAGGTTGTAGGATATGTGCTGGAGGCATTGTAGCTCGCTGGGCAGGTTGGGCAACACCGTGAAAGTCCGTAAGGGTCGTGTCGCCATTAGATTTCACCTCTCCACTCATTGAACGGATAATTCCTTACCCTCAGCATATCCTGCCCAACCGGAACGGCAATCGCTTCCAATTCGCCCGCCATTGACGACGGGTTCACGAGTCACCCGTCTTCAATGGCGGGCAAATTCGGGGAATAGACAATTGGAAATTGTGGCCTCTCGCAGATATACAATGTACTGAAACTTCTTCCGACGAAAGGAATCACTCGATGCGAACCCTCATCACCGGCGGCGCCGGCTTCATCGGCTCCCACCTCTGCGAACGCTTTCTTGCCGAAGGGCACGAAGTCGTCTGCATGGACAACTTCATCACCGGCAATCCGGTCAACATCGAACACTTACAGGCGAACCCCAAGTTCTCGTTTCTTCGGCACAACATCTCGAACCATATCGAGATTGACGGCCCAATCGACTGCATCCTCCACTTCGCTTCGCCCGCCAGCCCGGTCGATTATCTGCGACACCCGATCGCCACGCTCAAGGTCGGCTCGCTCGGCACGCACAACTTGCTCGGCTTGGCCAAAGCGAAAGGCTCACGCTATCTCCTCGCCAGCACCAGCGAAGTTTACGGCGATCCCGAACGCCATCCGCAACGTGAAGACTACTGGGGCAACGTCAACCCGATCGGCATCCGTGGCGTCTACGACGAGGCCAAACGCTTCGCCGAGGCCATGACCATGGCCTATCACCGCACGCACGGACTCAACACACACATCGTCCGCATCTTCAATACCTACGGCCCGCGCATGCGACTGGACGATGGCCGGGTCGTGCCCAACTTGATGGGCCAGGCGTTACGCGGCGAACCATTGACTGTCTACGGCGACGGCTCGCAGACACGCAGCTTTTGCTTCGTCTCGGATCTCGTTGATGGCATTTTTCGCTTGCTGATGAGCGAGTTTCACGAACCGGTGAATCTGGGCAATCCGAACGAAGTGAGCATTCTGGATTTCGCCAAGGAGATCGTAGCATTATCAGCGGGCAAGAACGCGATCGAATTCCGCCCATTGCCTCAGGACGATCCGAAAGTGCGCAAACCGGACATCGGACGTGCGCGATCGCTGTTGAGCTGGGAGCCGAAGGTCGATCGCAAGGAAGGCATGCGGCGAACGATGGAATATTTCCGCGGGCTGGTGATGAAGGGGTAGTGTTGCTTGATACGTTTGTTTACGTTTAGCGCTCGCGGGATGCCGTGCCGGCGAGGTATCCCGCGAGCGCCAAACGTAAACAAAGTATCTTACGCACTCGCCCGAAGCGGTTGGGCGTTGTGCTGCGGGCGTTCGCGGGTTTCGGGCAGGAGCAGGCTCCACGAGTTGCCGTTGTGGGGGTCGCGTTCGATCTCGACGCAGCCGCCGTTCTGCCGGATCGTGCCATAAGCGGTCGCCAAGGACAGATCGCCCTTGTGACCCTCGCACAGCGAATGGTACGGCTCGAAGACATTGGCGCGAACGTCATCCTCCATCGCCTTGCCGGTGTCGGTCAGACGGATGCGGACGTAATAGCCTGGAGCCATGTCGGAATGCGTGAGCTGATCGCGGTCCAAGTTCACACGTTCGGTCTCAATGATGACGCCACCGCCCGTCGGCAGGTTGTGACGTTGACTGGCAACCAGGTTCAGTATTGCTTGCTCCATGGGATCGATATCGGTCTTTACCCAGAGCGATTCGCTTGCCGGCTCAAGACTCAACTGCACGTTGGAGCCAAGCGCGTCCCGCAGCTTGTCTTCTATCCCGATCAGATGTTCGTTAATATCGAGCGGCTTCATCTGCATCAGGTGGTTGCGGCTGAAGCCGAGCAGCGATTGCGTCAGTTCCGCGCCACGACCGGCGGCGCCGCGAATTTCTTCGACATAATTTTGAGCCATGTGATCCTTCGGCAGGTTCTCACGCAGTACCTCGGTATTGCCGAGAACGACAGAGAGGATGCCATTGATCTCATGGGCGACGCCGGTGGCCAATCGGCGAGCGGTCTGCTTGCCAGCTTGCAGCGTGGCGGAGTCAGCCTCGTGCTCTCGGTGAAACTGATGCAACCGTTCCTGATGATCGCGCAGCGACGCTTCCAATTCATCCCGATCACTATTGCGATCGCGCAAGGCGGCCTCGAATTCAGCGTGTTTTCTCTCGTGTTCGCGAAGTTGCCTCTCGAGTTGTTTGTGCTTTTTCTCGGCTTCGCATTGGCTGGTTTCCCACGTGCTTTTCTCGGTTTCGTAATCGTCGGCTCGCTTCTGCCAACTGCGTGATTGATCCTGATGATCGCGCAGTTTCGTTTCAAGATCGCGGTGATTCGTGACATCGCGGAAGTGAAATTGCAGCGCGCCACTGGGATGATCGGCATCGCGTAACGCCTGGGCATAGACTTCGAGCACGCGGCCGCCTTTGAGTTGCATCTCCCAGGTCGAGTCCGCGTCGGAAGTGCCGCGACCTTGCGCCGTCCTGCGGAAGTCGTACCAGCCGGTCTCGACTTGCGATTCCATATGTGCCGAGATCGTTTCCCAAGTATGCCCTGTGAGAATTTCTTCGGACAGCTTCCACAGGCGTACGAATGCAGGGTTCCACGACAGCGCCTCGCCGCGACGGGAGAGTACGAGTAGCCCCTCGCTGTTGGCCTGTTGATGGGTGTTGAGCAGCCAGGAATTGCGGCGCAGCTGATCCTGAGCGACCGATTCGCGATCGCGCACCTTGGCCAACTCGCGCTCAAGTTCAACGATCCGCCGTTCGGAGGATTTGCGCGTGTCGATCGGAAACGCTACGCCGACGATTAACTGCGAGCCGTCCTGTTGTTTCGGCATCAGGCGGTGATGGGCCTGGAACCATTGCTCCTGTCCGTCGGCATCACGAAGGCGGAATTCGTCGGTGCTGCTGCCGTTCGTGCATCGAGTCGGTAGGCTCGTGAAGAGCGCGACATCGTCCGGATGCAGCGCAGCTTGAAACCGCTCGACCGCCTGTTTGCCGTCCGCACTGGACCCAAACACTGTGGCCGGAAGATTGCTCACGGATGCAAACTGCTTCGTTGTGGGATCAACCAAATACGCCAGCGTCGCCAGATGTTCGAGCGTCATCGGCTCGGACTGCTTGGCGTCATGCGTCGGCATCGGAACGTCATGCGACTGACGCAGGTTGCGCAGCTCCACGACATACGCGTTCACACCGTCGCGATCATGGCACACCAACTCCACGTCATGCCACACGCCATAGTCAGCGCTGAGTCGGCAGGCCAACGGCGGCTCGACCGTATCGGTCTCCAGTACGCGCTGGACACGTGCGCGATCCTCGTCATGAATCAATTCAAGCAGCGGGCGGCCCAGCAATTCATCCTGATCGTAGTTGAACGCCGCCGACCAGACGCCGTTGCCGTACTGAATGATGCCCGCGCGATCGAGCACGGCGACGGCGTTTGAGTGGTACTCCGCCATCGAACGGAAGCGGGCCTCGCTTTGGGTCACCTCGGCGAGCTTTATGCTTGAGCGACGCAATTCGCGATCGAACAACAGCCACAACAGCACGCCACCCAGCAACAGCGCCACGCCGACCAGTGCGGAGGCAGCGACAGAATGCCAACGGGCGCGATACAGCCGATCCAGATCACGCAACGTCGTCCCAAGCTCCGCACGCAAAGCGTCCACCTGTTGGTCGGCGCGCTCGCGGGCTTGCAGGAAGTCGTCGCGCCATTTGATACGCTGGTCCAACGTCGGTTGTCCGAGCAGCAGATTGAACGATTTATGCATCATCCCCACCTGCTCGTTGATGCGCGAAAGCTCCTTGTCCCACGCAGCGCGTTTGCGGAATGACGCCTTAAGTTGATCGTTAAGTCGAGCGTAATTGTCGTAATTGATCTGCCAAGCGTTGCGATCCCCCGCGCCGTTCAGCGCTGGCACGACGCCCACGAAGTGCCGTAGCGATTCTTCGAGCTTGACGAGTTGTTGATCGTGCTCGCGCAACTCGACCTGCTCGGCCCGCAGTCGATCGGCGTCCAGCAAGACGGCGAAGTTCCAGCCAAGGAAGCTCGCCAAGAGCACCGCCGCGCCGATGATATAACCACGCGGCAGGCCATCGCCTTTGCGCAGCTCTTTCCGCAGCATTTGGCTGAAGATCGCGAAGCAAAGCAGAATGTCGAGCACGCCGATGAAAAGCAGAATGTAGTTCGGCGTATCGATACCGTGCTGGAAGGTGCTGTTAATCAGCCAAACGCCGAGCAACAGACCGAGCACGGTAAAGAATTCCGAAACCGGCAAGCGAAAAGAGGGCCGAGTCATATCCGTATACTCGCTCACAAACGGGTCGGCACATGGCCGACCCTGGGTTCCATCCCAAGTGTTCATCTCGCGCAACATCTGCGCGAGATGAACACACTGCGCGGATTCTACCAAAATAGACGGATTACAAACAAGCTGGAGATGACCGCGGAACCTGGGTGGTTTTGCGGAGAAGGTAAGCGGGCGGGGCAGGATGGGGATCGGTTGTTTCGTTTAGGAAAACCGAAATAAAAACTTTCCGATTTCGATTTGCCGCTTGCGGCTTAGCGCTCGCGTGGCGCCTTGCGAGCGCTAAGCCGCAAGCGGCAAAACGGGAAGTTGTTATTTCGGATTTCCTAAACGAGGAAATGATTCTCACTCCCGCACCCACATCGCCATGAACCCATCCACTGGCGTCGCTTCCAGTCGCTGCCGGTCCGCGCACAGGCCGAGGATCGCCTTCGCTTTCTCGGGCTTCAACTGCGTCGCCAGGTTCGCGGCGAACTTTTGCATTAACAGCGGGGTGCCCTCGGTTCGACGGCGGCGATGGCCCACGGGATACTCGACCTCGACCTTCTCCGTTGATGTGCCGTCCTTAAAGAACACCTGCACCGCGTTGGCGATCGAGCGTTTGTCGGCTTCCAGATATTCGCGGGCGTAGCGGGCATCTTCCACGACCTGCATCTTCGCACGCAGCGCATCGATTCGGGGGTCTTTCGCAACGGCGTCTTCGTAATCGTCCGCTGTCAGCCGGCCGAAAATCAATGGGATCGCCACGATGTACTGCAAGCTATGATCGCGGTCGGCTGGGTTGTGCAACGGTCCCGTTTTGCTGATGATCCGCACCGCCGACTCCTGCGTCGTCAGCACGACGTGGTCGATCTCGTCGAGCCGATCTTTTACGAGCGGATGTAGTGTCATCGCGCATTCTGCCGCGGTCTGAGCGTGAAACTCAGCCGGGAACGAGATCTTGAAGAGCACGTTTTCCATGACGTATGAGCCATACGATTTCGAACGCTTCAGCGGGTTGCCCTTGAACAGCACATCGTGAAAGCCCCATTTCGGAACCGTCAACGCACTGGGCAGACCAGGTTCGCCTTGCAACGCCAAGAGCGCGAGCCGCACCGCTCGGCTCGTCGCATCGCCGGCGGCCCAGGATTTGCGCTGGCCCGCGTTGGGCGCGTGCCGATAGGTGCGCAGGCTTTGACCATCGATGAACGCATGCGACAGGGCGTCGACGATCTGGCGTTGGGATCCGCCGAGCAGCTTTGTCGCCACCGCCGTCGAAGCGACTTTGACGAGGATCACGTGATCGAGTCCAACGCGGTTGAAGCTATTCTCCAGTGCCAGCACGCCTTGAATCTCGTGGGCCTGGATCATCGCCGTCAGCACGTTTCGAATCGTCAGCCGTCGGGCATCGCCGGGCCGTCGGCAGAGATAGTCGGCGACGCTGAGGATGGCGCCTAGGTTGTCGGAGGGATGCCCCCACTCGGCCGCCAGCCAGGTGTCGTTGTAGTCCAGCCAGCGGATCGTGCAACCGATGTCGAAGGCCGCTTTGATCGGGTCCAGCTGATAGCTCGTCCCCGGCACGCGAACGCCGCCCGGAACGATTGTCCCGGGCACGATCATCCCGAGATGTTTGCGACAAGCGGGATACTGCAACGCCAACATCGCACAGCCCAGGCTGTCCATCAGGCAGTAACGAGCGGTATCGTAAGCCTCATCGCTGGAGATCGGCGTATGGCAAACGTAATCCGCGATGGCGACCAGCTCACGATCGGGTTCAGGGCGAATGTTGCTCTCTGTGGAATGCGCAGACACGGCGGAGGCTCCTTCGGTGCGACAGGTTTCTCGGCGAACAAATGGTCTGCGGGCATTGTATACGCTCAGAATGTTTTTCACCGTCAGCCCGTGCTGGAGCACAACGGACAAAAGCCCAATACCGTTCAATCAACAATCAATTCAACCACAATTAACGCACCCCTTAAAAATAAAGAACCACACTTCTCCCTCGTTCCCAGGCTCCTGTCTGGAAACGCACTACCATCGAGGTACTGCCTCGACCATTCCTGAGCAATATCCAGGAAGCGAGCTGTCTAAGCAAGCCGGAGCCTTGCGAGTCGTGCGTTCCCAGGCAGAAGCCTGGGAACGCGAGTGTTGTGATTTTTGAGGGGCGCATCACAATTGACGCCGCCGACAAAAATACGAGCCGGAAGCGTAAGCGACGGATTTCTCCAGTCCGTCGCTTACGCTTCCGGCTCGTAAAGCGACTTTTGAGGGGCACGTCAATTTTTGAGTGATTTGATGGATCGGCTGCCGCCGGCTTCGTCACCTGGGCGATTTTGGACAGGTCGCCCAGGAGTTAGCTCGAGGCCGCATTCGAGGTTCCGTGCCGGATCGTCTCGTCCGCGTGGGCATACCTTGCTAAGATGGAGTGTGAGACATTTTTGGGAAGGGTGATTCATGGCTCGGCGATCGCGGGGACGAGAAGTTGCGTTGCAGTTGCTATTTCAGCGTGACCACAATGCGAAGATCAGCCGGACTGCGTTGGAGCAGTTCGTAAGGGATCGCCTGGCTGAGCCGACGATACGCGCATTTTGTTTGGCACTCTACGATGGCGTAGACGCGCATCTCAAAGACATCGATACGAAGCTTGCCGCCGCCGCCGAAAATTGGCGAATCTCGCGCATGACGACGGTGGATCGCAACGTGCTGCGGATGGGCGCGTTCGAATTGCTTCACATGAATGACACGCCGGCCGCCGTCGCCTTTGACGAAGCGATTGAACTCGCCCGCCGCTACGGCACGGCGGATTCGTCCGCGTTTGTCAACGGCGTACTCGATCGGCTAAAACGCGAAGCGTCCTTGGTTTCGTAGGCAGTGGTCCGTGGTCGGTAGTCCGTTGGAAGGCATTATCCGGAGGGTATTTTGAAACTACTGACTACGGACTATGGGCCACGGACCACGGACCGATGACCAATCAACCCTTCACGCAACTTTGTGCAGCGCTGCATCGCCCGCGATATTTTGGGCGAGTCGATTTGCACATGCACACGACATTTAGCGACGGACGCTATACGCCGGCGCAAATCGTCAGCCTCGCCCAGCGCAGCGGGTTATCCGCCATCGCCATCACCGACCATGACACGCTCGGCGCGATCGCGGGCGCTCGGCTGATGACGACGTCGGAATTAGAAATCATTTCGGGCGTTGAGATCACGGCGGAGTATCGCGGGAAGGAACTGCATCTGCTCGGTTACTTTTTCGACGTGGACAACGAGGCCCTTACGCAAGCGCTGGATCGGCTGCGAATCGATCGCATTGGGCGATTCCACGAAATGATTGCGAGACTTCGGGCCCTCGGCGTCCCTATCTCCGAGGCGGATGTTGCGGCATTGCCTACCGATACGGCATTAGGGCGACGCCATCTTGCCGACTTGATTGTGCGTGCCAAACGGGCGAGCACGATACGCGATGCATTCCAGCGCTGGCTGGGCGACAATTGCCGGGCGGCGGTGCCAAAGACGCGACTTCCCGTCGCGGACGCTATCATGCGAGTCCGTGACGCGGGAGGTGTTGCGTCGTGGGCGCATCCGCCGCATGATTCTACGAGGGAGCAATTGGCTAATTTGCATAGTCTTGGACTCGGCGCAGTGGAAGTCGAATATCCGACGATCAAGGCAAGCCGTGCCAAGCAATTGCGCCAATGGGCCGACGAACTGGGTCTGGCCATTTCCGGCGGCAGCGACTGCCATGGCCCCGACGAACCCCATCGCGCTGTCGGCGCGAGCACCATCCATCGCGATGAACTCGAACGCCTGCGGGCGTTTAGCCGCTCGACTTTGGCGAGCGCGGAACCTGGTTGAAACGAAGCACACGACGCGCTCGCCCAAGGCGAGCGGCTAAACAACAACGCATTATGAGACACCTATGGTTTTCGGCGCACTCTTCAGCAAAATCAAACAAGGCCTCGCCAAAACGCGCAGCCTGTTTAGCAGCATCGCGCAGCTGTTTAGCTTCAAAGGCCGAGTCGATCAGAAGTTTCTCGATGAACTCGAAAAACGCCTCTATCTCGCCGACGTTGGAACCTACGCCACGCAGGAGATCGTGGCGCGCGTGAAGCAGGCGTATCTCGACAAGGAAGTCAGCGGCGAGATGGTCGCGTTTGTCAAAGATCAACTCAAATCGATGCTGACCGCGCCGTCACAAGGCATCGCGTTCGCGCCGAGCGGGCCAACCGTTATCCTCGTCGCCGGCGTCAACGGTGCGGGCAAGACGACATCGATCGCCAAGCTCGCGAAATACTGCCAAGGCCAAGGCAAGACCGTCTGCGTCGCTGCGTGCGACACCTTCCGTGCCGCGGCGGTCGAACAACTCACCATCTGGAGTCAACGGCTCGGCTGTGAGATCGTCAAGAATCAGCAAGGCAGCGACCCGGCAAGCGTCGCGCACGACGCCTGCGAAAAAACCAAGGCACGCAATTTCGACGTGCTGATCGTTGATACCGCCGGTCGCTTACACACGCAGACGCATTTGATGAAGGAACTCGACAAGATTCGCCGAATCGTCATCAAGCAAATTCCCGGTGCGCCCCACGAGGTGCTACTCGTACTCGACGCCACCGCAGGCCAAAACGCGATCCTACAGGCGGAGAACTTCAAGAAAACGATCGCCTGCACCGGCATCATCCTCGCGAAACTCGATGGCACCGCCAAAGGCGGCGCGATCTTTGGCATCAAGCAGAAGCTCGACCTGCCCGTAAAATTCGTCGGTCTCGGCGAAGGCCTCGACGACCTCGAAGTGTTCAATCCCACGGAGTATGTCGAGAAGCTGTTTGAGGATTGAGTGATTGTGTTTATACTTCGCACGGTAGAAATTGTCGCTTTTCCGAATCGATCAAAACATATCCGAGCCGCGACCGTAAGGGAGCGGCCGACAAAAACCGCACGGCATCC
>CAMAUE010000157.1 GCA_945861245.1 Singulisphaera sp. GP187
ACCTGCTCACTTTTGCGGAGTATGCGCATGCGATATGGAATCTTCGGATTTGCCCTGGCCCTTGTTGTCCTGGGGCCAATTGCGTTCTCGCAGCAGGGCAAGGACTCGAAGGACAAGGACTACGCCGCCGAGCTGCCGCGGATTCCGCCGACGGCACCGAAGGATGCGTTGAAGACGTTCAAGCTCGCGCCGGGGTTCAAGCTCGAACTCGCCGCATCGGAGCCGATGATTCGCTCGCCTGTCGCTGTCGATTTCGATGAAGATGGCCGGATGTATGTCGCGGAGTTTCCCGAGTACAATCAGCACGGCAATCCGAAGTTCAAAGAGAAGGGCGCCATCAAGGTACTCGAAGACACCACCGGCAACGGCGTCTACGACAAAGTCACCACCCTCGCCGAGATCGATTCGCCCGTCGCGCTTTGCTGCTGGGACGGCGGCGTGTTCGTCGGGGCGGTGCCGCATATTTGGTATCTGAAAGACACCAAGGGCATAGGTAAAGCCGACATAAGAAAGATCATTTACACCGGCTTCGGACGTGACAAGGCCGGCGAGGCGATGCTCAATTCGTTCCGCTGGGGGCTTGACAATCGCTTTCACGTCTCCACCAGTGCGGCAGGCGGCAGCATCAAACTGAGCGAAGCGAAGGACGCGAAGGTCTTCAACGTCAAGGGCCATAGCTTCCTATTCGACCCGCGCACGCTGACGTTTGAGCTTGTCGCAGGCAGCGCCCAGCACGGCATGTCGATGGACGATTGGGGCCGCAAGTTCACATGCGACAACTCGAATCCCTGCCACATGCTGATGTACGATGGCCGATACCTGACGAAGAACCCCTACGTGCAACCACCGCCTCCGCTCGTCAATGTGCATGGCGCGAATAAGGCGAATTACCTACATCGCATCAGCCCGAACGAACCATGGCGGATCGTTCGCACTCGGCTGCGGCTGCAGAAGGTCGTGCCTGGCCCGATCGAGACCGGCGAGGTCTCCGGCCATTTCACCGGCACGACGGGTATCACCGTCTATCGGGGCGACGCCTTCCCACCCGAGCATCGCGGCACGTTGTTCGCCGGCGAGGTGTCGAACAATCTCGTCTATCACGGCAAGCTCAAACCCAACGGCCTCAGTGCGAGCCTCGAGCGCGTCGAGAAAGGCATGGAGTTCCTCGCCTCGACCGACAACTGGTTCCGCCCCGCGCAGTTCGCCAACGCACCCGATGGCACGCTGTACGTCATCGATCACTATCGCGAGATTATCGAAACGATCGAATCGATCCCGCCGCTGATTCTCAAGCACCTCCACATCGAGTCGGGCGTCAACCATGGCCGAATCTACCGCGTCGTGCCGGAGGGCTTCAAGCGTCCGCCGCAACTGCGCCTGAGCAAGGCGAGCACGGCGGAACTCGTCAAGCTGCTCGAACACCCGAACGGCTGGCACCGCGATACGGCGTCGCGGCTGCTGTATCAACGGCAGGATGCGAGCGCGATTCCGCTGCTTCGTAAGCTCGCCGAGGAATCGGGCTCGCCGTTCGGCCGTGCTCATTCGCTGTATGCACTGGACGGATTGAATGCGTTGACGGCGAGGTATGTCGAGTCCGCGTTTGCCGACACCGACGCACCAGTGCGTGTGCATGCCTTGAAGCTGGCCGAGCGATTTGCAAACGAGGTTGCTGTTCGATTGCAATTCGAAAAGCTCGCAGCCGATCCCGCGTTGGCCGTTCGCGTGCAGCTTGCTTTTTCGCTCGGATCGGTGGAAGGCGAAACGGTGAACCCGCTGCTGCATCGGCTCGCGTCTGCCGACACCGATGATACCTGGATGCGGCTCGCGGTCCTAACATCGTCACACGGCCGGCGCGGCGACCTCTTCCGCCGACTCGCCGGCGATGCCAAGCTCAGCGCGATCAAGAACGGCAAGGTGATGCTTCACGCGCTCGCCGTCCAGATCGGGGCCGCGAATCAATCCAACGAGCTCGGCGATTTCCTCGGCGTCATGGATCGAATCCCGGCTGCCGACGGTCGTGAATACATGGCAAGCCTAATGAGCAAGCTGCCGGCGAAGGCCCGCGAGCGCATCCAATCGACCGGCAAGTCGGCGACGCTGTTTGCCGAGCTTGTCGCCGGGGCGATCAAGACCGCCGCCGATGACAAGCAACCCGTCGCTGAGCGCGTGTCAGCGGTGCGCACGCTGGGTCTCGCGGAGTTTACCAAGGTACAGCCGAACTTCACCGAGCTGCTCAAGTTCCGCCAGCCTGAAGCGGTGCAAAAGGCCGCGCTGGAAACGCTCGCCCGATTCGAGCAACCCGCCGTCGCGGAGGTAATCGTCGCCGCCTGGCCGAGCCTCAGCCCGCAAGTCCGCGCGACCGCCGCGGAGACGCTGTTCGCGCGAGCTACCTCGATTCAGACGTTCCTCGATGCCGTCGAAAAAGGCACGATCAAGACCAGCGAGATCGATCCGGCTCGCATCCAGTTACTACAGGTTTTCTCGGATAAGAATATTCGCCTACGCGCTGAAAAGCTCTTCAAGGGAACGAAACTTTCCGCCCGCAAAGAGGTCGTGGCGGCATATCAGAAGTCGCTCGATCTGAAAGGCGATGCCGCGAACGGCAAGGAAATCTTCAAGAAGAACTGTGCGGCGTGCCATCGCATCGACGGCGTCGGGGAGCAGATCGGCGCCGACATCCGTTCGCTCAAGGATAAAGGCAGCGACTTTATCCTGCTCAACGTCCTCGACCCGAACCGCGAGGTGCTTCCGAAATTCATCACCTACTATCTGCAGATCGATACTGGCCGCACGCTCACCGGCATGATCACCGCCGAGACCGCGACGAGCATCACGCTGCGTCGCCCCGATGGCACAAGCGAAACGGTGTTGCGCATCAACATCGAGGAGCTACGCTCGACGGGC
Organism: Singulisphaera sp. GP187; assembly: GCA_945861245.1. GTDB lineage: Bacteria > Planctomycetota > Planctomycetia > Gemmatales > Gemmataceae > SIAQ01. Next base: position 2,905 of record CAMAUE010000157.1, read on the forward strand.
ATGTCGTTCATGCCGGAAGGACTGGAGAAATCGATCAACCACCAGGAAATGGCCGACTTGATTGCGTTTTTGATGTCGGCCAAATAGTCATTGGTATTCCGCTTGCGGCTTAGCGCTCTCGTGGGATGTTCCGAGCGCTAAGCCGCAAGCGGAATACACAAATTACAATCGTTTTCTATCGGTGTGTATCGAACGGAGGCAGTTATGATTCGTTGTTTCATCGTTGCGCTATCATTCATCATCGGATTCGTTGGGGCCGCATCCGCGCAGGACGCCAAGTCTTGGCAGGTCGGTGTTGCCAAGACGGTCATCACGCCGAAGCAATCGATGTGGATGTCAGGCTATGGCGCACGCAATAAGCCGTCCGAGGGCAAACTTCACGACCTCTGGGCCAAGGCGATCGTGCTGCAAGATGCGAAGGGCGTTCGCTGTGCCCTCGTCGCGCTTGATCTCGTGGGGATCGATCGCGCACTGTCCGAGGATGTCTTGGCCGACGTGCAGAAACAGCACGGCCTATCGCGCGAGCAGGTCATGCTGACCGTCTCGCACACGCATTGCGGGCCTGTCGTTGGCAAGAACCTGATCGCGATGTACAGCTTTGACGACAAGCAACATCAACTCGTCATCGATTACACGAAGGCGCTGCACACGCAGATCGTCGATCTTGTCGGCGCCGCGATCAAGGACTTGAAAGCCGCCCAGGTGAGTTGGAATAACGGTCAGGCGACGTTTGCGACGAATCGCCGTAACAACAAGGAAGGCGACGTGCCGAAGCTGCGCGAAATGGGCGTGCTCAAAGGCCCAGTCGATCACGATGTGCCAGTGCTTTGTGTGCGTGAACCCGATGGCAAGGTCCGGGCCGTGGTGTTCGGGTATGCCTGCCATGCGACGGTGCTGAGCTTTTATCAATGGTGTGGCGACTATCCGGGCTTTGCTCAACTGGAACTCGAGAAGCGTTACCCCGGCGCGACGGCACTTTTCTTCACCGGCTGCGGCGCCGATCAGAACCCGCTGCCTCGCCGCACGGTGGACCTCGCGGAGGCGTATGGCAAGCAGCTCGCCGATGCCGTCGAGCAGGTTGTGCGCAAGCCGATGACGCCTCTTAGGCCGACGGTTCGCACGGCGGATGCACGCATCGACCTCCCGTTCGGCGACTTGCCGACGCGCGAAAAAGTCGTGCTCGACACAATGAGTAAAAACCCGTATATCGTATCGCGAGCCAAGATGCTGCTCAAAGACATTGAAAAGCACGGCTCACTCAAACAAACGTATCCCTACCCCGTGCAAACCTGGCGGCTCGGCGACGATCTGACGTGGATTTCGCTCGGCGGCGAAGTCGTCGTCGATTACTCGGTGCGTTTGAAGAAGGAGCTCGGCAAAGTCTGGGTCACCGGCTACGCCAACGATGTGATGGCGTACATCCCGTCCCTGCGCGTCCTCAAAGAAGGCGGCTACGAAGGCGAATCGTCGATGATCTACTACGGCCAACCGACAATCTGGGGCCCCCGCATTGAGGAGTTGATCATCGCCGAGACGCATCGGCAAGTCGCAAAGGTGCGGAAGTGAGGCGGGCAGTGCCGTTGAACTTGCGAAAGGTCTTAAAAAGGATTATCATCCACGATGGGAACGTCAGGCCCGTAACCGATTTTGAAGGCAGACGAATCCGCTCGACGGCGGCGAGTCTTGAGGATCGCTCGTGAGCAGGGATTTGTCGGCCGCGTTGAATATCGGCACGCATATGGGCACACCGGCGGAGCACAATACTGCCTTGCTCCAGCATCTGGCCAAGATCAAGTGATTGTTTTCGCGGAGGCATTCGAGCGCGATGCGGATCCTGACGATTTCTCTTTGGAAGCCATCCTCGCCCACGAACGCGGACATCAGTTATTGGTTCGTGAGGAACGACTGTCGCGTACCGTACCGCTTGACTGGTCAAGCGCAGCAGAAGAAATTGTGGCGTCGCTCATCGGATCGATTGTTGTGAGGGACGAGGCAGATCAACAAAATCTCCTGATGAAGGCTGGATTTGACGCAGTGAATACGGGTTTCGAGGCTGACGAGGTTGTGGTGTTTCTAACCGAGTTACGGGCAATGCTGGAGGAACTGTTATGATGGGCAAAACAAAAGCCGCTACCGTGCGAACGAAGCTGCGCGACGCGCTAAACATGTCGGACACGGACCTGATTGTGTGGTTCGACACCAAAATGAAGGGCTCAAAGGACGACTCGAAGCCGAAAGTGGTCGAAAGTCTGCTTCTCTTTCGCGATGCATTGTTGAAGGAAACCAAGCGCAAAAGAAATACGAGCAAGGCGAAGGGCCCGGCAAATGAGCCGAAGATATAGACCTTAGGGAGTTTGAGCATTGTGTTCAGTTTCTACAACCCCTTAAGGTACAGGGCCCCGTTTTGCATCTTTTTCCCGCCAAGAACAGGCTCGCGTTTGCAGGTCAAATCGCTGAATTAACGGGTCACGTTCGTATTGATCAACCGCGCGTTTTGTCATTCGCCAGAATCGCTTCGTTGATCCGACTCCTGCAACGGAATCCAAATGCGAAAGGCTCAGCAAAAAGCATTGAACGCTCTCCGTCGTGTCGACCACGATGGCGAAGTAAGGTACGCAGCCGAACGCTTTGCACGCCTTCCGAGCTTCATCGAACCCTTTGTGTGGCAGCGTCACATCGTTACCTTCACTGCCATCGTACCGTGACCGGCATTTTACTGAGATGCCGAGAAGTTCAGAGCCGTCGGGCGGTCGGGCATTCAAATCGATGCCCGTATGATCAACTCGAACGCATTCGTAGCCGTGTTTGGACAGCCAGTACAGAACCAAAGCCTCCGCAAAGTCGCCAGTGATCTTTGAGTGGCGGGAACTTTTCTTCACGTTAACCTCCGCAGATTCATGTGGTCCGCTGACTTCAAACTAATCGAGCAGCGCTGCGGAATTATATACAATCTCATGATCGCTCACCCCTCCTACCAGGTGCGCTGGATCATGCTAATCGTTCCCTTCTTATTAACCGCTATCGTCGCCCTGCAAATCGCGGCCTCAACGCAGGTGCGGGTTGAGATGGTGTTCGCGAAGAGCGTTGCGAGCGAGCCGTTTACGGGGCGGGTGTTTTTGGTCGTATCGAAGGCGGCGATCAAGGATGGCGATCCGCCGCCGCGGCTTGGGTGGTTCAATCCGTATCCGTTGTTCGCTCAGGATGTGCGCGATTGGACGCCCGACACGCCGCTCGTGTTCACACCGAGCGTCGGGCATCCGCATGGGTGGGGCAAGCTGCCGGCCGACAAATATTACATTCAGGCCGTGCTCGATCGCGATCTCGGCGGAATCAACTATCACGCCTCGCCGGGCAATGGCTACTCCAAGCCGATCCTGATCGACGCGAAGGCGCTGCCCAAGGAGCCGATTCGGCTCGTCATCGATCGCGTCATCACCGAGAAAAAGTTTGACGAAAAGCCGCGCGTGAAGCTCGTTGATATCGAAAGCAAGCTATTGACGCAGTTCCACGGCAAACCGATCCGCCTGCGCGCCGGCATCGTGCTGCCCAAATCGCACGCCACCGATGCAGCCAAGCGCTACCCGACGATCTACGAAATCCCCGGTTTCGGCGGCGTGCACACCGGTTCGTTCGGAGCCGAGACGCGCAACGCCACCGATGTCGCCGGCGTCGAGATGCTGTACGTCGTGCTCGATCCGAGCTGTCGGCTCGGGCATCATGTGTTCGCCGACTCCGACAACAACGGCCCATACGGCAAGGCATTTACCGAAGAGTTGATCCCGCACATCGAAGCGACGTTTCGCGGCCTGGCGGAGCCGAACGCTCGCTTCGTCACCGGGCATTCATCCGGCGGGTGGAGCAGTCTTTGGCTGCAGGTGACGTATCCCGATTTCTTCGGCGGCGTCTGGTCCACGGCGCCGGACCCTGTCGATTTCCGCGACTTTCAGCGTGTCAATATCTATGACCCGAAGCAGAATCTGTTCGTCGACGAGAAAGGCGAACCACGCCCGCTCGCCCGCAAAGGTAAGCAGGTGACGCTGCGATACAAGCCGTTCAACGATATGGAAGTCGTCATGGGCCGCGGCGGGCAGCTCTTCTCGTTCGAGGCGGTGTTCAGTCCGAAGGGCAAAGACGGCAAGCCGATGCCGCTCTGGGATCGCCAGACCGGCGTCATCGATCCCGTCGTCGCCAAGGCCTGGGATCGCTACGATATTCGCCTGATCCTCGAACGCGATTGGCCGAGGCTCGAACCAAAGCTGAAAGGCAAATTGCACGTTTACATGGGCGACATGGACACCTTCTATCTCGAAGGCGCGACTCGGTTACTTCAGCAATCGATGAAAAATTTGAAGAGCGACGCCAAGATCGAGCTATTCCCGAACCGCGATCACGGCAACCTCATCGATGCCGCGTTGCGCCAACGCATCAGCCGCGAAATGGCGGAACGGTTCAAGAGCACGCGGATGAAGTAGGCCAATCACATTCCTCTTGCCGTTCGTGGTCTGGGGAGGACAAGTCGGCAAGACTGCTTGACCAAAGAGAACACAGAAAACACAGAGAGTGAAAATCGGCATCAAGAAACACGAAATTATTCCGCATCTTTGACTCGGTGGTCTCTCTGTTACCTACCTCCGAATTCTTTGCAAGCCTCGCAGATTTCATTTTGCGCAAATTCAGAATGTGAATCACGAGACAACGAAAGTACGAAACCACGAAAGAGGAACTCAATAAAGTATTTTTCGTGATTTCGTACTTTCGGGCTTTCGTGATTCTGCATTTGTTGTGGCTTGACCGCGCAATGTTATCCGTGGATCAATTCTTACAAACCGTACAGGGTTCCCTGGCCATTATCACATCGCGCGATGCTGGCGCAATGCCGACAGCGTGCGGGCGAATTCCGGCGGCAGCGGGGCTTCGACGGCGAGCGATAGCTTCGTGCGCGGGTGGATTAACCGTATGCGCTTTGCGTGCAACGCTTGGCGGTTCAGCAGAATCTCGTCGCGCTCCGGCGGGACACTCGGCACGAGGTCGCTGAGGCGGAACTCGTCTCGGCCGCTGTAGGTCTTGTCGGCGAGCACGGGGCAGCCGACGCTCATCAAGTGTACCCGGATTTGGTGCGTACGGCCCGTGCGTGGTTGGCAGCGGACGAACGTGTAGCCGCGAAAACGCTCCTCGACTTCGTAGTAGGTGCAGGCGTCTTTGCCGATTGCTTCGTCATCGGTCGCAATCATCTTGATGCGATCGCGCGGATGGTGGGCGATGCGTTTTTCGACGTAGTCGCTGTCGCGGTCGAGCACACCTTGCGTGATGGCGATGTATTCCTTGAAAATCTTGCGCGTCTCGAATTGCATGCCAAGCTCGCGGTGCGTTTGTTCCTCCTTGGCAACCAAAATAGCGCCGGAGGTGTCGCGGTCAAGGCGATGGACGATGCCTGGGCGGTATTCGCCGTTGAGTTTCGAGAGTTTCTGAAAATGGAAGGCGAGAGCGTTGACGAGCGTGCCCTTCCAGTTGCCTCGGGCGGGGTGGACCACCATGCCGTACGGCTTGTTGATGACAGCGAGGAATTCGTCTTCGTAGAGGACCTCAAGCGGGATGTTTTCCGGCGTCGGATCGGGACGCTGCGGCGTGGGTAGCCAGATACGGACGCGATCGCCCTGGCGGACTTTGTAGCTGCGTTTGGTCGGTAGTTCGTTGATCTTGACGCTGTCGGAATCGATGGCCCGCTGGACAACCGCTCTGCTAAAGTCAGGAAACTGCAGGACGAGATACTGATCGAGCCGCATGCCGCAGGTTTTCATCTGCACGGACAATTCGACGGCGTGACCGACACCTGGAACGGGGAGAAGGTCGTCGGGTTCGGCGAGATCGGGGTCGTCGTCGAAATGGTCGGACATGGTAATATTTTCTGCTTGCGGCTTAGCGTTCACGTGGGATGGTCCGAGCGCTAAGCCGCAAGCGAAAAAAAGGGAGAGGCACTCGCTATTTCTTTTTCTTCATATCTTCGATCATTTTTTTCAGTTGTTCCATCTGATCGGGATCGTGCGGATTTTGCATGCCGGGGAAGCCACCGCCGAACCCGCCTGGGCCGCGGACTACGTCTTGAAGGCGGACATAGGTATCGGCAACGGTGCTGCCTGTTTTCCCGATAGCGTCGAGACGTTCCTTGGCGAACTTGCCCTCGGCGGATTTCTCGTATTTCTTGTGTAGCTCTTCGTAGGAGCGTTTGGCTTTATCGAGATAACTGGCGTCCTTGATCGTAAGGCTTTCCTCGCAGACGGCCTGGCCGAGCATGGCTTGGGGTTCAAAGATGGCGTCGTCGACGCAGAGCTTCTGGATCTCCTTGTACTCGATGACAGCGGCTTCGAGATTCTTGGTGCCGGCATCTTGGCTTTGGCCAAGGAGTTTGATGCCCTGCTCCCAGTAAATGAACCAGGCGATTTGTAGGCGGGCGGCTTTGCCGGCGTTGTTTTCTTTGGTGGCGACCGTTTCGAGCAGGCCCTTTTGCCCGTCGTGGAAGTCACGCCAACCTTCTGAGCTTTCCAACCGAGTGGAATCGAGGTAGCGGTAGAATAAAAAGACGGCGACGAGGCACACCGCCCCGATAGTGCCATACAGCAACACCGCTCGACGCGAAGCCGCTTTGGCCTTCTGCATCGCCTGACCCATCCGGTCCGCCAGGGTGTTCGTTTCCAGTTCTTTCCGTTGTTCCGCCTTCATGTGCGGCACCATTTCTCAGTTGCGCAAGGAGAAGTCAATTATAGGATGATAGGTCCACGGCCTCATGCGGTCAAGTGGCAGCCAGGTCGCAATCATCAGAGTCGGAAGCGTCGGCGACGGTTGGATTCGTCCGTCGCTGACGCTTCCGGCTCTGGTGATTGGCCTCGCGATCCCAGGTTGTTCCATTTTTTTTTTCGATTGAACTTGACATTCGGCCTTGGAACGTCGAATTTATACTTCAGTTTTTGTTCTCCGCTTGCGGCTTAGCGCTCGGAATATCCTTTGTGAGCGCTAAGCCGCAAGCGGAGAACAGGGAAGTATTTATTTGGCGTTTGCTTACCAATTGTTACAGGAGGTTCACTCATGAAGACGAAATTGATGTCGATTCGCTGGTCCTTCGCAGTGGGAGTCTGTCTCGTCAGCCTGTTCGCGGTTTTCACGAACGAAAACGCACACGGGCAAGAAACCGGGCAGGGCAAGTTTATCACCGAGGCGACGGCACGCCTCGCCAAGCATGTCGATACGGCCAACAAGAATGGTTATAACCTTACCGCGAACGATTTCTCCATCGGTGGCGGTTGGCTGAAGCAAAGCACAACGAAATGGATACCGATGTTCAGCATGCAACTGAACGCCGGCAAACGCTATCGCTTCATCGCCGCAGGCGACACCGACGCTAAGGATGTCGATCTCGAAGTGCTCGATTCCAACAACAACGTCGTCGCGTCCGACACTCTGACCAACCCCGAAGCGATTGTCGATTTCTCACCGAGTAACAATGGCCGATATACGGTGCGCATTCGGCTATATGCCTCGGATCGCAATCTCGACTGCATGTGCGTCGCGGTCGTGATGGTGAAGTAGGGCGTTTAATACGTTTAGCCGCTCGCTTTTGGCGAGCGCGAACACGCCCGGGACAACAGATGATTCGCGCTCGCCAAAGGCGAGCGGCTAAACCAGGACGGATGTGTCGATTCATGTGGCCCGACGCTACCACCACTCAAGAACTCCTCGATCAAGCCAAGATCGGTAACGCCGACGCCGTCGAGCAATTGCTCACTCGGCATCGCGAACCGATTCGGCGGATGATCGATCTGCGCCTCGACACCGCCATCGTGCAACGCGTGGACGCTAGCGATGTCGTGCAAGAGGTTTTGATCGAGGCCAATCGCCGACTGCGTGATTACCTCAAATCTCCCGATATGCCGTTTCACCTTTGGCTCCGCCATATCGCCAAAGATCGATTGATCGACGCCCATCGTCGGCATCATCAGGCCCAAAAGCGCGGTGTCAATCGCGAGCAATCGATCCATCGACCGGCGAACCCCGACCATTCCTCGCTCGAACTTGCCGGGCAGCTGATGGATCAGGACCTGACACCCGCGTCGGCGGCGATCCAGGCGGAGATGCAGCGCAAACTCGGCGACGCGATCGCAAAGCTCGACGACGACGATCGCGAAGTCATCTTGATGCGTCACTACGAGATGCTGTCGAATCAGGAGATCGCCGGCGCCCTGGAACTCACCGACGCGGCGGCATCGATGCGCTACCTTCGCGCGGTGCGGAAGCTGCGCGACCTGCTGACGCCGACGCAATCCCAGTAACTGTTTAGCCGCTCGCTTTCGGCGAACGTGAATCGCACAACACGCAGGCCGCGCTCGCCGAAAGCGAGCGGCTAAACATTCGAGGTCATTTCGCATGCATGCTTTTCTGTTTGTCGCGTTCGTACTGGCGCAGCCATCGCCGGAGCAGGCCGCCATTCAACGCGTCCTGGGCGAGCAGGCCGTTGCCTGGAATAAGGGCGATCTCGTCGCCTTCATGAAGGGCTATTTCGAGTCCGACGAACTCACGTTCTTTTCGGGAAACAACAAGACCAAAGGCTGGAAGGCGACGCTCGAACGCTACCAGAAACGCTATCAGGCCGACGGCAAGGAAATGGGCAAACTCTCGTTCAGCGAGCTTACCATCGACCTGCTCGGCAACGATCATGCCTTGGTGCGCGGGCGGTTTAATCTGAAACTGAAGCAAGACGCGCCGACCGGCATCTTCACCCTCATCATGCGCAAAACGCCAGCCGGCTGGCGGATTGTGCATGACCATACCTCGGGATGAAGTATTGAGACCTTGGCGAGCCTAGCCGCGTAAGCGGCAGGTTGAAGCTCCCGCCAACCTGCCGCTTATGCGGCTAGGCTCGCCATACTACTTGCAACTGTCAACGAACAACTTGGAATCGACATGACGACAACGACCTACCGCCAGCTGATCGACGCTTTTCGCGAATGCAAACTCGTAGAATCGATCGGCTCGATCGCCAGCTGGGATCAGCACACCTACATGCCGCCAAAAGGGGCTGGGCATCGCGCGGAGCAAATGGGCTTTCTCGCCAAGCTTGGACACGAAAAGCTCACGTCGCCTCGGCTTGGCGAATGGCTGACGGCACTCGAAGCGTCGCCAATCGCCGACGAAACCGAAGCGGTCAACGTGCGCGAGATTCGCCGAGTCTACGATCGCGCCGTCAAGATGCCGAGCAAGCTTGTTGAGGAGATCGCCAAGACCGTCTCGCAGGCGCAAAACTTCTGGGCGGAGGCGCGCAAGAAAAACGACTTCCCCGCCTTCGCACCCTGGCTGGACAAAATCGTCGCGCTGAAACGCGAGGAAGCGAGCGCGGTCGGCTTCAAACAATCGCCCTATGACGCGCTGCTCGACGAATACGAACCCGGTGCGACAGCTGCCGAGATCACGCGCGTGTTCGCCGACCTGCGGGCCGATTTGGTAAAGTTGGTCGCCGAGATCGCAGCATCCGGGAAGAAGCCGAGCGTCGATATTTTGAACCGCGAGTATCCGGTCGATCGCCAACACATCTTCGGGCAGTCCGCTGCTGCTGCCATCGGCTTCGACTTTCAAGCCGGCCGACTCGACACCACGGTGCATCCGTTTTGCAGTGGCATCGGGCCAGGCGACTGTCGGTTGACGACACGCTATCATCCCCGCGAAGTCAACCAGGGCCTGTTCGGCATCCTCCACGAAGCAGGCCACGGCATCTACGAACAGGGCCTCGACCCCGCCCATTACGGCACGCCGGCGGGCAGCTTCGCGTCGCTGGGCATCCACGAATCGCAATCCCGGCTGTGGGAGAACCAGGTCGGTCGCAGTATGCCGTTCTGGGAGCATTTTTTCCCGCGATTGCAACAAACTTACGCGGGAACCCTTGACGATGTCACGTTGGAATCGTTCGTGTTCGCGGTCAACAATGTCGAAAAATCGTTGATTCGCGTTGAGGCGGATGAAGCGACCTACAACATGCACATCATCCTCCGCTTCGAGTTGGAGCAAGCGTTGATGACGGGCGACCTGAAGCCTGCCGACGTGCCGGGAGCGTGGAACGACAAGTTCAAGCAGATGCTCGATCTGACGCCGCCGAGCGACGCCCAGGGGTGCTTGCAGGACATCCATTGGAGCATGGGCGGGATCGGTTACTTCCCGACCTACACGCTGGGCAACCTGTACGCGGCCCAGTTCATGGACCAGGCACGTCAGGATTTGGGCAATCTGGATGAAGATTTTCGGCGCGGGCATTTCGGGCGACTGAAAGGTTGGCTGAACGAGAAGATCCACAGCCCAGGCCAGCGTCATCGCGCCGGCGAGTTGTGCCAGCGCGTGACCGGGGCGCCGTTAACCCACCAGGCGTTGATCGGGTATCTGCGAAAGAAGTACACGCAGCTGTATGGGCTTGCGTGATGCGTTATTTCTCAGAGCTGGAAGCGCGAGCGACGGTCAATTTGGTCCGTCGCTTGCGATTTCGGCTCTGAAAAACAAGCCGGAATCGCTCCCAGAACATGTTCATAACCACAAATAGAAAAATGACTTATATACGACAGACGTAACTTCTCAATAACCCGTGGTTTTTGACCTTGCTGCGTCGGCGCGCGGGCCCGGTGAGGCGAGGTTCTTTTGCTTGGTTTTCGCCGTGTCGTCCATTTCTTAGGTCGGCAGGGCTTCGACTTTTTTGGCGGTGGATTCCGCAAC
>CAMAUE010000158.1 GCA_945861245.1 Singulisphaera sp. GP187
ATGTGGTGAAGAATGTTCATGGAGACTACTTTCTTGCGTTGGTCAGAGAACTTCTTCTTCTCCAGCTCCCGCGTCACTTCGCCGGCGAGGTCGAGCCGTTTCCGATCGTCCTCGGTATCGCAAACCTCAGGCCAGGATCTCACGCACAACGTTCCCCTCGACATCCGTCAGGCGATAGTCGCGGCCGTTGTGGCGGAAGGTGAGACGTTCGTGATCGAGGCCGAGAAGGTGCAGGATGGTGGCGTGAAAGTCATGCACGTGGACACGGTCTTCGCCGACGGCAATGCCGAACTCGTCCGACGAACCATGTACGATGCCACCCTTGACGCCGCCGCCGGCGAGCCAGGACGAGAACACCTGATGATGATGCTCCCGGCCTGCGTGATTCGCCTGTTCATGGTACGGTGTGCGGCCAAACTCGGTCGTCCAGACGACGAGTGTGTCGTCAGCACGGCGACATCGGGACCGCTCAGCTTCGACTTGGGGGGCATACGCAAGTCGTCTTTGTGCGAGATGGCCTGAATCAACAGGCTCTTGTCCGCCTGTCCAAAAACCAGGGCCGGCCCACGATCACCGCCGCGCATTGCCGCTTCCCGCGAGTCCAGCCGCAGCCCGCCGCTTTGCTTTTTCGGACCGTGACAATTCTGACAATGCTTGACGAGAATGGGACGAACCTGATTCTCGAAAAACGCATCATCCTGCGCGCACACCGTGCCTGGAAAGCCGGCAAGCAGCAAGAAAATACCAACGTGCAGACACTTTATCGTCATGGGTCCATACTGCTTTCAAGGGCGAGCGTTCTCATCAACACTGCAATTTCACGGTCCGTCAGCGCATGGCGTGAAGACATTTGTCGCGGATGCGATCCATCAAGTGGGCGTGCGGATCGAAACGGCATTCATAGCGTGTTCAATTTTCTCGTGCTGTCACCGAAACGATCGACTCGTGCGCCGATGCGGTCGAGCATGCTGAGCCAAAGGTTGGCGAGCGGCGTTTCTTCGGTGAAACGGACGTGTCGGCCTGGGCGGAGCGCGCCACCGCCTTTTCCCGCGAGCAGAACCGGCAGATTGCTCTTGCTATGCTGATTCCCGTCGCTGTTGCCCGAGCCGTATGCGATCATGCAATTGTCCAGGAGCGTCCCGTCCCCTTCGCGCGTTTCCTTCAGCCTGCGGAGAACATAGGCGAATTGTTCGAGCATGTGCAGGTTGATCCGGGTGCAGCCGGCGACATGAGCTGCATTGTCACCGTGGTGAGACACGTAGTGGTGGGAATCGTTGATGCCAGCATAGGGATAAGACGCTCCGCTGAACTCGTTCGCGAAGACGAACGTGCAAATGCGGGTCGTGTCGGTCTGAAAAGCGAGTGTCATCAAATCGCCCAAAAGGCGAACATGGTCCGCCCAGTTGAACCGAGCCCGCGCATCGGGCGCAGCGAAACCCCGTGGCGGCGTAGCGACGGGCATGCGGGCGCTGCGTTCGATCCGCTGCTCGATGTCGCGAATGGCGCTGAAGTATTCGTCGAGCTTTCGGCGATCGTTGACTCCGAGGTTGGCTTGCAGGCTGCCAGCTTCTTCGCGGATGAAGTCGAGAACGCTGGTCCGCTCGACTTCGCGTTGGGCGCTTGCTCGGCCCGAATCGGTCGCGAACAAGCGGTCGAAAACATGCCGCGGATTCGCGATGAGCTGTAACGGCGTGGTGGCGTCGCGCCACGACAGCGATGACATGTAACCTTCTATTGCGCCAGGATCGCCGGTGCCGATCTGCAAGGATGGCAACCGCGTTCGGTCGCCCAGATGATTGGCGGCGACTTGATCCACAGACGTCCCAGCCCGGTAGTCGCTGCCCGTTGTGTGATGCGGCCGGGCACATGTAGTATACGCTCCCTGGGCTGGGCCGTGTCCGACGCCCGCACGGCCGTGGGCGTTGGCCAAGCCGGTAATGATGCTGAAGTCATTGCGGAAATCGGCCAACGGCTCGAGCAGCGACGGCAACTGCCGGGGCAGATTCCCGACTTCCTCAGGCGTCCAGGCAGGGAGCAACACACTCGCGCGACCGGCCTGCCAATTCAATCGGCCCTCTGGTGTCCAGGAAGCATTCAGCACATTGCCATCCTGAAGACGGCGAGTCACGATGCCGTTGGGCACATGAATGAACGCCATCCGCACCGGCGGGCGAGTGCCCGGGTTCGCCCAACTGTAAATCGGGGCCATGGCTTCGAGCCAGGGCAACGCCACGGCAATGCCGACGCCTTTCAAGACGGTACGTCGCGAGAGAATCTTGCTCATGTTAGGCCTCTAAATAACGATTGTTTCTTGCCTGGAATGGGTTCATGGTTGGTCCTTTCCACCTTTACCGAACGGCAACTCGAACCAGCCGGAAGCCGAGGTTGCGCCCCTTGTAGTCTGGCGCGTTCCCGCGGCGAAAATACGCCTGGCAGAGGTCCCCCTCGAAGTCCCAAGAGCCGCCTCGGCACACTCGGGCCGTGCCCTTTTCTTCCCAGAGACTGTCGGTCCATTGCAGGATGTTGCCGTGCATGTCGTACAGGCCCAGCTTGTTCGGCGGGTAAGAACCTACCTTGACAGTCCGTTGCAAGTACGGCCCTTTCTCTCCCTTGCCGAACGGAAAGTTGCCATCGAAGTTCGCCTGCTGAGACGACAGATCGTTGGTCGGCTTCTCAAAGTAAAAGTGATAGCAACACTCCTGCTCGGTCGTCGCGCCACCGCGGCACGCATACTCCCACTCCTCCTCCATCGGCAAGCGGTAGACGTAGCCCTTGTCTTTCTCCGTCTCGTTCAGCTTCTTGATGAACTCTTGGGCGTCTTTCCACGACACATGCTCCACCGGAAAATGAATCAGATCCTCGTCCGAGATGTCCTTCACCCGATCCTTGCTCCGGAGCCGTGAAAATTGGCTCGGGTTCTTGTCCATCAACTTCAGCCATTGTTCTTGCGTGACGGTGTGGATGGCCATCTCGAAATCCTTCTGGATCTCAGTCTTCTTCGCCGAACCGGGCCGACCGTTCCAACCCATGAAGAACGTCCCCTTTGGCAGCGGCACGAACTTCATCCCCAGCGGGCCGTCCTTCGGCCGCGGCGGCTGGGCTGCACCGGTTCTGGCCACGCACACCAGAACCAGCCACATGGCAATCACACTCCCCCGGGCCAACATCGTGGTTTCGTTCTTCATTCTTGGTCCTTTCCTCGCCGCATGCGAAACGGATCGCTCTGCACAATCGCCGTGACCAGGGCGGAGAAGCGATAGTCGTTCGGTTCGAGGGATTTCACGATCCCATCGACGCTGCGTTTGTCGTAGGTGTCGAGCCGGCGGCCGATGGCGAAGGTCAGCAATTTCTCGGTGAAGCAGCGTGCGAACATGTGCTTCTGATCCCGCAAATATTTCCTCAGACCCGCGGGCCCTTCGACCTTGTCGCCCGAGGGCAATTCGCCCGTGGCGTCGATCGGCTCCTTGTCACCCTTTCGCTCGTGCGTGCGGAATCGGCCAACCGCATCGAAGTTCTCGAGCGAGAAACCAATGCCATCCATCCGCACGTGACAACCGGCACACGCCTGGTCGGTGCGATGCCGCTCCAGCTTCTTTCGAAGCGACAGGCCTTCCGCTTCTTCCTTCTTCTCCTCCAGCTCAGGCACGTTGGCCGGCGGCGGAGGTGGTGGCGTGCCCAGGATCTTGTCCAGCACCCAGGCTCCCCGTTTCGGAACCGAAGTTCGCGTCGGCATCGACGTTAGCATCAGGACGGTGCCGTGACTCAGGATGCCCCCTCGCGGTACTTTTTCCAGATCCACTCGGGTGAACACGTCATTTTTCAAGCCGGGAAAGCCGTGCCCATAATGCTGGGCCAAGCGAAGGTTGAGGTATGTGTATTTCCCGTCGATCAGATCGAGGATGCTGCGGTCCTCACGAACGATCTCCTGAAAGAACATCCGGGTCTCGGTCAGCATGTCCTCGCGAATGGTGTCCTTGAAGTATTGGACGGCCTCATTCTCACGTTTCGGGTCGCTGGTCAGCAGCTTCGCGTCGGGATTGAGGTTTCGCAATTGCCGCAAGCCGAGCCATTGTTCGGCAAAGTTCTCGTACAGAGATTGCTGCGAGCGCGGGTCGGCCAACATACGCTTGACCTGCGCAGCGAGGTTCGGATGAAGTTGCTTCTTCGCGGCCAAGTTCATCAGCTCTTGGTCCGGCATCGAACTCCAAAGGAAATACGAGAAACGCGAGGCGAGGGCGTAATCATCGAGCGATTGCGGTTCTTTGCTCGGCGTGCGCGAGTCCACTTCCACTCGGAAGAGGAACTTCGGCGAACAGAGCGCCGCCTGCATCGCGGAGGCCATTGTCCCTTCCCACAATTCCGGAGACTTGTCGGCCTTGGCAAAGATGGCGTCCCGATGGCTTTTCCAATAGCCCCCCAGGGTATCCGCCAGGAATTGCTCGAACGTGTCTTCGTCCATGGCTCCACGTTGCACGAATTGTTTCAGCTGGCCGGTGGCGGCTTTCGGCAATCTCGGCTCGGAGAGCCTCGACGCCGATTTGATGACAAACTTCGGCGGCGTGCCCACTTTTTCCACCACATCCAGAATGGCGGTGCGATGCTCCTCAAAAAGAGCCCTGCCCAACTTTTCCTCGAGCTGGCGCATCAACTCGGCCTGCTCGAAGGGGCCTCGCGATTCGAGCGTGCGGACTTTGTCGACCACTTGTTTGGGCACCTTCGGTTCCTGGAACCATTCGATGACTTTGTCCGAAAGGGCGTAGCGAATTCGCGTCTCTGCAAATTTGGCGATCTTCAGCAGCCGATCGATTTCCTCCTTGGTTGCGGGCCGACGAAACGCTCGGCTCGCGAATCGTTCGAGAACGTATCGCGACTTGGCCTCGCCCGTCAGTTCGCTCGGCGCCGAGAGCAGGAACTCGTGGGCATCGGGAACGAGCGGGCCGGCGAGGACGACCTTGTCGCGGTGGGCATGCAGTTCGCGCTGCTTGCCAGCGTCGGCGGGATCGGTGAACGGATTCAGCAAAGCGATGCCGAGCGTGTGCACCCCAGGCCTGATCGGGAAGTGAAACTCGTATTGTTTCCATCCTTTCGATGCAACAACCTCGCCGCGTGCAACCTCTTTGCCATCCAGCAGGATTTGACACTTCGCATCTTCGTTACCAGCCGCCACGGACTTGAGCTGCCAGGTGAGCCGAAACATCCCACCTTCTTTTGGCCCAGCCGTAAACTCGAAGCGAGCAGAGATCGGCTCTTTGTCCTTGAGTTCGCGGAACGGTGGGTTCCCTCCCCCTTTACTTCCTGGCGGTGGCGGTGGAAAGAACCGTGGCGACCTTGGGTTCCCTCTTCCATCCGACTCCCGCCAACTTCGGTCACCCAGCGGTGCAACGTCGGTTCGTTTGCCGACGACGATGGCCGATTGCGTAATCTGCTGAGCCAATCGGATGTATCGGTCCATGTGCTGAGCGGAGATCGACTGGAATTCGCCCAGGCTGTCGAATCCAAGCCCAACTTCGTCCGGCGGAAAGGAACTATCGTCGAGGCTCAATTGAATGCCGACGAGGTCGCGAATGGTGTTTATGTACTCGTTTCGGCTCAGACGCCGCATCGTCACTCGCCCCGGATCGGGCTTGGCCGTGCGATCGAACCGATCGAAGGTATCGTTAACGGCTCGGATGAGTGCTTCGACTTCCTTCGCATCCGGGCGCGGGCGACCTTTGGGCGGCATCGATCCGGTGCGAATCTGGTCGAGTACGTTCACCCAGGTTCTTCGCCCTTTGATCATGGACGCTTCGTCCTTGAACAGGTGCAGTGAAATGTCGCCTTTGGGCTTGGTCGCACCGTGGCACTGAACGCAGTGCTTGGTGAGAAACGGGCCGATGACCTGGTTGAAGTTCGCAGGTTCGTCAGCGCGCACGGTCAGATCAGCACCCGCGATCAATAGCAGAACAATAAAAATCCAACGCATGATCGAACTCCCCAGTTCCTTACAGATCGCTCAAACGTCCGCGGCTGTCGCCTAGCCTGTCGACGCGAACGTCCATTCGATCGAGCAGACTCACCCACAGGTTGGCGATCGGCGTATCCGGTGAAAAGCGAAGGTGCCTTTCAGGAGAGTTCGACGTGAAAGAGTCTTGGTCTTCATTTTCTGCGGTCTTTTCTTCGAGTGAGCCCGATCATCGGCGATCTCGGAGTGCCCCATCACGCAAGGATCTCTGTAATAGCCTTTTCAAGTCGATGGTTGCCTGGAAGGATTCGTAATTACCACAACCATCACGGATCAATCCGATAGAGGTGTCCAGCCGTGCGGATGATCAGAGAGTTGCCGACCACGGCGGGACTGGCCATCAATGCTTCGCTGCCGAGCTTGTTCGTGGCCAGGAGTTTGAATTGGCGGCCCGGCTCGATCACGCTGGTGACCGATGACTCCTCGAAGAAATAGATTCGTCCCGCGACATGAATCGGCGAGGCGGAGAACTTGCCGCCCAGGCGTTCCTTCCAGACCAATACCCCCGTTTTGGCTTCAAGGCACGAGGCGAATCCTTCCGAACTGACCACATAAAGCAGATCGTCAACCAGGATCGGCGAGGGGCGCGAGGGCATGCCCTTGCTGTTTTTCCACAGAACATGAGTGGAGGTGACATCGCCCTGTCCATCCGTGCGAACAGCCCAGAGTTCGGGATTGATGTAGGCACTGATCATGTACAGGATCCCATTGTGAAAAATGGGCCGCGGAGCGATCGACCAGCCGCCATAGGTTACTTTCCAGAGTTCTTTTCCAGTGGGGATGTCGTAGCCCATCGTGGCACGCGGGCCGACGCTGATCAATTGCCGCTGGTCGCCGACCCTGGCGATGATTGGGGTCGAATAGCACTTGCGCATATCCAGGCCGACGTTTTTGAAGTTGGCGGAACGGTCCGTCTTCCAGGTGGTTTTGCCCGTGGTTTTATCGAGGGCCACCACATACTGCACATCGCAGCCATCGACGTTGAAAACCAGCAGATTATCGACCAGAGTTACCGAACTGCCAGATCCCTCACCACGGTAATCGCAGTTCAGATCGCGTCGCGCCCAGAGAATTTTACCGCTGGCCGTGTCGATGCATGCCGTGCCGGCGGTGCCGAAGTGGATGTAGACGCGCCCCTCTTCAATGGCTCCGGTCGGTGAGGCGTAACTGTTCAAGGAAGCACTTCTCTCGGGCTTCTCCACATCAAATACGTGGATGTCGTGAATCACCTTCCCGGAGTCGCGATTCACGCACAGCGCAAAGAGTTTCTTGCCGTTGGCGGTGGCTGTGGTCAGCCAGATCTGATCTTTCCAAACGACTGGTGAGGACCAGCCGCGATCGTGGATCGGCGTTTTCCAAACGACACCTTTGTCGGCGCTCCACTCCAGCGGAAGCTTTTTCGCGTCGGAATACCCATTGGCAGCGGGCCCCCGGAACTGCGGCCAAATTTCACTGGCATACAACCTGGAGCCCATCGCGAATGCGACAAGCGTCAGCAAAACGAAACGCATAGAAGTCCCCTGATAAGAACTTGGAAGCAACGAACCACGAAGAATTAATTCTAATCATGGCTCCTTCGTCTTTACAGATCGCTCAAACGTCCCCGGCTGTCGCCTAGCCTGTCGACGCGAACGTCCATTCGATCGAGCAAACTCACCCACAGGTTGGAGAGCGGCGTTTCACGCGAAAAGCGAAGGTGCCGACCGGGACGGAGTGTACCGCAGCCGCGACCCGCCAGCAGGATCGGCAGATTGGTCGTATTGTGGCTGCCGTGGCTCATCGCCGAGCCGAACACCACCATGGAATGGTCGAGAAGCGAGCCGTCCCCTTCGCGAATCTGTTTCAGCTTGTCCACGACGTACGCGTACTGAGCGACGTGGTAGGCGGCGACGCGGGAGAGATCATCGTCGTTACCGTGGGACACGCCGTGATAGTCGTCGCGGATTCCCAATTCACGGAAGACGCGGACGCTCCGTTCGATTTCGAGGGCAAAGGTGCAAATCCGCGTCAGGTCGGCCTGGAACGCCAGCACCATGAGATCGCACTGGACGCGAACCTGTTCCTGCCAACGATCGACCCACCGCGACCAATCCCCGCCGGGAACGTCCATATTGGGAGGCGTAGGTGCGGGCATTCGTTCCACGCGCTGGATCTGTTGCTCGACTTCGCGAATGGCCGTGAAATACTGATCGAGCCGACGGCGGTCCTGAATACCGAGATTCGATTGTAGGCTGTTGGCCTCTTCGCGAACGTAATCGAGGATGCTGCGGCGTTGCGCCCGACTGCTGGGCGATTCCGCGCCGGCTCTCGTAAACAAGCGGTCGAATACCTCGCGCGGGCTGGTCGCCGGACGCACCGGCGTCACCGGGTCGCGCCACGACAGGTTCAGATAGGCTGGATTGAAGCCAGGCTCGATCGTCCGGTTCACGGCGAATGTGCCCATCTGCAGCGAGGAAAGAAACGTTTCGTTGCCGATGCGGCTAGCGGCGATCTGGTCGGCAGAAGCTCCGTTCTGAATGTCCGGCCCTTCGGTCGGCCTCATGGCGACGCCGGTCATGAATGTCGACATGGCGTGGGAATGTAGCGCGGCGCCATCAAGCCCGCCTGGGGTGCGCAGCCCGGTGATCACGCTAAAATCCTGCCGCATCGCCGCCATCGAGCGAAGGTTCAGCGGGAGATTTTCGGGAAGATTGCCGGCCACAGGAGGCGTCCAGTCGATCATCTTCGTGCCGTGGGGCATGTACAGGACCGCCAGGCGTTTTGGATGCCGACTCGCGCCGGCGGCCAGCACCGAGCGTGGCGTCATTGCTTCGAGCCATGGCAGCGCCACGGCGGCCCCGAGGCCTTTCAGAAGTGTTCGGCGAGAAAGAGTTTTGGTCATGGTTGGTTCTTTCGGAAGGAAGGTCTTATCGTACGGACACTACTGCACATGCGCACTCAGCGATGGCGGGGTAAACCTCGTCACTTATAACTTAGCCGCAGACGACGAAATCCCGCGTTTTTTTTGTTTTAGCGGAACTTGTTGGCGGGTAATGGGTTGCCATCTTACCTCTTTCCTCCCCCGCAGGACTTTGATCGCCTCGGGCGACAAGGCGGTCACGCCCGTGAGGAACAACGAACCCTTGTGTTGGGCCAGCGCCTTGGCGGCTTCGTCGGAGAGGGTGGCGAAGCGAGAGAATTGTGCTCATGGCTGGTCCTTTCCTCGCCGCAAGCGAAACGCGTCGCTTTGCACGACCGCGGTGATCAAAGCGTGAAAGCGGTAGTCGTTTTTCTGAAGCTCCACGAGGATGCCGTCAACGGTGCGGCGATCGTAGAAATCGAGGCCGCGGCCGGTGGCGTACACCAGCATCTGTTCCGTCAGGTGGCGGCTGAAGAGTTCTTTCTCGCTCTTTAAGATCGCCTTCATCTCCTCGGGGCCGTTGATCTTCTTGCCGTTGGATAACTCGCTGGTCGTGTCGATGGGCACGCCGCCGTCGGTTTCGCGAAATCGGCCGAGTAGGTCGAAGTTCTCGAAGGCGAACCCGACCGGATCGATGCGGGCGTGGCACCCAGCACAGTTCGGATTCTTGCGATGCTGCTCCAATTGTTGACGCAACGGCAGCTTCGCCGCATCCTTGCTCCCCTCCAGACTGGGCACATTCGGCGGCGGCGGGGGCGGCGGAGTGCCGAGGATCCGTTCGAGCACCCAGTGGCCACGCTTCACCGGCGAAGTGCGGGTCGGGTGCGACGTCACGGCCAATACGCTTGCCTGCGTGAGCAACCCACCGCGACGCGTGTTCTCCAGGCTGACCCGGACGAACGGGTTGTCTGTCCGCACGACCGTCCCGGCATCCTGTCCTCCCTCCAGCACTCGGATGTCCGGGATCGGCTTTCCAGGAGGATTGATCGGCTTGGCCTTGGGCTTGGCCGAATTGCCGTTCGTATCGCCGATGTCGTAGAGCAGGGACAGCCGCTTGTTGACGTAGGTGAAGCGGGCGTCGATCAGGTCGAGGATGCTGTGATCCTCCCGAACAATGTCCGCGAAGAACAGCCCCGTCTCGGTAAGCATGTCGCTTCGGAGGTCAGCCCAGGTGCCTGCGGCTCGGATCTTGGAGAAGTCCGGCATCAGCTTGGGATCCGGTGTGAACTCTTGCAGACGACGCAGCCCGAGCCATTGCGTCGCAAAGTTGTCGAACAGGGCCTTGGAACGCGGATCGGCAACCATCCGTTTCACTTGGGCTGGCAGGTTTTGATGAAGCTGTTTCTTGGCCGCCAGGTCGAACAATTCCTGATCGGGCATCGTGCTCCACAGGAAATACGACAACCGCGACGCGAGTTGATAATCGTCGATCGGGTGGGCGTCTTTCTCAGTGGGCCGAGAGTCGAGTTCAACACGATAGAGAAATTTGGGCGAACAAAGGACTGCCTTCATCGCCAAACCGATCTGTCCTTCCCACGGCTGCGGAATCTTCTCGGCCGTATCGAGAATCGCCGTCAGGTGCTTCTGGACCATCTCGTCGGTGAGGCGCTGACGCAGCGATTTCACGAAACGATCTTCGTCGGTGAAGGCGTCTTTCTCCATCGCCTTCAGCCGACCGGCCAATTCACCCGGCAGCTTCGCGGCCTGGAGCTTCTTGAAACTTTCCGCGGTGAGCTTGTAATGCGAAATCTTCTCCGCCTGGTGGACGATCCGAACGAGGCGATCCACTTCTTGCTGAGTGGCGGGTCGGCGATAAGCGCGCGATGCGAAGCGTTCGAGCACAAAACGAGACCTGGCGTCGCCCACTAGCTTTTCCGAGCTGGCAAAAAACTGTTCGTGTGATTCCGGAATCGTGGGGCTGACAAGCTTGAGCGAATGCAGAACGATGCCTCGCCGCTTCGTAGCATCGGCGGGGTCGGTGTATTCATTGAGCAGCGAAACGCCGAGGTTGACCGCGCCGGGCGCCAGACGAATCGTGACCGCGTGCTCTTCCGCCTTTTCGGTACACACGCCTTGCATGACCTGCTTGCCATTGACGACCAGGGCGAACTTCGGCGCCTCGTCGCCGACGAAAAGTCCCTGCAACTTGGCGATGAGTTTGTACTGCCCGCGATCGACCAGTTGGTCGAACCGTTTTTGCAGAGGCCCTAAGTCGTAGAGGATTCGAAAACTGTCGCCCGGAATGGCGGGAAGCCGCTGCTTCTCGGGAATCATCGCACCCTTGGCATCGCGCTGGATACGCCCGCGATCGTCGTATTTCGGACCGTAAGACGGACCATCGAATCGAAACGAGCCGTTGTGTTGTTGCGAGGCTGGGGTGCGCGGGTCGCCGACCACAATTGCCGCTTTCACGATCGCCTCGGCCGATGCCAGGTAGCGTTCGAGTTGCAAAGGAGACAAGGTCAAATTGTCGCCGATGTTGTCGAAGCCGTGGCCCAACTGGTCCGCGGGGAAGTCCTCTGCGAGCGGAATGGTCACGCCGACAAGGTCGCGGATCGTGTTGACATATTCGGCCTTGTTGAGCCGGCGCATCGTCACCGCGCCGGGATCACGCTTGGCCGTGCGGTCGAAGCGATCGAAGACGCTTTTCACCGCCTTGGTGAACCGCTCCGCTTCGTCGAACGCCGGCTTGGGGCGTCCCTGTGGAGGCATCTCACCCGAATGGAGCTGTTCGAGAACGCGAATCCACGTCTTGCGAGCCTTGAGAATCGACGCCTCGTCCTTGAAAAGGTGCAGCGACACGTCGCCCTTGGGCTTCTTCTCGCCGTGGCAATGAACGCAATGCTTCTCGACGAACGGCACGATCACCTTTGCGACATCGGACGCATCCTGGGAAAACGCGACCGAATGTGACAAAGCAATGGCGAGGATCAGCGAAACGAGAATCTTGGTAAGACGGAGAATCACCCGATGCTCCCATCAAGTAGAACGCCACCCCATCCGGCGCATCAATCGATTCATCCTTCAAACAGTCGGCTGATCGGCACGCCCACATCGAACACATGCTTGACGCTTGCAGGAAGGTCGCTACGAAGGCGCATTTCCACCACGTCGAACAGATAATGCAGCACCGTCGCCACCAGGTTGGCAGGCGTGTAAGGTTCGGCGATGGGACGGGCGCCGTCCCGGTCTGATTGGCCAATGACCTGCCCCATGCGAAGGCCGCCGCCGGCAAAAACCAGCGGAGTCAAATCTCCCCAGTGGTCCCGGCCTCCCTGAGCATTCAAACGCGGCGTTCGTCCCATTTCACCCGTCACGATGAGCAGGATGCGATCCTCCAGCCCCCTCTGACGAACGTCTTCCAGGAAGGCCGAGACTGCATGATCGACCTGGCGACCCAGGGGAACCATGCCAGTCATCGCTGGAGGACTGGAACTATCAGCGTGGAAATCCCAGCCGCAGTCCGACACCGTGACGAACCCGCAGCCATGTTCAACGAGGCGACGTGCCAGCAGCATTTGCTTGCCAAGTAGGTTAGTGGAACGCTTAAAATTGGCATACCTCCACCAGTCCTCCATTCTGTAAATGTGGCTGGTATCGTATCGAGCAACGACTCTGGGATCTTCCTGCGACAGATCGAACGCCTTCATGATGCCGTTCAGGATCACCTCGAACGCCTGTTGCTGATGCCGGTCATAGCGATTACGGCTCATTTGCGAATCCATGCCGCGTCGCAGTGAGTCGAGGTTTTGCAGCAGGGCGCGGCGATCTTCAAAACGCTCACGCGGCATGGTGAGTTCCAGGAGTTGCCTGATTCCCGATGCGGCGTTGCCGGCGGGGTTGAATGCCTCATAAGCGACCCCCAAGTTGCCTGGTGTGATCAGCCCGCTCAACGATCCGGTGCCTCCTGGATTCTGGAGTCTCAACCCTTCTTTGACAATTTCGGGCACAACAACGACATTCCTGGGCATTCCCCTCGTGGGATGCATGATACCGGCTAGCCGGGTATAGATCGAGGAGATGGAAGCACTGCCGGGGAATCCGCCGGATATCGTCGAAACATACTCATGGCCGCCGTTACGCGACTGGAACGAGCGGACCACGGCGAGCCGATCGGCAAGATTCGCCATTTGGGGAAACGTGCCCCCGAAAGTGATGCCCGGCAAGCGGGTCCGCACTTCGCCGGTAGTGCTGCGGATGCTCTCCGAAGCGGACATCTTGGGATCGAACGTCTCGTGCTGTGGCGGGCCGCCCTGGAGGAAAAGCAGCACGATGGCCTTGTCGTGCGAGCTAACTCCCTGCGATGCTGCCGCTGCGCGATACGCCATGAGATCCGCCAGCGACAAGCCTGCCATGCCCAGAGTGCCGATCTGCAAAAAGGAGCGTCGGCTCAATCGGGCGCTGGCAGAATCAACAATGTTGAACATCAGCAATTCCCGGACCCTGGTAAAATCACGGAATTTCCAGGGGTTTTCGTCTAGCTGTCCGTAATGATTTCGGTCATGATAGTCCCCTAGCTTCTCTAAATTATCACGCGCAAAGGGACTTGCCATGAACTCCGAGGTGAAGGAACGCC
>CAMAUE010000159.1 GCA_945861245.1 Singulisphaera sp. GP187
TTTTTGCCTCCAACAACTTTGCTTCGACTTCTTGCTGTGCAGACAATGTGATGCGTGACATGTCAGTGCTCCAAATGTGTTTTTCCACGAAACCATTCTTGGCACTGACTGGTGTACAAAAATACTACCAACTATTCAGCTGCTTACCCTGATGCCTCCAAACTGCAACTTCTGCCTAGCCGAATGTACCCTTCTCCCATAATCTCATTTCATCCCCCCACACTTGCTCTTCTGCCTTGTCTAGGAGTCTCATGAGCCAGATCGAGTTACGTCCCGGTCTTGCCGATGTTCCCGTCGCGGAATCGGCGGTTAGCTATATCGACGGCAAGAATGCTCGGCTTGAGTATCGCGGCATCGCCGTGGAAACGTTGGCGACGGAGAGCTGCTTTGAGGAAACTTCCTATTTGCTTCTCAAAGGAGACCTACCAACGCAGAAGCAGCTCGCCGATTTCGACGATCAGCTTCGGCATCATCGCCGCATCAAGTTTCGGCTCGTCGATCTCCTGAAATCGCTGCCGGAAACCGGACATCCGATGTATGCGTTGCAGGCCGCCGTCGCTGCGATGGGCATGTTTTACCCCGCCCGTGACGTCAGCAACGCCCAGAGCAACTGGGAATCGGTTATTCGGCTCATCGCCAAGCTGCCGACCGTCGTCGCGGCGTTTCATCGCATTCGGCACGGCGACGAACCGATCAAGCCGCGCGATGACCTCGATCACGCCGGTAACTTCTACTGGATGCTATTCGAGAAAGAGCCATCGCCCGCCGTTCGCAAAGTCATCGACGCTTGCCTGGTTCTGCACGCCGAGCACACGATGAACGCCTCGACGTTTTCGGGCCGAGTCACCGGATCGACGCTGGCGAATCCGTACACCGTCATCAGCGCGGCGATCGGCACCCTGACTGGGCCGTTGCATGGCGGCGCAAATGAAGAAGTGCTCGACATGCTTGGCGAAATCCAGACGATTGGCAACGTCCGAGCCTGGTGCGATGACGCGATCACCAACAAGAAAAAGATCATGGGCTTCGGCCATCGTGTTTATAAGGTGAAGGATCCGAGGGCGACGGTGTTGCAAACCCTTGCTGAATGCGTATTCGCCGACGCCGGCCGACCGGCCAGTTACGACCTCGCCGTCGAGATGGAGAAGGTGCTGGCCGAGAAATTGGGTTCAAAGGGCATCTATCCGAACGTCGATTTCTATTCCGGCATCGTTTATAAGGCGCTCGGCATCCCAATGGATTTGTTCACGCCGATCTTTGCAATCGCGCGTGTTGCCGGTTGGTTGTCGCATTGGTTGGAGCAACTACAGAACAACCGCATCTATCGGCCTGAGCAGGTTTACGTGGGCAAGACAGCCGCTGTGTATGTCCCGCTGGCGAAGCGACCGTAATCGTCCTGCTCCCGATTTCGTTTTGCCGCTTGCGGCTTAGCGTTCGCAAGGCGCCACGCGAACGCTAAGCCGCAAGCGGCAAATCTGCCTGTGAGGATTCCAGCGATGCGCTGCTTCATTCGGTCACTCGGCATGCTCTTGCTGACGATTTCAGACCTATTCGCCCAACCCGCTGATTCCTTCAAGGCCAAGCTAAAACCATTCATCGACGCCCACTGCATCGATTGCCACGGGCCTGACGTGAGCAAAGCGGGCTTGCGACTCGACAACCTCAAGCTCGATGGATCGGACGCACGCACAATAGCAACTTGGGCCAAAGCACACGATCGCGTCCTGGCCGGCGAGATGCCGCCGAAGAAGCGCCAGCGCCCGCCGCAGGCCGAGATTGATGTTGCAGTCAGCTCGCTACGCTCGAATTTACACACGGCTTCGCTTGAGAAGCAGCAGAAAGAAGGCCGCGTCGTTTTGCGTCGGCTCAACGGCACGGAGTACGAAAACAGCCTGCACGACCTGCTCGCTCTTAGCCCGAACATCCAACTTAAAACGCTGCTGCCCGAAGACAACGTCGCCGCCGGGTTCGACAACGTCAGCGCGGCACTCGAGATTTCACCCGCGCACCTGCTCGCCTATCAGCAGGCGGCGGAGCGGGCGATCATCGCCGCAGTTCCGCCGACGCAGCCGAATCCGAGCGTGGTCAGACTCACAGGCAGGCAGATGACGGAGAAATCGCCGGCCTTCAAGGAGGTCCTGGGGAAGACGATTTGGCTCAAGGGTGACGCTCTCGTCATGCATACGCCGTTGCCCGACTACATTCCGTGTGCCACGCCGCTCGTGATGGCGACGGGCAAGTTCAAGGTGTCGATTTTTGCGTATGCCATTGGCACGAACGGTCAACCGATGACGGCGGCGTTTCTATGTCGCCCCATCCGTGAGCGCGGTGCTGGCGAGGTTCGCGTTACTTGCTCCGTCCCGGCTGACAAGCCGGCAATCATCGACGCCGAGTTCGAGATGAACCGCGAGACGAATGTCCGCCTTGGTGGCTGGGCGCTACCGGACCGTTACGCCTTCTCCTTGAAAAAGGTCGCACCGCCGATCGAGAAATACGACGGCCCCGGCCTGGTCGTGGAATGGATGCAGATCGAAGGCCCGCTCGGTGAGTTCCCGCCCGAGAGCTATCGTCGATTGTTCGGCGACGTGCCGTTGAAACCCCGCTCGGTCATCAAGGCGGAGATGGAGAAACGCCCGATCCCCAAGGTGGCGCTGAATCGGCCCGAAAGTTTCGCTGCCAATTATGATCCTCTTCTGCCCGGGTCGGCCAAGCCGAACGAGGACGCCGATCGGCTCATCCGCGATTTTCTTCCGCGTGCTCTGCGAAGGCCGGTCACGGAGGAGATGACAACACACTACGTTAAGCTCGTTCATGAACGCCTGGATCGCAAGTATTCTTTCTTTGATGCGATGTTGTTCGGCTACAAGGCGATCCTGTCGTCGACGCACTTTCTCTACTTCCAGGAACCGGGAACCGCGAAGCTGACTGATGCGAAGGATTTCGCCACGACTCGGCTCGACGACCATGCCCTCGCCAATCGGTTGTCGTACTTCCTGTGGTCGTCGATCCCCGATTGCGAATTGCTCGCCGCCGCCGATTCACGCGAACTTTCCAAACCGGAAAAATTACGAGCACAGGTTGAACGGATGTTGAAGCATCCGAAGGCCCAACGCTTCACCGAGAACTTCATCGGTCAATGGCTCGACCTGCGCAAGATTAACGACACGACGCCCGACCCTCAGCTGTTCAACGAATTCGACACGTACCTCCTCTGGTCGATGCCGCGGGAGACGGAATCGTTCTTTGCGGAGGTTCTGAAGCACGACCGCTCGTTGCTCGATTTTGTCGATTCCGATTGGACGATGTTAAACGAGCGACTCGCCAAGCACTATGGTATCGCCGGCGTGCTGGGCCACGCGTTTCGCAAGGTGACGCTGCCGGCGGACAGTCATCGTGGCGGCGTCATTACCCATGCGAGCGTGCTCAAGGTGACGGCGGACGGCACACGGACCTCGCCCGTGTTGCGCGGCAAATGGGTGCTTGAACGCATTCTCGGCAAGCCGCCGGCGCCACCGCCGCCGGACATCCCGTTTTTCGAGCCGGACATTCGCGGCGCGACGACGATCCGTGAGCAGCTGGATAAGCATCGCAACACACCGGCGTGTGCGACGTGCCATGTGCACATCGATCCACCGGGCTTCGCGCTGGAGAACTTCGACGCGATCGGCGGCTGGCGTGATTTCTATCGCGCGACCAAGCAGACCAAGAAAGGCAACGTCAAAGGCACACGTTATTTCCGCGGACCCGATGTCGAAGTCGGCGGCGTGACGGCCGACGGCAAGAGCTTCAAGAATATCGACGATTACAAAAAGATACTGCTGGCTGATAGGGACCAGATTACGCGAAACCTGGCGCAAAATCTATTGATCTATGCGACGGGTGCCGAGGTCCAGTTCGCCGATCGCGAGGTGGTCGAGCAGATCGTCGCGAATGTGCGTAAGCGCGACTACGGTTTCCGCTCTTTGGTTCATGAAGTGATTTCGAGTCGGGTGTTTTTACACAAGTGACCCATAAGGTCACTTCTTCGCCGGTGCCGCCGCTGCAGCTTCGATGGCCAAGTCCTGAATTGCTCGGGCGGCAGCGTTAAGTTGGTCTTGTTTGGCGGCAACATAATCCGCCGGGCCGCCTTTGCACGCCACCGCATCGGCGATCATCGTCGGCTTCACCATCTCGATTGCGTCCCACGGGCACCAACGTTCGCATAAATCGCAGCCGATGCAGCGGTCGAGATCGATGTCAACGAAGCTTTGCAGCGTCGGCAGATCGGCACCTTGCACCTTGTAAATGCAATCGACCGGACAAACCTCGATGCAGGCCTCGCAGCCGGTGCAGTTATCCGCATTGACGACGGCCAACGCCTTCGGCAGTTTCTTGCGAGCTTTTCCAGCGCCCTTGGCCATGATTAGATATTCCTTGATAAGAGCAGGGTGCCAAGCCCGCAGGCGACGCAGGAGCCTGCGCGGTTCAATCCTCGCAGGCTCGCTTCGCCCGCGAGCTTGGGGTTACCCGGTTATTTTATGCCCTTCATCCTCAATCGGCTTGCTTGCGTCAAACCAAAACCAACAAATCACAGCGATTACATAGGCCGATCCCCACAGAACGATATTGAATATCCAACCCTGTTCCTTGGCGGCCTCAAAATCCGCGCTGCGGGCCACGAGATCGCCGGTGTGCCAATCGAGAATCTTGCCCGTGAGAATGCCGGCCAAGGCACCGCCGAGATTGCCGACGGTGTTCATGCAACCTGCGACGATGCCTGAATAACGTTTGCCAATATCGAGGCAACTCGCCCAGGCGGCGCCCATGGTAAGATCGTTCCAGAAGGCGGCGAAGGCGATCAAGAAAATGAACATCCACGGGTTCTTCATGAAAAAGATCGCTACGAAAAAGCAGGTCGCGCACAAGGCATGGCCGATAACGCCGAACAGACGACGGCCCCATTTGACATCGCCGGTCCGTTTGATGAACCAATCGGTGAGGTAACCGCCAAGCAGGCACGACACCGACCCAACGAGCAACGGTAGTCCCGCCATCAGCCCCGCCATCCAAAACTGCGCGGTCCATTTCACGTCGCCCTTTTCGATTCCCTGGTCTTTCAGGTAGCCCGGCAGAAACGTGATGTTCAAATACCACCCATAGGCGGCACAAAAATACATCCCGCACAGCAGCCAAAGGTTTTTGCTCTTGAGCAGTTTCCCCCAGGGCACTACCAGTTTGTCGGTATGTTTCGCTACGCCGCCCTGGATCAGCGCGACCTCGGCCGCATTGACGCCAGCCTTCTCGGCGGGATTGTCTTGATACCAGAACCACCAAAAGATGCACCAGACGACGCCGAGGCCCCCGAAGATGAAGAAGCAATGCCGCCAATGCTCCATTTTGACGCCGTCCGTCGTGGTTTCGTACATCAGGGCATAGACCACGAACGCGGTCATGCCTCCCGCGAATCGTCCCGCCATCCAGACTGCGCCTTTGGCGAAACCGCGCTCGTTATATGGGAACCAGTTGTGAAACGCCCGCGCGATATTCGGATACGCCCCCGCCTCGCCGAGACCGAAGAGGAAGCGAACAACTATCAGCAAGAAGTACGGAAACACCGAACCTTCCGAGGGATAGATCATCGCCGTCAAGGCCGTGAAAAACGACCACCACAGCACGATGCGGATCAACGTCATGCGAGCGCCGAAGCGATCACCCAGCCAGCCCGTGGGCACCTCAAACGCGGCATAAGCAAACGCGAACGCCGTGAAAAGCCAGCCCTTTTCGCTTTCGGATAGTTGGAACTCCGCTTGCAGATACGGCATGACAGTGCCGAAACAGACGCGATCCAGATAGGTGATCATCGACAAGGCGCAAGCAAAGCCGAGGACGCCATAGCGCACGTTCGTCGGTTTCTCAGCAGTCGGATTCATACGGGTTCGCCAGGGAGTGAGGTAATTTGCATAACCGGATCAATCTAGCGACGATCAACTTGGAGTGCAACCGGGAGATGAAAAAAACGTCATTAGTCCGTGGTCCGAGCCTGAGCGCCAGCGAAGGGCACGCGGAATCGTTGCTCTTCGCTGGCGCTCAGGCTCGGGAAAGCGACGGGTTCCTTGCTAAGGACCACGGACCAAGGACGATTTAGAAAGTTGCCTCTCCTCGTCCTAAAGGCTAAGATAGGTTGATAACGGTCGCCGATGGCGCGTCGCGTAGTCATGACACTCAAGGATTCGACCATGGCGTCTATGGAGCCAGCGCGGGAAGATATCTTTCTTCCCGGCGGCCAAGTCTGCACGGATTGCTTGACAGAATCGGCCCATAAAGTTCTGCTCGAAGCGCTCACTTTGGCACGCGAAACTCGCTGGGACACCGTTCGCAGCCCGCACGTTTTCATGGGCCTCCTCGCCAAACCGGACGCTTGCATCACGAAGTGGGGCGAGCGGTTGGGAGCCGATCTGGGCCAATTGCTCAGCCAGTTCCAGGAGCTGTTTCACCAGAGCGAGGGCGTCTGCGAACCCGTGCTGATGCTAAACCGTGAATTTCTGTCGAACAATGTGCTTCGCCTGCTGCGCGATTCCTTCGCCCGGGCCAAGGAGAACCAACGGCGAACGATTACGCCGATTGACCTGCTCATCTGCCAGCTGACCGCGCCGGGCAGTATTGTCGCCGAGTGCTTCGAGCGCATCGGCGTCACCGCCGCGAAACTTACAGAACTCGCCGTGATGGCGGAGCACCAGGGCGGGTAATGTGTTGACTAGTAGGGGAGAATATTATGGACCCTCGACTTCGCTACGTCGCCTAATTGATCGGAACGTGCGCAATCGGTATGTTTGGCAGGCTTCCATCCCAGGGCCAGCGCACATTAAACCCCTTTCAGCGACAGGACTTCGGTGAGGAAGTCCGTATCCATCATGCAGGAGAGCATCTTGCCGCGCAGACTGTCCTTGCCAGGATGACGCTTTAACAAGCTCACGGCAAAGCGCCGTAGCCAGCTTAAGTTGTTCCCCAAGGTTCGCTCGCGCGTGCGGCTATCATCCTCCCGGAAGTTAACGTCCAACACCCAGTGCATCGACTCAATCCCCCAATGACCGCGCACGGCTTCTCCGAAGCGCTTGCCGCTCATGTAGCGACGACAAATGTAGTAGCGCACCTCACTCGTCTGCGTGCCGTCAGCGCGCGTCGTGATCCGCAGCGCATAGCCAATGGCCTTCACTCCCGGCCAATCCGCGGTCGGGGCAAAGTCCGCTGGCACCTTCGTCAGATAGTAGCTCCGCTCGTCGATGCGGCCATGTCCTTCGTCACGCGTTTCATGGTAGCGATATTGCAGATCTTCCAAGTCGGTTTCCAAATGTTGGTGAAAGTACTTTTCCATCGCTTCCTTTAACTTCGGCTGGTTATCTTTCACGGCAATGACAAACTCGCCTTTGCCAGCCACGATCTGTTCGACGATCGCTTTCTGACAGCCCATGGCATCGATGGTGACGATCGCTTTGCTCAAGTCGATCTGCGCCAAAACTTGGGGAATGGCCGTGATTTCATTGGATTTGGCCTCGGTGGCGACTTGGCCCAGGCAGATGCCTTCTTCGCTGGCCCAGGCGCTGACGATGTGCAGCGCGCCCAAATCTTTGCTGGCGTCGTGGGAGCCGCGACAGGTCTTGCCGTCGATGGCCACGATTTTCTTGGCGTTGGTGTCCGTCGGGGTGAGGGCGCTGGCGACCCAGGTCTGAAAGCATTTCTGGAAAGCTTCGGGCTTGAGGGCCATGAGGAGTCGCCGAATGCAATCGCGTGAGGGAATGCCGTTGGGCAAGGCAAGATGTTGCTTCAACCAATCGGCACGATGGCTGGCCCAGCGATGAATGGCGGTGGGCCCATCGCAGCCGCAGAGGATGCCACACACGGCGATGACGATGATGTCGCCGAGAGATGTTTGCGATTGCGTGTGTGGCGCGGGTCGGTGAGCGACTCGAAGTGACAACCGATGGTGCCGACATCGACGAGCTTTGCCATGAGATGATATATCCTTGATCTGTAGGTGCCGACCCAAACGTGGCGATCCGCGCAAGGTCCAAGTCGAAACGGTAACGATCAAAGATATAGGGCGCGGACGCCTCTCGCGCCAGTCTGCTCAAATTGCCCAGCTATGCGCGCTGGCCCTGTCTGGTTAAGCCGCCTGAAGTATGGTCGGCCTTTCCTGAAACCATGCGATCGTGCGTGCCAATCCGTCGCGCAGCAGCGTCATTTTCTGGTTAGGAAGCGCCTGCTGAAGTCTCCCGATCGACAAACACTTAGACCGCGCACCAACATATTTGGTACGGTCATACTGAATAAGTTGATAATCGTAACCTGTCAGATCGCAGATGGCTTTGGCGAATTCGCGGATCGAATGCTCTACGCCGGCTCCGATGTTAATAAGCAAATTATCACATGATTCAGCCAGGTTAAGCGAAATGCCGACGAAATCGTCGATAAATACCAATTCGCGCTTCTGATGGCCATCACCCCATAGCACGACGGGCGATCCATGTAGTTGCGCACTCAGTATCTTGCGAATAAGGTCAAAAATGAAATGCATCTGTCGGCCATCGGTATGGTAGCCAGGCCCGTAAAGGGTTGACGGCACCAAGCACAGGTAACGCAAACCAAATTGTTTGTGCATGGACTGCAGGCCGACATAGAGCATGCGCTTTGTCATTGCGTAGGTAAAAAGGCTGTCAACCGGCAAGCCAACTAAGTAGTTCTCTTCGCTCAATTCGTGATCGCAGGAGTACGCGCAACTTGTACCCATGGCGATTAGCTTCGCCTGCGGCTGGCGTCGCTGCCACCACGCCAGAACATTGGTGTTGATTTGCTGATTCTTGATCCATTGTTCGCCGAGATGATGCAAACAAAAATCGCCGGCCTGAGTCCAGGCCGCCAAATGATAGATTTGATCGTATCGGCGCCCTACGAACGCTTCGAGTGCATCCGGATGGGTCAGATCACAATCGCGTGATCCGAGGCGCACCACGGTATGCCCTTCGCTCTCCAACCGCTGCGAGAGCGCGGTTCCAAGAAACCCGGTACCACCGGTGACGAGAATATCCATGTTAGGCCGCTCCTGCGTCAACGGGGAAGTAAAATTCCGTTCCGCGGTCCAGTAAGGGTTTGTTATTGGCTAGAATTTCCTTTTTGAAATTCCACGCCAGAACATAATACACATCAGGCGGGGTGCTCAATTCATCTTCCATTACGACGGGAAGATGCATGCCGGGCGAAACTAACCCCTTCCGGAGACGGTTTTTTTCTACCAAGCATTCCAAATAGTTTTTGCCAATTCCAAAATAGTTGAGGAGAGTGTTTCCTTTTACGGGAGCTCCCATGCCAAAAATCTTCTTTCCTGCCGTCTTCGCGGAATCAAGATACGCTAGATCGCGCTGCTTCATTAGGTCGACGCGGCGGGAAAAGTTGCGATACGTAAGGATATCGTTGCATCGTGACGAATCTTCTTGCTTCAGCAGGTCATTCAGGCGATCGGTCGAAGGTCTCACGCCCTGATGGGTGACAAAACCGATCATGGACCCGCCATGAATCGGCGAGAGATATGCATCGAACATGGCTAGGCCGTGACGGTTGAGTAAGGTCTCGATGTTCTTCAGATTATAATAGAGCAAGTGCTCATGGTATATCTGATCAAATGCGAGGTTCTCTATAATACGTTTCATGTAAAGGAACTGAACTACAAAGATACCTTCGTGGCTGAGAGATTCACGAATTCCTTCGGTAACCGAATGAAGCTCTTCAAGATGAAAGAATACGCCGGCGGCATTAATCACATCGAACTTGCGGTTGATCGTTTTTGATGTCTCGAGATTAAAAAACTCATTAACCGTCGGTACACCGGCCTCGTTGGCAATGTTCGCCGTTGTCTTGGACGACTCGACGCCGAGGACGTCGTATCCCAGCGATTGAAAGTGCTTCAATTGTGTGCCGTCGTTCGAACCGATATCCAAGACTGATTTGCTGGATAATCTGTTGCCGATGCGTTGATTTACTTCGTCGGCGACCGTGCGGAAATGATCGCTCAAAGAGCGCGTCACACCGGAGAGATAGGTATGGTCGCCAAACATTACTTCCTTCTTGACAGTGTGATCCAATTGCGCTGTTGCACAACCATGGCAGTACACTACTCTCAACGGATAGAAGGGTTCGGATCCGACTTCCTCGGGCCTGAGAAAATGATTGCACCACGGCTGGTTACCAAGGTCAAGAACGGGCTCCAATTCCGTGGCGTCGCATACTCGACATTGCATGTCATGAATCTCCAAGGGATCGTGCTATCCGTAAATATAGACGGCAAAGCGATCTGTCTCTATGTATTGGGTTAATCACGCAGCACGGCGCTGGGTCTTCCGGCGAGTCCCCGGAGTCGCACTCGCCAAATGGTCTGTAGGTTTGCTCGGTGTCGTTTTCGCCCAGACAAAATGATGCTGTTCGTGGCGATTGTCATTGAGAACGTCATACTTCACAGACGGCAAGCATACGTTCTGGCGGTGCTGGGCTTGAATCTCAGCAATCATGGCGTGGGCCTGCTTCACAATATTGTTAATACGTACCTGATCAAAATCAGGTAGGTAATCCAGGGCACGATAAAGATGAAGCAACCTAGCGATTCCCGCGTCTAATGAAAGTAGTGCGGATTGTGGCGCATATTTTTTCAGGATCTCAATTGTGTTCGCTGCGAACTCCACATCGGAACTAAAATGTTCGCAGTATGATTTTCGATAATGGAGAGAAAGTGACAGCATCGATTCGAGATCACTCGTGTTTTTTGCACGAAAGGCCCGTTCGATTCCCGCTGGCGTACGGTGCAAATACCACGCTCGAAGGTCCTCAATTTCGGCCTTGGGAGATGCTGTGGTTCGTTCTTCCTGATAGTTAAGAAATACTCCCAGCATTTTTGGTAGGTGTTTGGTCTTTATGTAGGGCAGCACTCGGCCTTTGAATTCGGTATCGCCGGCTGCCGAGAATGTGCCGTCATAGTAGCCGAACCGCTCGTGAATCGACCGGCGGTAGAGGGCGCCGACCCAGGAAAGGTAGCAGGTTTCAAGATAAACATGAGAGGGAGTATATCCCGTTCGGTCATATTTCATGACATCTTGCATAAGGAGTCCATTGCCGTCGACCTCGGTAATGAGACTATCGGCTTGGACCCAGTCGAGGGTTTCATCCGCATTCAGTTCGGCAGCCAATTCCGCCAAGGCGGAAGGTATTACGGTTTCGTCTACGCCCAGAAATGTAAGGTAGGGCGCGCGAGCCAACCCGATCGCTCGATTCCACGCGGTTTGAATCGTTTCGCGAGTGGGCGTTCGGACATAGAGCCAACGTATGGGGATATTTAGTTCGAGATTACAAATCACATCATATTCATCGGTCGGCGATCCGCTGTCGACTAATATTAGTTCAAGTTCACCAGTTCGATTTAGAGTTTGGCTCTGCAGCGCCTGAAGGAAACAGGTCAGTTTACCAGCCGCGTTATACAACGAGGTAATGACGGTAACCTTGACGTCCCCGATACCACGCCGGTCATCGTAAATCTCGAATTCACATGGGCGCGGGGGATTCATTCCACGCTCTGTTGCAGCATCTAGCAATTGCTTGCAACGGATGTGGCGATCCTGGGGATTGCCATACATGGCAGTCGCCGCCTCAGCTTCCAACGGAAATCCTGCCCGCTGAAGAGTTCGGCAAACCCATTGAAGATCTTGGAACAGATCGTTGCCGGCGAGTCGCATAGCCCGAATTGCATAGACACAGGCGGTGAGGTCATTGCCTAATAGAAGTTCCAATCGTCCGAGTTCCCGAAATACGCGCACGCGGTCAAGTCGCGTGGCGCTTGCAATCTGAGAAAACGCCTCGATTTTGGAGGCAATCTCCTCTGTATTCCGCTCTGGCATCCAATAGACGACGGGATAGTCTTCCTGGCTTCTCACGCGGAAACGTAAATACTTTTCCAGGTGGCGCAAGATTCTTACTGGACCGATTAGTTGAAGTACCTTTGAGATCAGAGGTATTTTTCCGTAAATGCGTGCCCGGAGAAATCGCAATATCCCCTTTCCCTCCTTGACGGCTTGGGCTCTCACAGATTTTCCAAAAATCGACGGCACACAGTATTTTACTAGATCCTTCAATGCGCGAGGAACCAGATAGAAATATATACGCCCGCGAATTATTGCGAGGACTTTTGGGATCTTGGTCCAGATCAAAATTATAATCAGAGTAATTAATTTTCTATTCATATCCAGTTTTCGCTTTCTAGGCTTTCCGAGCTTTCCGACTTGCAGCATACAATTGCTATAGAAATCCTATCGATCGATATGACACGTATTCGGACGATGAAATATTTGAATGACGCACATTAATAGTTTCCGAGCGGTGACGATGACAGGTTCGTTACCAGTAGCAT
The DNA here is from genome assembly GCA_945861245.1 of Singulisphaera sp. GP187. Lineage (GTDB taxonomy): Bacteria > Planctomycetota > Planctomycetia > Gemmatales > Gemmataceae > SIAQ01. The sequence continues at coordinate 12,422 of CAMAUE010000159.1, forward strand.
TGGCGACATATATCGTAAATTTCTGAGATATCGATGCACCTTGTTGCCGTGGAATTTGAGCGAACACCGCTCACTAGAAGTTAATCTTGGATGCTTCGCGTTCCAGGCGGAAATACCATTCGCTAATTTGCGAGCAAGTCGCTTCGTCTCGGGTCGATGAGGAGTCGTATATAGCGTGTATTTTAGGTCCGTGCGGCGTGTAATCGCTCTTTGTCAGGGCCACGGAAAGCTCATGCCTATATTCGTCATATCGATCTAACATCGCCTCGATTGCTGGCGTGCTTTCAAAGAAGGCGTTCATGTCAACTATTCCGAAGGGGATCGCTGGGAACCGGTCTCGCAGATAATCGACTATACCAGCGCCGCTTCCGATTAATGTCGGGCATCCTGAAAAAAGTGATTCGAGAGCGACCAGATTGAAAGTATCGTACAAAGACGGTACACAGGTGACTGATCGTGATGCGAAAACGCGTTGCAATTCTGGAGCCGACATCGAACCCAAGAATTGAATATTGAGGCCGCGATTGTGGCTCATTTTTGTGATCGTTTGTGTCGACGTTTCGCCGGTCGCTCCAGCGCAGGATGGACCGATAATGTTGGCGGCGCTGTAGGAATTGGGTCTAAGCCACCACAGAAGTTGCAGGAAAACGTGTGGCCCCTTTCGTTTCTCCGTTCGGCCAATAAAGTTGAGTGACGGCGCTTCCGACGAGCAACGCACATACGGGAGCGAGTTCGGCGCTGCGAACAAATGAAGAGGATCTATGTAGTAGGACGGTACGTCACGAAGAGTGTTCCATTCCTGCTGGTACCTTTCGCTAATAAAATAGCGAGTGTCAGCTACTTCGTATTGGAGTTCCTCTATGCATCGGGCGACGCGACAATAATCCCCGTTGCCGTCCCAGTTCATGGCGTTGGTAGTTGAGATAAGACCGTGCATTGAAATGGCAATTCGGCCAACATTTACAGCGTGGGCCTTAAAGGCATCACGCAGGAACAATCCAACCAAACTATAATCAGGATAGTCCACGATGTCAAA
>CAMAUE010000160.1 GCA_945861245.1 Singulisphaera sp. GP187
ATGTGGTGAAGAATGTTCATGGAGACTACTTTCTTGCGTTGGTCAGAGAACTTCTTCTTCTCCAGCTCCCGCGTCACTTCGCCGGCGAGGTCGAGCCGTTTCCGATCGTCCTCGGTATCGCAAACCTCAGGCCAGGATCTCACGCACAATGTTTCCCTCGACATCCGTCAGGCGATAGTCGCGGCCGTTGTGGCGGAAGGTGAGACGTTCGTGGTCGAGGCCGAGAAGGTGCAGGATGGTGGCGTGAAAGTCATGCACGTGGACACGGTCTTCGCTGACGGCAATGCCGAACTCGTCCGACGAACCATGTACGATGCCGCCCTTGACGCCGCCGCCGGCGAGCCAGGACGAGAACACCTGATGATGATGCTCCCGGCCTGCGTGATTCGCCTGTTCGTGGTACGGTGTGCGACCAAACTCGGTCGTCCAGACGACGAGCGTGTCGTCCAGCATGCCGCGTTGCTTCAGGTCGCGGATCAATCCGGCGATGGGTCGATCCACATTGCGTGCCAGTGCAACGTGATCGCGCATGTTGCCGTGCGAATCCCAGTTTCCTGACGAACCCGTGTCGATCAGTTCGATGAAACGAACATCTCGCTCAGCTAATCGCCGAGCGACCAGGCACTGCCAGGCGAAGCCGGTCGTTTGTCCGCGGTTCAGGCCATAGAGCCGCAGCGTGGCGTCCGTTTCGCTGGAAAGATCAAACGCTTCCGGGGCGGCGCGCTGCATGCCGAATGCGGTCTCAAATGAGCGGATGCGGGCTTCGAGCGCTGCGTCGCGCGGACCGGACTCCAGATGCCGGCGATTCGCATCGCCGATGAGCTGGAGTTCCAGTTCCTGCAACTCGGGGGACGGCGTGCGCGGGCGAATGTTCGGAATCGGCGTCGGTCCGGGCACGACATGGGTTCCCTGATGGCAGCCGGGCAGGAAATCCGAGCCCCAGGTCTGGGCGCCCGCATAGGGGGCAGCGGGGGCGATGACCATGAACGATGGCAGGTTGCGATTTTCCGTGCCCAGGCCGTAGCTGATCCACGCCCCGATGCTGGGCCGGGCAAAGGTCCACGACCCGGTATGCATGCCGAGCGTGCCTTCGTAGTGGTTCGTGTGATTCGATTCCAGCGAGCGAATGACGCAGATGTCGTCGACGACCTCGCGCACCTGCGGAAAGAGATCGCTGACCTCAATGCCGCTCTGCCCGCCGCAGCGAAAGGTCCAGTCGGGCCGTTTCAAGAACCGGCGGAATGTTCCGCGCCGGCCTTGCCAGTTATCGACGGTGATGCTTTGGCCATGTCGGGCGAAAAGTTGCGGCTTGGGGTCGAAAGTATCGACATGCGAGACGCCGCCGGTCATGTAAAGGAAGATGACGCGCCTGGCTCGCGGCGTGAAGTGCGGCCGCCGCGGCGCCAGTGGATCAATCGCCTCCTGTGCCGGCGATCGCTCGGCCAGCATGCCCGCAAGTGCGATCGACGCAAAGCCGCCGGCGGCGTGCTGAAAAATCTCACGGCGAGAGAGAATCTGTTTGCTCATATCACGACTCCAGAAAGCGTCAACTTCATTGCACGAACAAGAATTCATTCCGCGCGAGCAGCGTCCGTGTGAAAGCAGCCCAGCTTTCGCGTTCGGCGATCTCGACCGTGAGGCTTTTGCGCCGCTCTCGATACGTTTTCAAAAATCGACTGACTTCTTCGTATTCCAGTTCCAGGGGCGGTCGCGTCAGGGCAAGCTCATACGCCAGGCGAATGCGGTCGCGTTCATCCTTCGACAAAGCGAGAATGCGGCCGGCGAAGGCAGCCGCCTGTTCGTGAACAAAGGGATCGTTCATCAGAAACAGCGCCTGCGTTGGCACCGTGGTCAGAATGCGCTGCGGCGTGCTGGCGTTGGTATCGGCACCGTCAAACAGGGCCAGGAACGGGTGTCGCTTGATCCGCTGCGTCATCAAGTAGACGCTGCGTCGTTTTGTCTCATACACGGCCGAGAACGGGTTATGTTGAGAGTATCCCTTACCTGTTGGAAAAGGATGCGCACCACCGGGACTGCGATCCAGAGCCCCGGCAACCGCCAACATCGCATCGCGAATCGCCTCGGCATCGAGTCGGCGAATGGGATAGCGGCCACACAGCGCGTTCGTTGGATCGGCTTTTTCCAGAGCGGCATCCCCCTTGCTTGACGTTTGATACGCATGCGAAAGGACGATGAGTCGGTGCATCGCCTTGATCGACCACCCGTCGGCGATGAATTTTGCGGCCAGGAAATCGAGCAATTCGGGATGCGTCGGGCGCTGGCCGCGCGTGCCGAAATCGTTCGGAGTCGCAACGAGTCCGGCGCCGAAGTGATGCTGCCAAATGCGGTTGACCATGACACGGGCCGTCAGCGGATTGTCCTTCGACGCAATCCAACCCGCCAGTTCGAGCCGGCCGCTCTCCGCCGGATTTTCCAGTGGCGTCCCACCGAGCACCTCGAGCCAGCGTCGCGGAATCTCGTCGCCGAGATCACGGGGCTCACCGCGCTTGTGCATGCGGGCATTGTGTGGCTTTCCCTCGAACGCACCATAGGCAACTTCGAATGGGGGAGCCTTGCTCTTGGCCTTGTCCGCCTCGGCCTTCAGCCGTTTCGCCTCCTCCGGCGACACGAGCGGGACGAAGTCGGCTGGTTGGCTTTTACTCTCCGAGCCTGGAATCGAATAACGTGTGCTGTCGAAGATGCCGTAGAGCGCATAGTAATCGCCGCGGAGCACCGGATCGAATTTGTTGTCGTGACAGCGCGCGCAGCCCAGCGACAAGCCCAGGAACGTCTGCCCCACGGTGTCGATGGTGTCCTGGATGGTCAGGTGAAAATAATTCTCGGGATCGAAACCGAAGCGCCGCGAGATGGCGATGAAGCCGGTGCCGGTGATGCGCTCGGCGTATTTCTCCGGCGGGCCTTTCGCAGCGAGGATGTCCCCGGCGAGCTGCTCGCGAATGAAGTCGTTATACGGCTTGTCGGCGTTGAAGGCGTCGATCACCCAGTTGCGATAGCGATACGCCTGCGGCACCGGATAATCCGCGGTCTCGCCGGCTGTGTCGGCATAGCGCACGACATCGAGCCAGTGCCGGCCCCAGCGTTCACCGTAATGCTCGGAAGCAAGAAGCCGATCTGCCACTTTCGCAAACGCATTGGGCGACTTGTCCGCCAGAAACGCCTCCACTTCTTCGGGCGTCGGCGGCAAACCGATCAGATCGAAAGTGACACGCCGAATCAGCGTTCGCCGATCCGCATCTGGCGCGGGTTTGAGCTGCTTCTCTTCCAACCGCTGCAAGATGAATCGATCGATGTCGTTCCTCGACCAGGCCGCGTCGTTGACCTTGGGCGGCGCAACCGGCTTCACTGGTTGCAGCGACCAGAATTTTCGCTCCTCAGACGAGATGGGACCGGTGCGTATGGCCGCGCCCTGATTGGCCTCCTTGGGCCAGGGGGCGCCCGCGGCAATCCATTTCGTCAACACGGCGACATCGGAACCGCTCAGCTTCGACTTGGGGGGCATACGCAAGTCGTCTTTGTGCGAGATGGCCTGAATCAACAGGCTCTTGTCCGCCTGTCCAGAAACCAGGGCCGGCCCACGATCACCGCCGCGGATAGCCGCTTCCCGCGAATCCAGCCGCAGCCCGCCGCTTTGCTTTTTCGGACCGTGACAATTCTGACAATGCTTAACGAGAAGGGGACGAACCTGATTCTCGAAAAACGCATCATCCTGCGCGCACACCGTGCCTGGAAAGCTGGCAAGCAGAAAGAGAATACCAACGTGCAGACTCTTTATCGTCATAGGTCCATACGGCTTTCAAGGGCGAACGGTCTCGGCAACACTTCAATTTCACGGTCCCTCAGCGTATGGCGTGGAGACCCTCGTGGGATGCGTGCTACCGGCCAGGCGGGCATAGATCGCGGACACAGCGGCACCGCCAGGGAATCCACCGGAGATCGTCCCCGTATATTCATGACCGCCGTTACGCGACTGGAAAGAGCGGACCACGGAGAGCCGATCGGCAAGATTCGCCATTTGGGGAAACGTGCCGCCGAAGGTGATGCCGGGCAGGCGCGTTTGCACCTCGCCGGTAGTGCTGCGGATGTTTTCCGAAGCAGACATCTTGGGATCGAACGTCTCGTGCTGTGGCGGGCCGCCCTGGAGGAAAAGCAGCACGACGGCCTTGTCTTGCGAGCTAACTCCCTGCGATGCCGCCGCCGCGCGATACGCCATCAGATCCGCCAGCGACAGGCCTGCCAAGCCCAGAGTGCCGATTTGCAAAAACGAGCGTCGGCTCAATTGGGCGCTGCCAGAATCAACAATGTTGAACATCATGCAAACTCCAATTAGCGGACCAGTTGATATTCACTTCGGTTGACACGCTACGCCATGATCTCCGCAAGCGGTCCGGCTTGTTCGGCTTCGTTCATGTTCGGATCGCGTTCCCCGAATCGTTCGCGGCGATCGCCGACTGCATGCAGAAGCGACAGGTAGAAGTTGGCGATCGTGCGATTCCCGGCGGTTTCATAGTTCGGATACTGCAGGAAGCGCCCCGAGGTCCGCAAACGACCCGCCGAACCGCCGACCAGGACCAACGGCCATTCCGCACAGAAGCCGTGATGTCCCTCGCCCGAATCGCTCATCCAGATGATGAGGGTGTTGTCGAGCATCGTGCCGTTGCCTTCGCGCACGGCATCGAGCCGGCGGGCCAGATCAGCGACGCGCTCGGCATGGAAGCGGCGAATCGCAATGGCGAATTGCACGCTGTCGGGTGCGTCGACCGAGTGGCCAATCGCATGTCCGTCCTTGGTGACGCCGAGGTCAGTCCAGGTGTGATAATTGCCGATGCCGCCGGCCGCATCGATCGTCACCACGTTCGTGAGGCCTGACGCGAGAGAAGCCGTAGCGATCGCACACTGGGCCTCGAAGCGTTGGGTCGTCCGTCGGCTGTCGAAGCGATCGAGTGCGGGCAGATTGGCCCGGAGGCGTTCGCGGTTGTCGTTGACGCGGTCTTGGCGCGAACGCATCTGTTCGAAGGTATCGAGATAAATGTCGAGTTGCTCGCGGTCCATCGCCGGCAATTCGCTGCGAACACGACGGATGTCGGAACGAGCCCAGTCCAGCAAGCGGTTCCGCGCCTGAAACGCGCGCCCCGCGTCCCCATCCGCCACGCTGCCGAACAGCATCTGGAAAGCGAGGTCCGGTTGGCAAACCATGGGAGTCGGTCGGCGCGGAGCGCTGGCCGAGACGGAGTTGGCGAACGCCGCGTTCGCTGAAGGTGGAACGCAAAGCCCGACCACCGGAATGATGCTCCGTTGGGCCGAGCCGAGAGCGTGATCAATCGTCTGGCCGGCAATGCCGCGCCGCCAGTTGAAACAGCCGAGACCGCCATAGCCTTTGCCGTGATCGCCGCCGCCGGAGATCTTGTGCGAGAGTTTTTGGATGATCGCCATGCGATTCTTGAACGGCGTCAACGGCGCGATCGGTTCGGGAAGTTCAAGATCGGCCAGGCTTCGATCAATTAGCCGATCCGCACCCCGTGGCGGGGCCGCCAAATTTCGTGGCTGAATGTGGTGAGGATAAAGGCCGTTGCTTTCCAAGAAGAAGATGAACCGCTTGGGCGGCGCTTGCCCAGCTTGCTCGGCCTCAAGCCGTTGCAAGAACGGCTGTAGCACGACGGCCCCGGCACCCAGTGTGACGCCCTTGAGGACTGATCGGCGGTCGAGTTGGTCGGGAGTGACCATTTTCGGTGTGTTGTGCATGTTCAATTCCCTTTACGTTCGAAGGATCGTGATTGTCGATGGATCGTTACGCCAAAATTTCGGTCAACGGGCCGGCGATGTTGATATCGCGCAAACCAGCATCGGAATCGCCGAACCGCTCGCGACGATCACCGACCGCGTGCAACAGCGAAAGATACAGGTTGCTCAGCGTCCGGTGGCCGTTCGTGTTGTAAGTGGGAAATTGCAGGAAACGCCCGTTCGTCCTGAGTCGGCCTCCCAGATTGCCCACGAGCACCATCGGCCATTGCAATCCTTGCCCATGGTGATCCTCGGCCGCATCGCTCATATAAATGATGAGCGTATTATCCAGCATCGTGCCATTGCCTTCCCGAATCGCTTGGAACCGCCTTGCCAGATCCGCCACCCGTGCGGCATGATATCGGCGGATCGGCATGGAGTGTTGTTCCTGTCCTGACTGGCCCGCCATATGGCCGATCGAGTGACCATCGAGTGTCACGCCCAGTTCCCTCCAGGTCTTGTAATTGTGCGGTCCACACGATGCATCGAGAACCACCACGTTCGTCAGGCCGGAGGCCAGCGCGGATGTCGCCAGGGCACAATGGGCCTCGAATCGGTCGGTCTGCACGGCGCTACTGAATCGGTCGGTTGCGGGCCGATGGGTTCGCAATGGCTCCCTGAGCGCGGCGATCCGGTCCTCTCGAGATCGCATCTGTTCGAAAGTGCTCAGGTACACATCAAGCATTTCGCGGTCCATGGCCGGCAACTCGCTACGCACTCTCCGGATATCGGTGCGGCACCAGTCGAGAAGCCTGTTGCGAGCATTGAAGGATTGGGCCGCATTCCCCTCCGCTACGCTGCCGAAGAGCGTCCGGAAAGCGACTTCCGGCTGACAAATCATCGGCAGGGGACGACGGCGATCACTGGCTGAGACGGTGTTGGCAAAAACGACCCCGGGGTTGCCGTACACCCCCAAACCAACAACCGGAATGATGCCGGGCAACCTCGCCGCCAGTGCATGATCGACGGTTTGGAAACGCGCTTCGTTCGACCCGCCGTTGGCCGACCTACCAGCGTTGTAGCAGCCGAGCGTTCCGAACCCCGCGCCGTGATTTGGTTCGAGGTTTTTACCCGAGATGCCGAGAAGAATCGTCGTTCGGTCCTTGTAAGGAGCAAGCGGCGCGATAGGATCGGGCAGTTCGTGACCATTCAATGAAGCGTCGACAAGCCGGTCCGTTTCACTGTTTCGATACCCGGCTCTTCCCAACGTGTTGGGCCGAATGTGGTGCGAATACATCCCGTTGCCCTCGATGACGAAGACGATCTTCGGCGGGGGCGCTTCGCCACGTGCCTGGGCCTCGAGCCGTTGCAGGAACGGCTGCAGCACGACGGCCCCGGCGCCGAGCGTGACGCCCTTGAGGACCGTTCGCCGGTCGAGTTGGTTCGGTGCCACCATTTTCAAAGCAGTGTCGAAGATGTTCATTTTAATTCCTTCGCAAGCTTGGGAACGGTTCGGTACAGGAATGACTCTGAGGAAAGTAGGACCACCAGCGCTCGTGCCGCCTCCACCGAGGGCACGGGTTAAGTAAGCCCGAGAATCGGCTCGCCTTGCTCGACACGGCGGAGCAGGTCGGCGCGGATGTTCGGGAACAGGCGTAACTGTGTCGGGTCAACGAGGGTCCGCAGCACGGTGGAGATCAGGTCGGCGGGCGTCACGGGCGTTGACACGGGGCGACCGGCGTGGTGGTCCGATCGTCCGATCACTTGTCCCATTCTGAACCCGCCGCCGGCAAGGAAGAGCGGGGCAAGGGTCGGCCAGTGGTCGCGACCGCCCCTGGGGTTGATCCTCGGCGAGCGCCCCATTTCGCCGCACACGACGAGCAGGATGCGGTCCTCGAGTCCACGGTCGCGGACGTCGTCGAGGAACACGGACACCGCGTGGTCGAGCTGCGGTCCGAAACCCTCAAGCCCGTCCCTCATCCCCGGATTCAGCCCCTCGTTGTGGTAGTCCCACCCGCAGTTCTCGACCATGACCAGCCCGGCCCCGGCCTCACACAACCGCCGGGCCATCAACATCTGCCGGCCGAGCATCGACGGCCGCCGCGGAAAATCGGGCAGGTTGAGGAAGTTCGGGCACGTCAGCGTGATGTGACTCGTATCGTAGCGCTCCACGAGCCTCAAATCCTCGCGGTCGAGCCGAAACGCCTCGGCGACACTTCCCCTGAGCACCCTGTACGCCTGCTCGATGTATGCGTCGTGGGCCGCGAACGACCGGCCCGACTCCAACCTGCGGGTCGCGGTATCGAACTCGCGAAGCAGTTCGCGGCGGTCCGCGGCTTGGTCTGCCGGCAGCCGCAGTTCCATGTTTTGGAGCAGAGGCGAGAACGTGACGTTACCGTCCGGCCTCCGTTGCGGTCCGGTCGGCGCCGGCGACCTCGTGATGACGCCCGCCGGGTTGAACGGTGCGTAGGCCTCGGGCAGGTCGCCGTGGGTATTGCCCCGGAGGAAGTGCTCCTGCAGGAACTCCCTGTTGTTGCCGCTGTCGAGTACGATGTAGCTGGGCACCCCCGTGGTCGGGTGGTTGGTCCCGCGGAGGTAGGAGTACACGGACCCGGCACTGGGTGGCGACATCCTCGCCGCGCTCCCGGTGAGCATCGCACGGACCCAGTTGTCTTGGTGGTCCATGCACGGCGTTTGGAACGAGCGGATGACCGCAAGCCGGTCCGCCCGCTGCGCCAGTTTCGGAAAGTGGCTACCGAAAGCGACTCCAGGCAGCACGGTCCTGGTCGTCCCGAACATCGTGCGGACGGATTCCGGCGCGTCGGGCTTCGGGTCCCACGTTTCGGCTTGCGGCGGACCACCGCCAAGCCACAGCCACACGACCGACTTGTCTCGCACCCACGGTCGATCAGCCGGTTCACCGCCGCGGAGGAGACGCGTCAGGCCGAGCGTTCCCAGGCCGGCCACGCCGATGCGCAGGAACGCACGCCGGGAACAGCCATCAGAGTGACTCGGTCGGATTGTGAACATTGTAGCTCCCTTCATCGGACTTCTTGCTTCACCCGACCAGTTCGCGGATCGTATCCGTATGTTCAAGGAGGTACTGCGGCCGATTGTTCGGGTCCAACACGGTAGCCTGCGCCGGATCGATACCGAGGTGTCGATACAGCGTGGCGAACATCTGCTGGTAGTGGATCGGGCGATCAAGCGGTCGTTCACCGTAACGGGCCGTACTGCCGATGACCTGGCCCACGTTCAAACCGCCGCCAAACAAGAGCGCGGACGCCGCCGGCGCATAGTGATCACGCCCGGCATTATTGTTGATACGCGGCGTACGGCCAAACTCGCCCCACACTAGCACCATAACGTCGTCCAACATGCCCCTCGCTTCGAGGTCATCGAAAAAGGCGCTGAGGCCGATGTCGAAGGAAGGCAATAACTCATGTCGCAGGGCATTGAAGTTGTCCTGGTGAGTGTCCCACCGCCGTGCGCTCCCCTCTTCCCAGGTCAGGTTGACGCAACGCGCTCCGCATTCGATCAACCGACGTGCCATCAGAAACCGGGCATTCTGCAGGCCGAGTACGGTGCTATTATTCATCGGGCTTCTCCCGAACCCAACGCCATACCGGTTTCTCACGGCAAGCGGTTCGCGAGTGATGTCGAGCGCCAGTGCGAACTCGCGGGATGTCACGAACTGAACGGCTCGCTGGGTATAGGCATCCATCGCCTCAATGTTGCCGCGGGTATCGATGTCTCTGCGGATGGTGTCGAACCTAGACAAGAGATCCAGGCGATCCGGTGTGATATTGCGTGACATCAGGTTGGCTCGCCCATCTTCGCTGTCCGGGGTGTAACAGTCGAAGGATCGGCCGAGAAACCCTGCAGATCGAAAATACGCTTGTTCGCTGGGGTTATAGCCGGAGATCATGGCGACGGCGGTGGGAACATTGCCGTTCGTGGGGCCCTGGATTTTGGCCACAACGGACCCAATGTTCGGTCGTCCGCCGATGTTGCGCAAACTCCCCGGCGGATAGCCCGTCGCACACATGGCTCCGTCGTGCGAGTCGACGGTCCCCATGAGCGAGCGAATGAGGGCCATGCGGTCCATCCGCTCGGCGATGCGTGGAAGGTACTCGCAGATCTGGACGCCTGGCATGCGGGTAGCGATGGGCCTAAATTCCCCTCGAAACTCCACAGGGGCATTCGGCTTCATATCGAACGTGTCCAAGTGGGAGGCGCCGCCGGCCAACCAGACGTTGACAATCGATCTCTTGCGATACGAGGAATCGACCGTGGAGCGTGCATCGGCCCGCAAGAAATCCGCCAGGGTCAAGCCGCAGAAAGCCGCAGCTCCCATTTGGAGTAGTTCACGCCGGTGGAGACCGTCGCACGAGCGATTTTTGTTGGTGGGAAGAGTCATTGTTGGGGTCCTTTGGAGGGAACAGTTCGGTACAGGAAAGATTCGGAGGACAACAGCAAAACCACCAGTGCCTTGAAACTGCCGCCGCTTTCGACGTAGGCACGGTCAGCTTCTTGCAACGTCGGCGCGTCGCCGGGCGTTTCGTTGCGGCCCAGGAAGTAGCGGAACGCGTGGCGGATGAACACCTGCCTCACCCGGTCCGATTCGGCCATGCGGCGCAGCATCTCCGGCGCGTCCTTGACCGGGCCGTCGAGCTTCGGGTCGCCGCTGTTGCGGATGAAGCCGGTGGTGTCGAGTGGAGCGTCGCGGTAGATCTTGGCCTTCTTGTCTTTGACCGACTTCATCGCTTCGAGATCGAGCACCCGTTCGGTTGAGCGTACAAATCCATAGTGATTGACGTGCTCGAACGGCGTGCCGAGATCGTCCATGCGATAGTGGCACTTCCAGCAGGCACCGGCACGCGTGACCATTTGCCGCTCTCGCAACGTGCGATGCGGATCCTCCGGCACCATGGCCTGCACGTTGATGGGTAGATCCGGTACGCGACCGCCCAGCAGCTTCTCACGCACCCAGCGGCCACGACGAACGATGTCGTTGTCATTGCCGGCCGACCAGGCCACCAGCCAACTTGGCTGCATTGGAATGCCGATGCGGTCGCCCTGCGGTGGCACCCGATGTTCCATCGCGAACGGGCTGAACTTGCGAAACAGCGGACCGTGATCATTGCGAAGGCTGTCCTCCGACGAACCAAACAACTCGTGCGTTCGATAGGAGTCGGCGGTAGTCAGCAGTTCCTTGAAGACTTCCTTGTCGTGGGACAGAATGGACAGAACCAGGACGTCGGTATCCTCAACCGATCCTCGCGGATTAAAGTGGACGCCACGGCGCTGAAGGTAGTCGGGCAACGGATCTTTGAAAACCTCCGGCGCCCGGTAATAATCGAAGTATTCGCGGAAAAACCGTAGCACGCGCGGCTTGCCGAGCTTGGGGTCTTCAAAAACGCTTCGAATCGTATCGGCGACTTCCTCACGCGTCGTGAGCTTCCCTTGCGCGGCGGCAGACAAAAGATTCAGGTCGCGTTTGTCCGACAGGGCCAGGCTCAGCGCGAACGCGGTTTCGCGCGGCGAAAGCATTCGCACCCCGGGCCGAACCTCCGCGCCGAGACCAACCTCGAAGCGCAAGATGGCTTCCGGCGTCATGAGCGGGGCCATGAGGACCGTCTTGCCCGCCAGCGAATAGTCTCCTTCCTTCGCCACGTCCTTGTATAGTTCCAGGACGCTCTCCAACTCTTTCTCGCTTGGCGTTCGCGAGACAATCGCCTGATACTGCTGATTCAGCGCTTTCACGAGTTCATCGCGATTCGCAGCCACCTTGGGATGCATCAGTGGCGCGAAGGTTCCGTTCCCTTGACGGACGCGATCCCCCTTTTCGAAATGCTTGCGTTCTTCCACTGTCGCCGACTTGATGCGTGCCTCGCTCGGCCAAAGCGTCTCTTTGGCAACCTCGGGCTTTTCGACGATGTTGACGATGGTATGGGCGCGCACCTGGGCCAGCACAACTTGCTCGGCATTGGTGAGAAGCAGACTCGACGCTCCTTCATCGGGTGCGTAAAGAGCGGAGAAATCGCGGAAGCCGGAATCTTGGATCAAGCCAAATGGCTGTTGCAGGCCTTGCACATTGAGCCCACTGAGCGATTTCGTGTAAGCGGACGGTGACAAACGCCAAAGTCTGGGCGGCGGAGGCACGCTCGGCCCGCGTGGACCGCCGAAGAGGATCACGTGCGGCAGACGGTTGCCGTCCACCGGTTTTTCTTTCACCACATAGAACTTCGCAGGCCCCTTGAATGGCGTATCGAGTTGCGACGCAATCCACTTTACAACGCCCGCGGACTCGGCAGGATCGGGCCGGTCCGTGATCGACGGCGGCATGTCGCCCGCGCGGAGCCGTTCCAGGATCGACGCATACGCGACCCGGCCGGCGATGTTTTCGAACGTCAGTCCGTCCATTGAGAAGTCGCCTTCCTTGCGCTTCCCACTGTGGCAACTCATGCAGTTGGAGTCGAGAAAGGCGCCGACGACCTTCGCATCGGTCGCGACCGGCGTGTGCACGCTCCTGGCGCGAAACTTCTCGGCGATCGCAATTCTGGGATTGGCCCGCAGTGCTTTGAGCGATTGATCCGAGAGTTTCTGCAAACTGCCCAAGGAGACTATGCCCGAATGTTGTGCCACTGATTTCGCAGCATCGTCGGACAGCGTCGTCAGACCGTCGAGGAACAGCCACTCCCCCTTGTGTTTGCCCAGCGAGGCGGCAGCGCCGTTGGAAAGTGTGGTCAAGCCGTTCAGCGACAGCCGGCCATCGTGCTGGGCGAACTCGATAGCCGCGTTGTCCGATAGATCCTTCAGGCCATTGAGCGAGAGTGTGCCGCCATGATGCTTGGCGAGTTCCTTCGCCGTTTCCTCGGAGAGCGCGGTCAGGCCATCGAGTGCCAGGTTGCCCCGGCGTTGCGCGAGTGCCCGGGCAACTTCGGGCGAGATCGTCTTGAGTGCGGGGAGCCTGCCATCCCAGCTTCGAGACGATGCAAACGCGGCAGCCGCCTTTTCCGAGATCGACGGCAAGACGCGAAGTTCGCCGCACCATTTCGGCCACGCCCCCAGGATGGCGGCGCCTTCGTCGGAAATCTTCGTCAGGCCTTTGAGAAAGACGATCGGCCTTGCGTACCCGGGCGATTTATGATCTGCGAGCGCTTTGAGGGCTTCGTCGGAAATCGTGGTCAGACCGTTGAGGTACAGATTGCCCTCTCGCTGGCAGATGGCCTTCGCTGCGATAGGAGAGAGCGATGTCAGGCCGTTGAGGTGCAGGTCGCCTCGGCTGTCTTTTCCTCCAATGGACAAGGCGATGTCATCGGGAAGCGTAGTGAGCCCATCAAGAATGAGGGTCCGATGAAACTGCCCGGGGATGGGGCCGGCGATGGCTTTGCCCGACTCGACGGTGAGCGAGGTCAAGCGCGGCAGATTGCCCCCCAGTTTTCCTCCCACTGCCTTGGCCGCCTCATCCGAAAGCGACGTCAGCCCTTCCAGGGAAATTCCTCCCTGTCGCTTGGCCAGCGCCTCGGCCACATCTTCGGGAATAGTCTTCATGGCGGGCAGTCGTCCATCCCAGCTATGTCCATGTGCTTCCGCGAGCGCCTTGGCTCCCTCGACGGTGAGCGCCGTCAATCCGTCGAGGCGAATCTGATTGGAAGGGCCGCCCCCTTTGCGCTGCGCCAACGCTTGAACTGCCGGGGTCGAAAG
>CAMAUE010000161.1 GCA_945861245.1 Singulisphaera sp. GP187
CCGGAGTCCCCCATGCGTCTCCTCTCCCTGCTCCTTCTTCTGCTCCCGCTGCCCGCGCTTGCGCAGCCGCCGGTGATAACGCCAGGCAATCGATTCGCGTATCTCGATGATCTCGATCCCTATTATCCGCACACGAAGTTCCCCAAGCTCACCACGCCGCAATGGGTCGGTGAGGATGGCGTCGAAGCCGTCGTCGTGCTCGCTATCGATGACATGCGCGATCCGAAAAAATATGAAGCCTACCTGCGGCCCATTCTCGATCGGCTCAAGAAGATCGATGGCCGCGCGCCGGTCAGCATCATGACGTGCAACATCGATCCGATGGACAAGCGCTTGCAAGGTTGGCTGAAGGAGGGGCTGAGCCTGGAGGTGCACACGGTCGATCATCCATGCCCGTACTTCAAGCCGGGGTTTGCGAAGGCGAAGGACACCACCGATCGCGGCGTCGATCTGCTGAACGCCGTGCCCAATAGCAAGCCCGTAGCGTTTCGCATGCCGTGCTGCGATTCGCTCAACACGCCCAGCCCGCGCCACTGGGCAGAGGTTTTCAATAAAGTGACCGATAAGAGAAACTACCTGACGCTCGATTCGTCGGTGTTCATGTGCTACACCGCCGCCGATCCCGACCTGCCCAAAGATCTGGTGCTGGACGCGGGCAAGGAACGCTTCAAGAAGTACCTTCCCGGCGACCGCGACTTCGTCAACTGGATCGAGAACTACCCGTACCCCTACGTGATCGGCCAACACTGCTGGCAGTTCCCATGCATGACGCCCAGCGACTGGGAAGCCCAGTATCTGCACAAGCCGAACAATCCGTTGACGGTGCGCGACTGGAAAGCGGCCCTCGATTGCACCGTCGCCAAGAAGGGCGTCTTCAACATGGTCTTTCACCCGCACGGCTGGATCAAAGCCGAGCAGGTCATCGAGTTCATCGACCATGCCGTCGAAAAGCATGGCACGAAAGTGAAGTTCCTCACGTTCAAGGAGGCCCATGACCGCCTGCAAAAATCGCTCTTCGCCGGCCACGAATGGCGAGCGTGCTCCGACAGCGTCTTCCTCGTCGATGTCAATAACGACGGCTATCTCGACATCGTCGATTTCCGTTCGCGCGGCGGCAAGACCTATCTCTGGGACACCGACCTCAAAGGCTGGCGCATCATCAAAGGCCCCGACGGTCTGGCGCTCAACCTCGTGCTCGGCGGCGGGGTTCGCTTCGGCGTGTTGCAGAAGAACGGCTGCGCGTCGATCGCCCATTTCGCACGTGTCCCCGGCGACAAAGCGCCCGACACCTTCCGCGAAGGGTTGATGCATTTCGACGGCGACAAATGGATCAGCGATCTGAATTTCAAGAAGCCGATCGATGCGGCCTCTGCCATCTATCGCCTGCTCGATCTCGACGGCGACGGCATCTGTGAGAAAATCGACGAGGCCGGTAACGTGTTCGCCTTCGATGTGGCGCAAGGCTGGCGGCGCTTGAATTTTTCGCTGCCGCCATCGATTCACGCCGGCGTGCGATTCGTCGATCTCGATGCTGACGGCAAGCTCGATGTCGTGCACGCCGACGAGAACGGTTTCGGCGTACACCGCTTCCTCGGCATGAAAACCGGTTGGACCAAGGTACGCGCCGGCAAAGCAGGCAGCCTCGGCGCGATCCCGCTGATCGCACGCAACGGTACGAACAACGGCTGCTTCGCGCACTCCGGCCAGCTGTGGTGGGCGAACGAAGACACCGTACTATTGAAGAACCACGTCGATCGGCGGGCGTATAAAGAACTGTTGATGTCAAAGACGAAGTGACTTCCTGTGTCGCCGCTTGCGGCTTAGCGCTCAAGGCACGCCGTGCGAGCGCTAAGCCGCAAGCGGCAAATTCAAATATCAAGGTATCGTCGATGCGCAACATCCTGGCCGCGATTTGCATATTCTCATTCGGTATCACGGCGACCTTTGCCAACGTTCCACCGAAAGTGCGCGTCGAAATCTGCGAAGGTGGCCTGGCCGAGAAGCAGGAATGGCCGTCCGCCCCCCCCGCCGCGACGGAGCACTATGACGCCGACGAGTTCGGGTTCTTCCACGTGCCGTTCAAGTACATCGACACCGGCGTGCGAGCCGACCGGTCGATTCCGTTTCTTCTGCGTGCAAGTGCTGACATAACGCTGCCCGCCGGCAAGCATCGCATCCTATTGCGGGCTCGTGGTGCGACCAAGCTGTGGATCGATGGCGAAGTGCTGTTGACGACGCCATTCGTGCCGGTGCTGACCGATGGGCACTCGCCGATCCCGACGAACTACCTCGACCTCGGCCCCGACTTTCGTTTCGCGCCGCCGGGCAATCGCGAGAAATGGACGACGTTCGTCAGCACCGGCAAGACGCATCGCATCGTGCTCGAGACGATCGTCGGCGGCAAGCGAGGCAACGGCATCATGCGCTCCGAACTCGGCGAGACCGTTGCCGCTATCTCTCTGGCTGGCTCCGAGACGTTCCACCTTATCGCGCCGGCGATGAAAGTCGCCTACACCGACGCCGGTTGGAAAGTCTACGAAGTAGCCGAGACGGCGCGGCTCAAAGCAATCGAAGCCGAACGACGGATGAAAGAACTCGCGAAACATGGCGATGAATGGGCACGCCGACGCGCGGAGGCGAAACGCTGGCTGGATAAGCAACCGCCGATTGTCGTGCCAGCGCTCGCCAAAGGCATGCTGGCACACAATGCGATCGATCATTTTCTCGCGGCCAAAATCGAAGACGCATTCGTGCTCGGCGACAAGTTTAAAGGAGGCGTCGATTACCATGCCGAGGTCAAGCCGATCCTGCAAGCGAAGTGTTTCTCGTGCCACCAGGGCGACAAAGTCAAAGGCAAACTTCGGCTCGACGATCTGGCCTCCGCCCAGCGCGGCGGCGCATCGAAGTTACCCGCAATCGTCCCCGGCCAACCGGATAAGAGTGAGCTGATCGCACGCCTCATCACGATGGAAGCCACGGAAAAGATGCCGCCGCAAGGCCCCGGATTGACGGCGATTGAGATCGACACATTGCGTAAATGGATTCGCGGCGGCGCCTCCTACGATCCCGCCGGGTTGAAGCGCCGCCCACTGCCGGGCCTCGCGGATGATCTGACATTCCTTCGTCGAGTGACGCTCGACACCGTCGGCGTGCTGCCTACGCCGAGCGAAATCGACGCGTTTCTCAATGACCTGCGGCCTGACAAGCGCGCTCGCGTCATCGACAAGTTGCTTGACGATCCGCGCTGGGCCGACCACTGGGTGAGCTATTGGCAGGATGTGTTGGCGGAGAATCCGAACATCCTTAACCCGACGCTCAACAACACTGGCCCGTTCCGCTGGTGGATTCACGAAGCGCTGCTCGACAATAAGCCGATGGATCTGTTCGTCACCGAACTTGTCCGCATGCGCGGTAGCCATTCCTACGGCGGCCCGGCGGGATTCGCGATGGCGTCGCAGAACGACGTGCCGTTCGCGGAGAAGGCGGTCATCGTCGCATCGGCGTTTCTCGGTGTGCAGATGAAATGTGCCCGCTGCCACGACGCCCCGGGACACAAGTCCACGCAGAAGGACCTCTTCAGTATCGCCGCCATGCTCAACGAAGCCCCGCTCGCCGTGCCAGTGACAAGCAGCGTGCCGATCGACAAAATCCACGGTAAAGACCGCAAGCCGCTCATCACCGTGTCGCTCAAGCCAGGCACGAAAGTCGCGCCGGCCTGGCCGTTCGCTTTGACCTCCAAAGCCGACGCAGGCAAAACGCGCGACGACTTGGCTCAACGTATCACCGACGTCCGCAACGAGCGCTTCGCTCAGGTCATCGCCAATCGCGTCTGGAAACGGCTCATGGGCGTCGGCCTCGTCGAACCGGTCGATGATTGGGAGAAAGGCCAACCGACGCATCCCGAATTGCTAACCTGGTTGGGCCGAGAGGTTACGAGCAACGGCTACGACATGAAGCAACTCACCCGGCTCGTTCTCAACTCGCACGCCTATCAGCGCATCGCCGACCCAACGCACAAAGACGCCGACCCGTATCACATCGCCCATGTGCCGCGCCGATTGACGGCGGAGCAGATTGTCGATTCGCTATTTTACGCCGTCGGTAGGCCGATGAACACCGAGGAAGTCAGCCTCGATGTGGACGGCGCCCGCGACATCAAGAACTCGATCAGCATGGGTAAGCCGCACCGCTCGTGGATGTTCGCCTCGACCTCGAACGAACGCGATCGCCCTAGCCTCTCCCTACCGCGCGTTCAGGCGGTGATCGACGTGCTTGAAGCGTTCGGCTGGCGTCCGTCTCGGCCAAGCCCGCTGACTGATCGCGATGTGTCGCCTAATTTGCTCCAGCCCGCCCTGCTCGCCAACGGCGTCGTCGGCACGTGGTTGACTCGGCTCTCCGACGAGCACGGCATCACCGAGTTGGCACTACGAAGCCAATCGCCGGAGGAGTTGGTCGATCGCCTGTTCCTGCGTGTCTACACGCGCAAGCTGTCGGTGGATGAGCGTGCGAGCCTCGCCGAGCACCTGCGCCCGGGCTTCGCGGAGCGGATCGTGAAGTCGCCGGTGATCGTGCCGGTGAAGCGGATGCCGCCGAGGTATATCTCGTGGTCAAACCACCTGATGCCGGAAGCAAGCGAGATCAAGATTCAGCTCGAAGCAGCCGCCCGCCGTGGCGACCCGCCGACACCACGCCTGACGCGCGAATGGCGTGAGCGCATGGAGGACGTGCTGTGGGCGACACTGAACTCGCCGGAGATGATCTTTACGCGGTGAATTGATCGCTTTGGCGAGCCTAGCCGCGTAAGCGGCAGGTTGACGTGCCCGCAAACCTGCCGCTTACGCAGCTAGGCTCGCCAATGTCGCATTTCTGGCCGCGTGGAGTATGTGCTGTGGTTCGATCGAAATCATGATATCATTCCTGCGTGAGTATGTGTTTCTGTTTCGCCGAAGGACTACATCATGCCAGATTTTACCAACCCCTCCCGCCGCCAAATCCTCGCCGGCGTTGCCGGTTCGCTGGCCGCGTCAATGCTGCCTGCTCACGCCAACCTGCCGTCGCCGGGCGGGCGGGTCGAGCATTGCATCTTCATTTGGCTCGGCGGCGGGATGGCGCAGGTCGATACGTTCGACCCCAAGCGCGTCGGCCAGCCGATGCAGCGTGTCGCTGGGTCGGCGTATCGGTCGATCCCGACGGCGGTGACCGGCGTGCGCGTCACGGAGTACCTGCCTCGCCTTGCCGAGCGCATGGACCGCGTGACGGCGATTCGCTCGATCCATCACAACGTCGTCGATGAGCACGCCGCCGCCACGCTACGAGTACATACGGGCCGAGCGACGACCGGCACGATCAGCTATCCGTCGATCGGCTCCATCATCGCCCACGAACGTGGCGCCTGCACCGACGGCGTACCCGCCTATGTGCTCATCGGCTATCCCAACGTCAGCCGTGGTCCCGGCTTTCTTGGCCCGCGCGCCGGCTATGTTTACCTCACCGACACGACCGCCGGCCCCGCGGGATTGACGCGGCCCGCCGACATCTCCACCGAACGCCAGGCGAACCGTGAATACCTGTTGCAGCAACTCCGCCAACCGAATGGCCGACCGATCGCCGTGCAAGCCTACGACCAGGCGATCGGCGAAAGTCTGCGTTTGTCCGGGCCGCAGTTCCTTCGCGCGTTCCAGCTCGATGAAGAAGCCCCGGCGTTGCGCGAACGTTTCGGCGGCGAGTTCGGCCAGCGCTGTCTGCTTGCCCGCCGACTCGTCGAACGCGGCGTGCGGTTCATCGAAGTCTCGCACAATCTCAACTTCATCAACGGCACCGGCTGGGATACGCACAACGAAGGCCAACTGAATCAGCACCTCTTGATCCGCGAACTCGACATGGCGATGGCCGGCCTGATCGACGATCTCGAACAACGCCAACTGCTCGACCGCACGCTCATCGCGATCGGCACCGAGTTCGGTCGCCCCAGCAGCTTCGACACGCGCGGCGGCCGGGCGCATCAGGCGGCGGTGTTCTCGCTCGTCCTCGCCGGCGGCGGGTTGCGCCATCGCGGGGCCTACGGCGCGACCGACGACCTGTGCCAGCGCATCATGCAAAACCCCGTCTCGATCCCCGATTTTCACGCGACAATCTACCGCGCCCTCAACATCGACCCCGCCAAGGCCCTCTACGATGGCAACCGCCCCGTCCCCATTACCGACGGCGGCCGAGCTGTCGCGGAGTTGTTCGCGTAACCACGCCACAAGCCCCACCATGAGCACTGCGATTGGTGGAGGCCGAATGCATTGAAAAACCACGAGCGAAACCATCGCTAATCGCGAGTTTGTTGTATTGTTCGGCCTTCTTAATGTTGAGTCAGTTCGGCTACGCCCAGGCAGGCGAATCACGACAACGGGCAACGTGAAAGTCATATTGCCGTGACGCCGGGATGTAGAAGCGCAGCTACGCCTTAGAGTTGGAAGTGGATAAAACCAATATGTCAGCGTAAGCGATGGATGAGCTTTCCATCGCTTACGATTTCGGCCAACAAGTCGCTCACACCAATTCGCGCATCGGTTGGGCGTTGTCTTCGACGATATATTGCGGCCTGCCGGTGAGGTCGGTTACGGTCGCGCAGGTCGGGTTGATGCCGAGGTTGTGGAACAGCGTGGCGTAGATTTCACCGAAGGTCACGGGCCGTGCGATCGCTTCGCCGGCTATGCGGTCGGTGGCGCCGATTACCTGGCCAGTGCGCATTCCGCCGCCTGCGAGCAATGCCATGTTCACTTGGGGCCAATGGTCGCGGCCAACCTGGGCGCTGATTCGCGGCGTGCGACCGAACTCGCCCATGACGCAGACGGTGCAATCATCGGACAGGCCGCGAGCGTGCAGGTCTTCAATGAGTGCGGACAAGCAGTTATCGAAGATCGGGAAGTCTTCGGCTTCGCGCAAGAAGACGGAGTTGTTGGCTCGGCCCTCGGCATTGAGGCCGCCGTGCCAATCCCATTTGCTGTAGTTGAGCGTAACGACGCGAGCACCGGCCTCGACGAGCCGACGAGCCATCAACATGCTCTGCGGCACACGCGGCGCGCCGTTAGCGTCGATCATGATATTCGGATTGCCGGTGCCGTAGCGTGCGACGATACGTGGGTCTTCTTTGGAGAGATCAAGAGCCTCGGCAAGGCGCGATGATGTCAGCAGGCCAAACGCTTGTTCGGTGAAATGGTCCATGCCGGATACCGCGCCGTTAATATCAACGTCGCGGCGCAGGCTGTCAAAGCTCTGCAGCAGCGTGCGGCGATCGGCGAGGCGATTCACGGTGACGCCGTTGAGGATCATGTCGTTGCGCGACGGCCCCATCGGACGGAACGGCGCCATGGACGTGCCAAGAAAGCCAGGGCCGGGTTCGTTGTAAGGGCCATGCGTGGTGGTATAGCACAGGCTGACGAACGGCGGTGTCGCGCGATCGACGCCGCCCTGCAACCGCGAAACGACCGAACCGAACTGAGGCCAACCGCCTTGCGGCTTTCCGGGTCGACGCGGATGATGGCCGTTGAACACTTGAATCGCATCGTGATCGGCCTGATTGCCGACGACCGAACGCACGACGACGAGCTTATCCATCATGCTCGCCAGTTTCGGCAACGCCTCGCAGATTTGAATGCCGTTGACGTTGGTCGCGATTGGTCGCCATGGGCCGGCGATCTCCTGCGGTGCGTTCGGCTTGAGATCGAACATATCCTGGTGCGGCGGTCCGCCGACGAGGTAGATGAAAAT
The DNA here is from genome assembly GCA_945861245.1 of Singulisphaera sp. GP187. Taxonomy (GTDB): domain Bacteria; phylum Planctomycetota; class Planctomycetia; order Gemmatales; family Gemmataceae; genus SIAQ01. The sequence goes on from CAMAUE010000161.1 coordinate 7,759, forward strand.
CACCGACTTGCGCGACGAGCGAATCCCGGCGGCATCCTCGGCCTTGAGTAGCTGAGGAAGCGCCAGACCCGCGGCACCGATGCCGCCAATTTTTAGAAAACTACGACGAGAAAGCGGAAAATGCGAAGTCATCCGAATCTCCGGCAGGAAGGTAAGCGGGGGTAGTGTGGAAGTATACTATCAGGAATCTTTGGCGAATGCTACGGAAAAACGATCCGAATTTCCCAACCACGATTAGCCTCGTGAGGGGAAGGTTCCATTCGCGATTGTCAGAACCTATCGCTCACGCCGCTAGTGCCACTTCAATGCGTAAATTTGGGATCGAGAGTGCGTGGCCTCGCGACACGTGCGCAAGTGCTGTCCTGCCCCCTCCCGTCGCTTTCCGCGCAATCTTCTTGATCTTTATCTGACGGTGTGTTAAATTGAGGCAATAGGCAGTTCCAAAACCCAATTGGAAAATCGATGTTTCGGCTCTGCGTTATTGTTGCGATTGCATTGGCGGCCGTCGCTGGCTGTTCGAGCGATGGCGCGGGCCAACATGAGGTGTCGGGCGAGGTTTTTTTTCAAGGCAAGCCGCTCGATCAGGGCACGATTCAATTTGAACCCGACGATATGGAACAGTGCTCCAACGGCGGCGCCGTCATCGTCAATGGAAAATACAGCATCGCCAAGCAACGTGGCCTCAAGCCGGGAGTGTACACCGTCCGCGTTTTCTCGGGTGACGCGACGGACATGGGGCCGCCAAAGGAAGCGCCGGGTCAGGCTCGTCCCGTCGCCAGGGATCGGATTCCAGAGACCTGGAATGTAAATTCAACGAACAAGATAGAGATCAACGCAGGAAAGAATGTTTTTGAACATCGCATTCCGTAAGGAAGGCAACCATGCGAAAAAACCGACCTGGCTTCACGCTTATCGAACTGCTCGTGGTCATTGCGATCATCGCGATCCTGATCGCATTGCTTGTGCCAGCCGTCCAGAAGGTGCGCGAGTCGGCGGCGCGGATGCAGTGTCAGAATAATCTTCATAATCTCGCCCTGGCGACGCACAGCTTCCACGACGCCAACAAGTCGATGCCCGCCAGCATGGGTTCGTCGTGGTGCTGTTGGGGCACGTGGCCTATTCTCATCATGCCATACATCGATCAGGGGAATCTCGCCGGTCTCTACGTCAACTGGGGCGGCGACGACTCGACTGGGCCACGCTACAGCGCAGCACCGAACACGACCAACGTCAGCAGCAGGCGCCTGGCGGTTCTGACATGCCCATCCGACATGCCCAACATGCCGTTCGGCGGCTTGACAAACCACAACTACGCGGCCAACCATGGCAACACCGACTATGGCCAAGCCGAGAGGTTAAACGGCACGGTGTTTGGCGGCGCACCGTTTAAACCCGCGCGAAATAAGTTCCAATCCTCAAGCGAAATTACCTTCCAATCTATAACCGACGGCGTCAGCAATACACTGTTGTTCGCTGAAGTCGTGCAAGGCCAAGGCAGCGATCTTCGGGGCTTCATTTGGTGGGGCGATGCGGCGAATTTCACGGCCTACAACGGCATCAACAGCAGCACGCCCGACGTAATCTACACCCCCGGGTATTGCAACAACCAAGTCGACCTGCCATGCACCGGTACACCCACCGCCACCAACCCCACGATGATGGCGGCGCGCAGCCGACATTCCGGCAGCGGCGCCAGCGTCGCCCTGTGCGATGGCAGCGTGCGATTCGTCACGCAAACGATCTCGCTCGCTACCTGGCGGGCCCTCGCTACCTCACGTGGCGGCGAGAGCGTATCGATCGATTGATCGGCAGCGTCCGAACGATCTAGCCGCGCGCGACGATCAACTTTCAACCTTAACCATTCACGCACCTCACCGATACGCCTCGTGCTGGCGTCGGCGTTCGCTCGTATACTCTTCGCCCGTGTCGCGGCTGACGACTTCGTACAGGATCGCTTGTTTGTCGCCGTGTTTGCGCAAGAGTCGGCCCAGTCTTTGCACGTGTTCGCGTACACTGCCCGTGCCGGACAGGATCAGGCCGACGTTGGCGGCGGGGACATCGACGCCTTCGTTGAGCACCTGGCTGGTGACGACCACGTTGTACTCGCCGCAGTGGAAGCGTTCGAGGATTTGCTGGCGTTCGCGCGTCTTCGTCTGATGCGTGATCGCCGGCACGAGGAAGCGCCTCGCGATTTCGTACACGCTGGCGTTGTCGTAGGTGAAGATGATGACGCGATCCAGGGCGTGGCGATGCAGTAACTCATCGAGCAGGTTGATCTTTGCCGGGGCAGCCAGCGAGATGCGTTTCTGTTCGCGATACGCCAGGAACGCGGCTCGGCCATCGGGTTCGCGGTAGGTCATTTGCAGGAAGCGCTGCCAACCGCTGGGTGAGCCCATCGAGATGCCGTGATCGGTGACGAACTGGCGGTAGGTTTGGCGAGCCAGGGTGTAGCGCTCGCGTTCCTCGGGCGTCAGCTCGACTTCGATGCGGATGACGCGATAGTCGGCCAGGAACTCGCCGGCGAGTTGTTGAATCTCACGGCGAAAGATGACGGGGCCGACGAGTTCGGAGTAGAGCGCATCGCGGCCATCAGCACGTTCGGGCGTCGCAGTCAAGCCGAGGCGATAGGGTGCAATGGCGCCGACGGCGGCGAATTGATAGCTCGCGCTGGGCAGGTGGTGGCATTCGTCGAATATCAGCAGGCCGTACTTGTTGCCCCAGCGTTCGAGATGGATGTACGCGGAGTCGTAGGTAGTAACGGTGAGCGGTTGGAATTCGTAGTAGCCGCCGCCGAGCAGGCCGATGGCGGAATCGGCTTGCCGTTTAGCGTTCGCGGGGTCCGCTGCGAGCGCTAAACGACAAGCGGAGAACGCCCGGGCCATTTCGCCATACCACTGGTTCATGAGCGGGATCGTCGGCGTGACGACGAGCGCCGGCCGACCGACATAGGCGATCGCGAGCAAGGCGACGAGCGTCTTGCCCGTGCCGGTTGGCAGGACGACGACGCCGCGGCCGCCGGCGTTCCACCAGGCGGTCATCGCTTCTTTCTGATGCGGAAACGGCTCGCGCGAATTGGTCAGCGTCAGTGCGATCGGCTGATAGCTGCGAGCGTTGTCGATGAAATCGAGCTTACGACGGCGCAACTCTTCGACAATGGCGCGATAGTGGCGTGCTTCGGTGCGATAGGCGTGGATGCGCGAATCGAACTGGCAGCCCGGCAGCGATTCGATTTGGGCGGCATCGCCAGTGAGAACGAGCGTGCCGGCGTCGAAGGTGATATTCATTTGTCGCCTAGATTCGCGTTTGCCGCTTGCGGCTTAGCGCTCGCACGGCGCCTTGTGAGCGCTAAGCCGCAAGCGGCAAATACGAATTCGGGAAGTCATTGTTTTGGAAATCCTCAGTTCGTATCCGCCTTGAACTTGAACGCTTTGCCGCCGATGATTTGGTCGCTGGTGATGGTCGGGGCGACGAATTTCTCGATGTGCTCGATAATCAGTTCGGTGCCTTTGTAGTGGTTGACGTAGGGCCAGGATTTCGGGTTGTACATCGTATCGGTCATGTCGCGCATCAGGACGACTTTCTTGCCGTTCTTGGCGAGTTGCCGCAAGCCGAACGGTCGGCCGAGCACGCACATGTTGGTGTGCACGCCCATGATGATGACGTTGTCGATCTTGCGGCTTTCGAGCAAATTCCAGACCTCGACGCCCGAATCGCTGACGATGTCGATGTCTTGCATCTTCAGCACGTCATATTGCGATTTCCATGGTCCTTTCGGATTGCGGCCTAGTTTGACCAGTGCTTCCTGGTGCTTTTTCTGCTCGCCCGGTTCGCTGTCGCAGCCGCCGTCTTTTTGGTCGATGGGGTACTTGCCCTTCTCCTCCGCCGGGATCATGTGGCACCAAACGCCGATGTCTTTCGGCAGGTTCTTCGCGGTCGGCGCGTCTTTCGCCCGCTTACGCCCTGGGTGATCTTTGTACGCATCCATGCAGCTCGACGGGGCGTGGATGATCGTCATGCCCATCGCCCGGCACTTTTCGATGACCTCGTTCATGCGCGGCGCGATCTCGACGACGCGCTGCACGGCGTTGTAGCTGTGATGCGTGTCCCACATATCGACGACGATGACGGCGGTGGACTTCGGCGACCAGACTCGCGTCAGCTGCTCGACCTTGTAATCGACTTCTTTCGTCGGCGTGTCGAACGGCTTGCGAACGCGAATGGTGAGTTCGAGATCCTTGCCGCCCGCGCCGACAAACTCAGGTGCGAGCGCGAGCATTGAGATAGCAAACAGCACAACGATGTAACGCATGATGGCTCCTGATCGAGTGTGATTGATTGACAAGCCCAGGGGTGAGGTACTCCGAACCCCTGGGCTCATTCCGCAACATCCCAAGGGTTCGGAGTACCTCACCCTTGGGCTTGGTTCTATTTCTTCTCGGCGAACGCTTTCCATTCCGCCTCTATTTGATTTTGCTGAAATTCGCCCGTGTAGACCAGGAAGCGGTAACGGAAAACGGCGCTTTCGTCCTTCGCTAGCTTCCATGCACCACTGCGGCTTCGCGCGGGACCGACGCCGAGCTGGCCATCGACGCGCCAGATCACCGGTTCATGTGACAGCACGGCGATATGGGCAGAATCCTTGCGGCCTTCTACGGTCATGCCGATATCGACCCAGCGGGCTTTTTGGCCTTCGGCTTTGCCGTTGCTTTGGCCTTCGCTGTTGATCGCTTTCGCGCCGGGCTGGTTCTTGAACGGCGTACGGATGAACAGGCCGCCGTAGTCGTGTTTGTCGAAGGTTACGTCGGTGTGTGCTTTGAGGACGAGATCGAAATCGATCGAATACGACTGCGTGTAGTCGCGGAATGTCCACGTCTGCGTCTCGGTGAGCTGCGGGTTCTTTTTGGCATCGAGCAGTTCGTAGACGCTCGTGAATTGCGTGCCCTCGGCTTTGTCGTGGAGTTTGAAACCGGTTCGGCGAAAGTAGTCGCCGGCTCGGTTGTGGAAATAATCGCGGCCATTGACTTTGAGAAAGCCGACGTAGATGCCGGTCTGGTGCTTGTGATGCCCGGGGCTGAACTCGGTGAGCACGCCCTTGCCATCGGGAGCAAGGATTGGGTGGACGTAGGGCCGACCGTCTGCGGGTGCGTTGAAGGCGAAGATCGGCGTATCGAGTCCGGGGCGATAGATCTCCACGCCGCCGGTCTTCTTGGCGACGACGCGCACATTGGCGTCGGCATAGGTTGTCGCACAGGCGACGATGAGCGTGAGCAATCCGAGAAGGAGATGGGTCGGCATGGCCGTGACTCTAGGGTGAGGCTTGCGAAGGATCGCGTAGGGCGGATTGTCTGAGGATTATCGTATCGAATGTTCGCGAAAGGATGACGGGACCTTGTTGGATGTGTGAGATTAAACGCAGGAGCCGGCAGTGCAAGCAACGGTCAAAAGAGAACGTTGCCTACACTGCCGGCTCCAAACGGGGCGGCCTCTTCAGGCGATAACAACTTCCCTATTCTGAGTTGCCGCTTGCGGCTTAGCGCTCGCAAGGCGCCACCCGAGCGCTAAGCCG
>CAMAUE010000162.1 GCA_945861245.1 Singulisphaera sp. GP187
TCGATCCGCCGCCTATGTCGGGCTTGACAATGAGTTCGGAAATCGATCCACGAGTCAGTCGCCGATTGGTTGGCGTAGATCGTAGCAGACGCAACGGCAGTCAGCTGTCGTCATCGCCTGGAAAGCGTGTGCTGAACAGCAGGTTGCCAAGTCGTTTTCCGTCACGCCCGACGCAATCAAAGCCGCGTACAAGGCACTGCTGGAGCATCAATCCGCTCGTGAGTCCGCCTACTTTGTTCTTCGTGGTTTGGGATGTTCGCGGATGCCGGATCAGACGCTTTTTCCGTGACCATTTTCCCGTCCTCCCGGACGTGGCTCCACACCGCGCCTTGGACACGATCATGTTGGCCGCTTCCTTCACCGGAACGTCGTCCCTCTTTGCTTCTCCCTCTAGCGTAGGCCGTGAATGCGCTAAACTCTCTCTGGCACGGTCGCTCGCAGGCACCTCGTGGCACTTCAGGTAGTGCTCCCCGAACCGTATCGCCATCGTGCCATCCAGTCGCAGCTCGATGGTCACTCAGCCGTGCAATCTGCGCCAGGGCCCGGGCGTTAATCTCTCTCTGAGAGGCTATCCGGAAAGTTTCAGTAGCAGGGGCAGGAGCCGGAGTAGGGATAGGAGCTACGGTGTAAGGTACTGCCCCCATGCAGTCGCCGCCACGCCCTCCCCGCTACCAGAACTTTTCGGAAGGCCTCTCATTGTTTGCTCGTCTTCGGTCGCGCGGGCACCGGCGACGGTAGGGACGGCGGCGACGGCGATTCTCGCGGCGGCGGTGAAACCGTTCGCGGAGGACTCGGTGGCGGCGGTGGCGATGGTCGGGGCGCCGGCGGCGGTGCTGGTCGTGGCGGCGGAGCGGTGAACTTCGGCGCACTCGGCGGCGGAGCGGTGAACTTCGGCGCACTCGGCGGCGGCGACACAGCCTTCGGTACGCTCGGCGGCGGAGCGGTGAACTTCGGCGCACTCGGCGGCGGCGACACAGCCTTCGGCACACTCGGCGGCGGCGACACAGCCTTCGGCACGCTCGGCGGCGGCGACACAGCCTTCGGCACGCTCGGCGGCGGAGCGGTGAACTTCGGCGCGCTCGGCGGCGGCGACACGGCCTTCGGCGCGCTCGGCGGCGGTGACACAAATTTTGGCGAGGGCGTCGGGTCCGGGCCGCGGATAATCACTTTGGGGTCTCCCGCTTTTGGCAGACCTTTACCCTGTCCCGGTAGCTTGGGAGCGATTGGCGTCACGACCTTCGGTGCCGGCGCCACCAATTTCGGTTCGCTCGCAGGCCCTTTCGGCGTCGCCGTCATCGGCTGCGTTTGCGACACCACCGGCGGCGTTGTCGTCGGCACCTTGAACACGCGCCCCTCACCGGTCGGTGCCACGCGGTTGGTTTTGGTTTGCTGCACTACAGCCACATCGCCAACTTTGCGATTGACACCGAGGTCCCGTATCCGCTGGGCGTTCTTTTGCTGGGCCTCGATCTGTGCCGGCGTCGCGCGAACGAACTTCGCCGAGTTGGCCGCAACCTGATTGAGCGGCGTCACCACAGCGGGCGTTTTCGCGGTACGTTGTTGAGCGAAGGTGCTCGGCGGAGCGCTGATCCGCCCTTCACTGCGATTCGCATACGTCGTCTGCGCATTGCCGGCCCAATTCGGATTCGTACGGCGATTCTGCCAGCCGTGATAGGCGAACGCCGGATCGTGGCGACCGGCGCCGTTGAACCAGGGACGATAGCCGCGCTGTGCGTGGGTTGGGTTGTAATAGTTGCCGAAATAGAATGCTCCACCGCGAATGAAGGCGGAATCAAAGAAGAACGACAGGCTCACGACGTGATCGGGCCGATAGCACCAGCTGGAATCCCGCCAGAGCGGACGATGGAAGCAAACGGGCGCGAAGATCATGCCGCGAGTGTCGTAGGGTTCGTCCCAGAATCCGTCGATGAAGAGGTAGCCGTTGGGCGTCCAAATGTAGCGTGGCGGCGTCCAGACTCGGCCGACCTGCACCGCTGCCCAATAGCCCGGTCGCCAAGTGAAACGGTTGGTGTTGTACACCCACACGCCAGGAATGAACGCTGCGTTCTCGTCAGGCGACTGCGTCGGCGGTCCGATCGAAAGCGGCGCGGGGGGTTCGGGAGCGTACGGGACTTCGGATCGTTGCGAATCGGACCAGAAACCGGGAATCCATCGCCAGCCATCGTCCGTTTGTGACCAGTAGCCGGGCACGAATGTTCGGCCTCGCGGCGCCACACGATAGACACCGCTAATCCAGAGGAAATCCTGGCGGTCGGCATCCCAGGCCCAGTAACCGGGAATCCACTCGGCGTTCTCGAGGTCCGGGCGAACTTCCGGCGGCTTTTCCTGGATCAGGGGCGGCGGTTCCTTGGGGACGATTTCGCCAGGCAGCGGCTTCTCCTCCAATGGCTGCGCGAAGGCCTCGTGCAACGGACCGCGAGTTTGCACCTCGATTGGGCTTTGTAGCGGCTCGCTAACGTTCGGCGCGGGGCTCTCCTGACCGACGACGAAGCCGACGATCATCAACCCAGCAAGGGTGATGGCCATCCGAGCAGCCGTGGTTTTCACATGTTGTTGCATGGCCGTACCTTAGTGTTGGACTGGTTTGCCGGACGCACGAACGACGGACGAATTCGGCCGTCGCTCGGCGTCAAATTGGAAATTTTAAGCGGAACACTTTACCATCCGAACGCACACGAGCAATGAACTTGCGCAATTTTTCCTTGGTTTTGCTGTGTGTGCTTTTCCTGCCATCTGATAAAATAAACAAACAGGTCACGAGACGCTGACATCTCGTTCGTTCGCGATTGCACAGCACTTGCTATCCGTTCCGCCCGGCAAGCACACGTTTTTGGAGGTATTTATCATGGCGAAAAGTCGCGGTGACTTCACCGAGATTCTTATCAGAAAAGGCGTCCTCGGCGAGGAGCAAATTGCCGAGGCGAAGGCCCTTCAGCAGCAAACCGGGGCGAAACTTCAAGACTGCCTCATCAAACTTGGTTATGCCTCGCAAGAAGAGATCATGTCCGCCATGGCCGAGGCTGCGGGCATGAAATCGGTCTCGCTGGAGGACGCACTGATCCCGCCCACGGTCATCGAAATGGTGCCCGAATCGGTAGCACGCGAAAACATTGTCATCCCCTACAACATAGAAGATGGCGTCCTCCTGATCGTAATTTCCGATCCGTCGGATTATGAAACTATCGAAAAGCTAAAATTCATCCTCAACAAGGAAATTCAGCCGGTCCTGGCCCCGAAGGACCAAATCATTGAGGCCATCAACAAACATTACGGACAAACCGAAACGGAATCGGTTGACTCGGTGCTCGCCGAATTCACGGATACGCAGATCGACTTTACCGAGACCGAAGAGACCAAGGCAGTGAAAGCAGGCATGGAGGAAAGTGAGGCCCCCATTATCAAGCTCTGCAATCTTATCATCCTGGAAGCGATCAGTCTGCGTGCCAGCGACATCCATATCGAGCCGTTTGAAGACCGCATCCGAATCCGCTACCGTATCGACGGCATCCTGGTAGAGCGCGACAGTCCGCCGCGCCGACTGCTGGCGCCGATGATCTCGCGCTTCAAAATCATGGCGAGTATGGATATCTCCGAAAAGAGACGCCCGCAGGACGGCCGTATCAAGATGACGACGAACAACAAGCACTTTGACCTCCGGGTCAGTGCGCTCCCGACCAACCACGGGCAGTCGATCGTCATGCGCGTCCTTGATCGCGCCAATATCCAGGTCAGCGTCAAGGATCTGGGATTTGCTGAGGATGATTACAAACGGTTCCTGAATATCATCAAACGGCCCAACGGCATCTTTCTGGTTACTGGGCCGACCGGATCCGGCAAGACGACGACGCTCTACTCGGCCATCAATGAGATGAACCGGCCGGACAAGAAGATCATCACGGCGGAAGATCCTGTGGAATACTATCTGCCTGGCATCAGCCAATGCGAAGTGAAGCACAAGATCGGGCTGAATTTTGCCAAGATCATTAAGTCGATGCTACGGCAAGCGCCGAACATTATCCTTGTGGGAGAGATTCGCGACCATGAGACTGCCGAGATTGCCGTACAAGCATCCTTGACGGGACATTTGGTTTTCAGCACACTACATACGAACGATGCGCCTAGTGCTATTACGCGTTTGAACGACATCGGCGTGGCGCCGTTTTTGACGGCGTCGAGCGTAATCGCTGTGCTCGCTCAGCGCCTCGTCCGCCTCGTTTGTCCGAAATGCAAAGAGCCGGACAAGCCACCGGCACACGAAATCAAAGCAGCGGGCCTGACACCAGCTCAGGCGCAGAGTTCGAACTTTACGCGAGGGCGTGGGTGTGGCAACTGTAATCACACCGGCTACCGCGGGCGCAAAGGCATCTATGAGATGATGCGCATGAGTAACGTCATTCGCGAGTTGACTTTCAATCGCGAGCCGGCCCAGGCGATCCGCCGCCAAGCACGCATCGCTGGAATGCGAACTTTGCTGGAAGATGGTGTCAACAAAGCAATTGCGGGCATGACAACGCTCGAGGAAGTCCTGAGTTCCTGCCACCATGAGTGACCCAGGGCACGACCGCATTCAATGCGATATCGTGCGGCGTTGGCGACTGCGTCCGCGTTTCTCGTTGTATCGCTGTGGTTGGTGTTGTTCGGCGTAACGATACGGTTTTTGCCGAATGAGTGTATCTTTTCGATACGCCAATTTGACGAACGGGGCCATTCGCCTGGCGTCGTCGATTTCTGACCTAATAGGATGGCGATCGCCCCATGGGTCGATCGCCCAATGTATCGAATCCTGGCGGAATCGATTGGATTCCTAACCGAGCGACAGGATGCCGAGAAAACAAAATAGGGGCGTTTTTTTGGTTTCTCTCACGGGCTTACTCATAATGCTTTGGTTGGGAACATTTCCATAAGTGGTAGACGCCCAAGGATGGATCGCGAATTCGTATCACATCAATAATGTCGAGGAGGGTAGATCGTGTCCGCCGGCGCCACACCGCAAATGGAAAAGTTGTTGAACACGATGATTCAGATCAGAGCGGCTGATCTATTCATCACCGTAGGCAGCAAACCCGCCATCAAAAAGGGCGGCCATTACCGTCTGCTGGAGACCAAGGTTCTCGACAGCGACGATACGACTGCTTTGATGAAATCGATCACGCCCGATCGCTGCCAGCAGGAACTGCAAGAGCACGGCGGGACCGACTTCGCCATCGAATATACCGGCGGAATCCGGTTTCGGGTTGCTGTCTTTCGTCAACGTGGAACGATCGGTATCGTCATGCGGCGAATTCCGAGCGAGTTTCTGTCGTTCGAACAAATCGGTATGCCCGAGCCGATCAAACGCCTCATTCTCCGTCCGCGCGGTTTGTTGCTCGTCACTGGCCCGACGGGATCCGGTAAGACGACTAGCCTGGCGTCGATGATGAATTTTCTCAACCAGAACTACGACCGTCATATCGTCACGCTCGAAGATCCGATTGAGTACCAGCATAAGCACCAAAAATGTCTGATCAATCAACGCGAGGTCGGCGTGGACGTGCCCAGTTTTAAGGAGGGCATTCGCCGAGCGCTGCGTATGGCACCCGATATTATCTTCGTCGGCGAAATGCGCGATTTGGAGACGATTCACGCCGCCATCGAAGCCGCGGAAACTGGGCACATCGTGTTCGGTACGCTGCATACGAATAGCGCGTCGAGCACCGTCAACCGAATCATCGACGTTTTTCCGAAGGACGCGCAAGATCAGGTCCGAACACAACTCTCCAGCGCCCTGATCGGCGTGCTCTCCCAGACGCTGCTGCCAAAAAAACCCGAAGGCGTCGTGGCGGCCTACGAGCTGATGATTGTCACATCCGCCATCGCGAACCTTATCCGCGAAAACAAGACGTATCGTATCGACTCATCGATCCAGACTGGTGCCAAAGAAGGCATGATCCTGATGGATGACAGCCTGTTCAGTCTCTGGCGAGCTGGTTCCTGCGAAAAAGAAGAGATTCTGCTTAAAGCCCAAAAGCCGAACGAATTGGCGGAACGCATTCGCCTTGCCGAGGAAGGCAAACTTGGTGCCGACGATGATGACGATGAAGATGACGACGATGAAGATGAAGATGGCGACGAAGATGATGACGACGATGAAGATGATCGAAAGCGCAAGAAACGCCGGTAAGGGAAAACAATAATTTCCAGTTCTTGTATTCCGCCTGCAGCCTAGCGTTCAGAATGTCTCACGCGATCGCTAAAGCCGCAAGCGGAAGACAAGAAGGGAAGAGATGCAACGATGTCTACACCCAACGATCCGAATCTGCCGAAAAAGCCGACTCCGCCTCTGGGGGCGGCGTCTGTGCCAGTAAAACCTGCGGCTCCCGCTACGGCAGGCAACATACCTGTAAGCAAACCAGCGGTCCCGGTAGCGGGTCAACCAGCACGACCGCCGGTACCCGCACCAGCGCCTGGTGCAGCGAAACCTGGTGTCCCTGCTCAGCTGGCGAAGCCTGGAGTACCGGTTCCCGCCAAGCCCTCGGTACTCGAAATCGCAGAACTGACCGAGTATCTGCTGGCGAAGCCTGGAGTACCGGTTCCCGCCAAGCCTGCCGTGGCTCCAGGAGCGACCGGAGCGCCGAGGCCGCTCGTAGCGCCGGTTGCCCCCAAGCCAGGTGTGCCGCCGACGGCCAAACCCGCCGCGCCGCCTCTCGCCAGACCTGGAGTGCCTGCAGCGCCCGGCAAGCCCGCAGCGCCGGCGCCAGGCGCGAAACCGGGGATTCCGCCCAAAACGGAGGGCGCGTCGACGATCAAGAAGCCCAGCGGCGTGCAGGCGATTCCAGCAAACAAGCATAAACCCACGCCCGTCAAGGCGAATGTCTCAAGCAAATCAGGTGGCCGACGTTTAGGCCAGGTGTTCATCGATCTTGGCTACATCGACGAGAATCAGCTTTGGCAGATTCTTGATGAAGCCAAGAGCATGAGCTTGCCGATCGGCCAAATCGCCGTCTCGAAGGCGATCATCACGGAAACCCAACTGCTCCAGGCTCTAGCGGAACAGTTCAACCTCAAGTTCATGACACCCGAGGAAATCAAACCAACGCCGGAAGCGTTGGTGGCCGTCCCCGAAACGATGGCGACGCTTTACAAGGTCATTCCGCTCACCGCGAAGGATGGCGTTGTGACCGTCGTGATCGGCGATCCGATGAATCTGCCGGGCCTCGACGACTTGCGCAACATGCAAGGTTTTAAAAAAATCACCGCAGCACTGGCGGCGCCGGCCGTAATCACCGACCTTCTTGCCAAATGTTACCAGGGCAAAGAAGAGAGCATCGTCGACATCATCAATGCGATGAATGAGGACACCGATGCGGACGATCGCGGGCGTGGCCGAGAGACCAGCATCGATCTCGACAAGCTGATGGAGGAAGCCGATCAGGCGCCGGTTCGCAAGCTGGTCAACATGGTCATGCTGCTCGCGATCAAGGATCGTGCTAGCGACATTCATTTCGAGCCGTTCGAGGAAGAATATAAGCTGCGCTACAAGTGCGACGGTGTGCTGATGGAAATGATCCCGCCGCCCCGCCATTTGGCCAACGCCATCGCCACACGCATCAAGGTCATGGCGAATCTCGACATCGCCGAACGCCGCATGCCGCAGGACGGACGCATTGAACTGAACATCGGCGGTAACCATGTCGATATGCGCGTCAGCGTGTTGCCGACGATGTTCGGCGAAAGCTGCGTGCTGCGATTGCTTGATAAAGGCCAGGTCGGCCTCGACCTCAATCGCGTCGGGATGGAACCAAAAATGGTCAGCGTCTTTCGCGAGATCATCAAAAAGCCCAACGGCATCATTCTCGTGACCGGGCCGACGGGATCGGGCAAAACCACGACGCTGTACTCGGCAATCAGTGAACTCAATGAGGTCACCGACAAGCTCATCACCTGCGAAGATCCGATCGAGTACGATATCGACGGCATCATTCAGGTTCCGATCAACGTCGAAATCGGGGTCACGTTCGCTGCCGCCCTGCGTGCGATTCTTCGGCAAGACCCGGATCGAATATTGATCGGCGAGATTCGCGATCTCGAAACCGCCCAGATCGCCGTACAAGCCGCCCTGACAGGCCATCTCGTGTTCAGCACCTTGCACACGAATGACGCGCCAAGCACGATCACCCGCATGCGCGACATGGGGTTGGAAACATTCCTCATTACCGCGACCGTCGAAGCGATTCTCGCTCAACGTTTGGTCCGCAAGATTTGCGGGGACTGCCGCACCGAATTCGACCCCAGCGCGGAAATGCTCATGGAGCTTGGGCTGCGTAAGGCCGAAGTTCCGCCCGATAAGAAATTCTACTACGGCAAGGGCTGCGACCGCTGCAACAACACCGGCTACAAGGGCCGCCAGGGTATCTTCGAGTTGATTATCGTCAACGACGATATTCGCGACATGATTAGCTCCAACTGCTCGACCGATCAACTCAGCGAATGCTGCCAAAAGCACGGCATGCAAACGCTTCGCGAGGCTGGCCTGGAGCAGATTTACCTGGGCAATACAACGATCGACGAAATCGTCCGCGAAACGGTCATCGAGGATGCTTAGTTTCCGCTTTCGGCTTAGCGCTCGGATAATATCACTTGAGCGCTAAGCCGCACGCGGAATACGAAAAAACTGCAACGTTGCCGCCAACGCCATTATGGATCCCCATCGAGGAGCTTGCTGATGCCGACTTATCAATACGAAGCGATGGACACGACAGGTGGCGAAGTCAAAGACACGGTTGACGCCGCCAATGAAGAAGATGCCCAGCAAAAAATCCGCTCGATGGGTTACTTCGTGACACGTCTCACCGAGATGGCGGACAAAAAGAAGAAAAAGGACAAAAAGAAAGATAAGGCCGCCAAGCCGAAAAAGACCAAGGTTCTCGCCCTCGGCGGCGTCAATGAAGTTCAGCTCGTGGCATTCACGCGCCAATTTTCCGTGCTTCAAGACGCCGGTCTGCCTGTGTTGCGCAGCCTGAAAATTCTCGAAGGGCAAATGAAGCCAGGCATCCTGAAAAACTCGCTGATGGACATCGTTGACGACATCGAGTCAGGCAATACCCTGTCCGAGGCTTTTAGCAAACACCCGAAATGTTTTGACCGCCTTTATGTCAACATGATCCGCGCTGGTGAAGCCGGCGGTGCCCTCGAAGTCATCTTGCGACGCTTGGCAGAGTTCAAGGAAAAAGCCCAGAGCTTGGCCCGCAAAGTTAAAGGCGCGATGATTTACCCGATCGTCGTTGTCTCGGTCGCCGTGGCGATTTTGAGCTTCATCATGATCTTCATCATCCCGAAATTCGAGAAAATCTTTCTCGATTTCAAGCTGAAGCTGCCGTTCGTCACCATCGTGCTCATGGACATGTCCAAACTGTTCGTACGCTACTGGTACGTCATCCCGGTCATTCCGGTGTTCATCGTCGTGTCGCTCAAATTAATACGCTTGAACAAGTCCGGGGCATACATTCTTGACAAGATCAAACTCAAGCTGCCGGTCGCTGGCAATATTACGGAAAAGACCATCGTCGCCCGCACCATGCGCACGTTGGGCACGCTCATCGCGTCCGGCGTGCCGATCTTGGAAGCGTTGAAAATCGTAAAAGAGACCGCGATGAATGAGGTGTTCGAGGAAATGTTCCAGCGCGTGTACGACGCGATCCGTGAAGGCGAAACGATCGCCACCCCTATGCGCGATTGTAAACTGGTCGATGAACTCGTCGTCAACATGATCGACGTCGGCGAGGAAACCGGCGATCTCGACACGATGCTCAACAAAGTCTCTGACGTCTATGAAGAAGAAGTCGATGTGCTCGTCGAATCGCTCATCAGCTTGCTCGAACCGTTGATGATCGTCATCCTCGGCTTAATCGTCGGCACGATCGTCATCGCCTTGTTCATGCCGCTCTTGGAATTGCTCGACGGCCTATCCGGCGGCGGTAAGAAGTAGAATCGGAAGCAATTGGCGAGCCGAGCTCCGTAAGGAGCCGGTTGACAGCGCACGAAAAAATCAATCGGCTCCTTACGGAGCTCGGCTCGCCTTCAAGATTCTCATGTCGAAGGAGAAACTCGTGATCCGCAGTCCGTATCGGTTTCGCCGCCCCGGCTTTACCCTGGTCGAAATCCTCGTCGTCATCGCCATCATCGCGATCCTGGCGGCATTGGTCGTCGGCGGCGTCGTCTCATTTATGAGCAAAGGGCCGGAGATCCAAACCCGCAACGATCTCCTCCAACTCAGCACGGCACTCGACAAGTTCTATGCAAAGTACAAGTTCTACCCGCCCGATCGTATCAAACTGTGCGCGAACTATAGCCAATACAACGTCGTGACCGACAAGGCATCGCTCGCCTACATCGGCACAATGTGGCCCAATCTCGGTCAATTCGTGAATGTGCCGTGGGCGGGCGGCACCGCCATTCCCGCGACAGGCATTGTGCTCGAAGGCGAGCAGTCCCTCGTGTTCTTCCTCGGCGGCCCGCCCGTCGGCGGCACGACGCCTGGCCTCATGGGCGGTTTCTCGCTCAACCCGCGCGATCCGATCTCGCTCGCCGGCGGCGTCGATCGCGAACGCTTCATGGACTTCGATACCGGCCGACTCGTCAACCGCCCGACCTTGACTTACCCCGCGGGGCATCCGTTCCCATCGATGTTCGACCGCTCGGACAAACGAATGCCGTACGTCTATTTCAGCTCAGGCCGATTTGGTTATAGCGCGACGCTAAACAGTTGGGGCGTGGCTCCCTACATGGAGAACGCGACGACGTTCCACCAAAAGACGCGCTTCCAGATCATCTCCGCCGGGCGCGATGGGTTGTACGGCCCCGGCGGTGTTTGGACGCAGGCGACGGCGGGGTCGATGCCCCTTCAGGGCCGTGATGACATGACCAGTTTCTACGACAGCAAAATGGGATCTCCTTGAGGCTCAACGATGATACGCACCGAACGAAATTGTCCGCGGCGTGAAGGCTTTACACTCGTCGAGTTGCTGGTCGTCATTGCCATCATCGCCGTCCTGGCGTCGATGGTAATTCTGGGCGTGTTCGCCATGATCGGCAATCGGACGAAATCCAACACCGAAGCGAACGTGCGCGTCTTGCACAAGATGCTGCAAACACGCTGGGCCGCCGTCATCGCCGATGCGAAGAAGGAGACGCCGTCTCCCGCGGCGCAGAGCCTCGCCGCCTTCGATTTGGAGCGAGCCCGGGCGATATGGATCAAAGTTCGGCTCGCCGAGGCGTTTCCGATCTCGTTCTCGGAACTGGAGTCGGACCCAAAAAAGGTCGTCAATATCGTCAACACCTACATCCCGGCAAACAAGCTGAAGCCGCACTTCACGAAGTATCGCACGACGATCACGGCCTATCCCGCCGTGCCCGGTCCAACAGAATCGTCGGCCTGCTTGCTGATGGCGTTGCGAACCTTGCAAGCGGACGGCCTGGCGATCGACGATCAGATGAAGAACGCGGTGGTCGACACTGATGGCGATGGCATCCCCGAACTCATCGATGGTTGGGGCAGGCCGCTGGCGTTCTTCCGCTTCCCGTGGAACGATTCCGCACTGCAAGCCGCGAACCCGACGGCGGGGAACTCGGCAGCCGGGAAATATTCCGATCCGACCGATCCGTTCGGCAAACTGCTCGACAACAAACAGCCGTCGAACTGGTACAAAACGACCTCGCCCGTGAATTTTCGCGCAATTTTTGAATCTACGTTCCACCCGATCATGGTCACCGCGACCAACAACGCCTACTACACCACGCCCGTCATCGCGTCGGCAGGCAAAGACGGCCTCATGATGCTGAACGGCGACCTGAGTTCGACGGGCACAGGTTCAGCGGACAACATTCTCAGCTTTCAACTGCGAGGGGATTAACATGACAACCACCCGCATGAGCCGATTGAATCGTGATGCCTTCACGCTGGTCGAGTTGCTCGTCGTCATCTCGATCATGGCGATCCTTGCGACGCTGACGATAGCGTTCTTCCCCAATGCGGCATCGTCTCAGCGTGAGGCGCGGGCGGCGATGTCAGTGCAAGGCTGGCTGAACATCGCCAAGCAACGGGCACTCCGCGACCAGGTTCCGTTCGGCATTCGCCTGATCCAAAATCCCGCCGACGCCACGCAGGTCATCGAGGCCCAATACATTCAGCAGCCGGACGACTTCACGGGCGGGGTGGTCGCATCCGTACCGTTGTTGTCACCGATCGAGTTTCTTGTGTTCTCGCCACCCGTCGATTTACTGAATGGCAACGCGCCGATGAATCCTGCGGAGCAGCGTTTTTGGGCGGTTCAGCCGGGCGATTCGATTGAGTTGATGGGGACGGGCCTGGTGCGCCAAATCATCGATATCATGGACCAGACCACGCTGAAAATTAGTCCGCCCCTAACTTACCCGATCACGATACCGACATCGAGCTATCGCATCATTCGGGCGCCGCGGCCGGCGGGCGATGAAAAGCTGAGCCTGCCCGATAACACGTTCATCGACATCGGCACCAATGCGACGTTCAAATCGCCGCTGCCGCCGACCGATCCGAACGTTGGTTCCGGGTTCGCCGATATCGTGTTCGGTCCATCGGGTCAGGTGATTTCGCGCAACGTGGCAACGCCGAACATCCACCTCTGGGTCCGCTCGCCGAACCAGGATTACCCGACGGATGTGTTCCGCGGCGACCCGACGATCGTGTCGGTATTCGTGCGTTCGGGATTCGTCGGCGCGTACCCGCCGGAACGCAGCCTGACGCCGTATGCGTTGGTGAAATGATTGTTGCGTTTCGCCGCTTGCGGCTTAGCGCTCACAAAATGGCGAGCGAACCCTACGGCCCCAAGCCGAAGACGAAGGAAATTACCATGAAACGCCGATCGGGCCTGACGCTGGTTGAAGTGCTCGTGGCGATGTTCATCATGAGCATCGGCATGATCGCCCTGTTGACGCTGTTCCCCATCGGCGTGTTGCGCATGGCGCAATCGATCCGCGACGCCCGCTGCGAACAAATGGGCCGCAACGCCTATGCAACCGCGGTGATGGAAAACGTCGGGGCGGATGTGGATGTTATCACTGGCAGTGCGGCAGCCCTTACCGCAGCGATTGACAACACGGGAATACAGATACCCGATGTGTTCCGTAACCCCAGCCCGAAGCTACTTTCGGGGGCCGCGAATCTGCCCGATGCCGACG
>CAMAUE010000163.1 GCA_945861245.1 Singulisphaera sp. GP187
CCGCCGCCGACGACCGCGTCAAAGTCGCCGTGCCCGTCAGCGGCATGGCCGATCTCGAATACTACGTCAAGCAGAAAGGCGTCAACAGCCATTGCGATTGCATGTTCCTGCACAACACCTACCAATGGGATTGGACCACCATCGCCGCCCTGGTCGCCCCCCGGCCGATGCTGTTCGCCAACAGCAACAAGGACCCGATCTTCCCGATGGACGCCAATCGCCGGATCATCAACAAGATGTACAAGGTGTACGACATGTACAACATGGAACAAAACATCGATGAATGCGTCAGCGTCGGCGGCCACGACTATCGTCCGGACCTGCGCATCGCGATCTTCCAGTTCTTCAACCGGCACCTTAAGCGGGACACGAAATCGAAGGTCGAGGACAGCGCCAAATACACCCCGCTCAAAGGCCGCGACCTGCGCGTGTTCCCGGAGGACAAGGATCTGCCGAAAGACGCAATCAACCACCGCATCGACGAGACGTTCATTCCGCCGGCGAAGGTCGCATTGCCGGAGAAGGGGAAGTTTGACGAGTGGAAGAAGGGGATGATTGCGAAGTTGCGTGAAAAATCCTTCCGGCCATTGGCCATCCAGACTACCAAGGCAAAATTCGTAGAGCAAAATATCATGTCAATTGTCGCCACGGAACCTCAAATTCTCGTCTTACAAGGTTTCATGGCAGAGCAGGATGAAAAGCTGTTTAAGTCGAAGAAAAGAATGATTTATCTCGCAGTGCCTGAGGATGACGGTGGCCCGGAGAAATTCAAGGTGATGAAGCCCTTCTTCGCCGATCGGTTCTCCGGCATTATTTACTCACGAGGAAAAGGGCCTGCTAAATCACTATATTCTGACCTTAATTGGACGCCGCAATCTCCGCCAAATTACGTCGATCGCGCACACGCACTGCTGGGACATACGCCAGACACAGGTCGAGTTCGCGACGTCGGCGCTACCATTAAGTTATTGACCGAAGACAAAGAACTACGCCACGAATGGTCCGTAATGGGTCGCGGCCAAGCCGGCATCCTCGCCGCCTACGCCGCGTTGTTCGAGCCGTCGATCAAGGAAGTGGTGGTCATCGATCCGCCGAAGTCGCACAAGGAGGGGCCGCACTTTCTCAACGTGCTGCGCGTGCTCGATATCCCGGAGGCGCTCGGCCTGCTCGCGCCGACGCCGTTGACGATCGTCGGCGGCCTGGACCCCGCGTTCGACCGCACCGCGGAGATATATCGGCTCGCGGGGGCGACGGATAAGTTGACGCGGAAGTAGGATGAGATCGACGTTTGGTCAGAGCGCTAAACGTAAACCTGGTGCTATCCCTGTTTACGTTTAGCGCTCGCGCTATCCTTCACGACACATATCGCCCAAACAGGATAATGATCGAGCAAGGCAAGACGCGAGCGCTAAACGTAAACCTGAAACGAGGCCCACCATGGTCGCCGGTTACCACCTTATCTGGACTGTCTACGGCTACTGGCTCCCAAATGATCCACGCGGCAGCACTTCGACGAAAATCCGCGTTGAGCCGCTCCGGGACTTGGGCGAATTCCACTACGGGCGAAAAGAAGTGTAGCCGAAGTCAAGTGAGATTCGTGCGTTTCATGACAATGCGAAAGACATTCTGAAGCACCCGGTCATGACGTTCGACGATGATGAAATCGCCCTCATAGGCAGCGTGATTGGCGAGGCAATTAGCGAACAAGGAAATACGTGCTATGATTGCGCCATAATGCCCGATCACGTACATCTACTGATACGCCGACATCGTGACAAAGCCGAGGATATGCCGGAACAGGTGTGGGCTTTTGCAACCGTACGACGGCTGGATGCCGGGGTATCGCGGATAGGGCCGATCGTTCAACAGGGTTGCTGAGAGCGCTAAACGTAAACGGGGAAAGTTATCCGGGCTGCGTTTACTTCCCATTTCTCAGTCGTGGGTTTTGCTGATACCACTGAATGGTTTTCGCGAGGCCCGTCTGCCAGGTTTCGCGGGGGCGCCAGCCGAGTTCCTGTTCGATTTTCGTGGGATCGATGGCGTAGCGCCGATCGTGGCCAAGGCGATCGGGAACGTAGCGGATCAGCGACAGCGGCTTGCCTAGTTGCGTCAGAATCGCCTCGACGAGTTCGATGTTGCGACGTTCGTTGCGGGCGCCGACGTTGTAGACCGCGCCGGCCCGGCCCTTGTGCAGCACGCTCAAGATAGCGCGGCAATGGTCGTCGACGAAGATCCAGTCGCGGACGTTGCGGCCGTCGCCATATACGGGGATCGGTTCGTCTCGCATTGCATTGGCCAAGAGGAGCGGGATTAGCTTTTCGGGAAACTGCCTCGGGCCGTAGTTGTTGCCACAACGTGTGATGACGGTGTCTAGGCCGAAGGTGTGATGCGCGGCGCGGACGAAATGCTCCGCCGCGGCTTTGGAGGCGGCATAGGGGCTGTTCGGGGCGAACGGCGAGGACTCGGTGAAGAACGTGGTGTCATCATCGGACAGCGACCCCATGACTTCATCTGTGGAGATCTGGACGAACCGCCCGACTCGCCGTTCACGAGCCGCATCGAGCAGGACTTGCGTGCCAAGGACATTGGTCCGCAGGAACGCATCGGCGGAGGTGATGCTGCGATCGACATGGGACTCGGCTGCGACGTTGATGATGGCATCGGTGTTCGGCTCGAGCGCGGCGAGAACGGCCTGGCGGTCGGCGATGTCGCCGTGGATGAAGCGATATCGGCCCGTGGCCTCGGCGCCTGGCAGATTGTCGAGGTTGCCGGCGTAGGTGAGAGCGTCAAAGTTGGTGACGGTGCAGTCGGGCAATTCGTCGAGCACGAGCCGAACCAAGGCCGACCCGATGAATCCGGCACCACCAGTGATGAAGAGGTTTGCCATGATGAACTTCGTCCGAGTCGGGAGGAGCAAGGCAAGTGAAGCTTATCGAGAAGACCCCGATCCGGCACCTGGCTTGCTTTCGTAGGCGTATTCGTGAGACTTTGGAAAGTGGCGTAAGTTCGGCATGCCTGTACTAGCGCTGACGTATTAGACAGCCATGGAAGCCACCTGATTTCCGCTTGCGGCTTAGCGCTCGGGTGAGATTTTCCGTGCGCTAAGCCGCAAGCGGAATATGAAGACGCCGATGGGAGTTGAACCCACTTGAAGCCGGGTTGCAACCGGCTGCCTGTCCGTCCAGCCCCAGCGTCAAATTCATTGCAAATTGCAGATTTCAGATTGCAAATTGAAAATACAAGCGCGTTGCCGCACGTTTGCTTTTCAATTTGCAATCTGAAATTTGAAATTTTTGGAGGGTGATCGGGGGGAATCGAACCCGCCGCCTCGACTTTCACACAGTCGCGTGCCAAACCATTACACTACGATCACCATCATCAGATTGCTGATTTCAGATTTTCGATTGCAGATGCAGATTGCAGATTGAAAATACCGGTCACTTGTACCGACTGCTTGCATTTTCAATCTGCAATCCACAATCTGAAATTCGCAATCGTTCCGAGCGGAAGGTGAGGGATTCGAACCCTCCTCCCATGTTGCTGGGACCCACATTAGCAGAGTGGTCCGGCCAACCAATATCCGGCTACCTTCCAAATTCGTCCGTGGTCCGTCGAGTGGTTCGTTGCCTTTCCAATCTGCAATTCGTGGAGGCGGAAGGAGAGGGAGTCGAACCCTCAAGGCTGTTACGCTCGGCCGTTTTCGAGACGGCTGCCATCGCCAATTGGCTTGCCCTTCCAGGATTCCAGGCGAACGGCGGGTGTACCCCGTCGGTTCCGCGGATTGATTGCCGTCGTATTTCGTTGGGATTTCGCGAGGACGCATTAACTACGATGCGAGCATGCGGACGATGAACGCTGATGCGAGGAAGAACAGAGATGGCTGCGATGAAGGAACATGGCGGTCCCATGAATGGGGTGCGATTTTTGGCCTATACATGACAGACGACGGCTTGAGAAGACAGGTTCGCGCGAATGCGAAATAATGCATCGATTGTCAAATTTGTCTGTATTCGGTAGTCAGTGCGTGCGGTTCAACGTAAAACCTAGAATTGACGAGCCGGAAGCGTCAGCGACGGACAGCCAAAAACCGTCGCTGACGCTTCCGGCTCGTCAATCAACGTTTGTTCGACGGGTCAATTGACCACGGACCACGGACCCATCCCCATGAGCGAGCCGGCTGGATTTCGACAACAACTCGGCCTATTTGATGCCACCATGCTCGTCGCGGGGTCGATGATCGGGTCGGGCATCTTTATCGTTTCGTGCTTCATCGCCCAGGACGTGGGTTCCTCCGGTTGGCTGTTGGTCGTCTGGGTACTAACGGGCGTACTGACGATCATCGGCGCCTTGGCCGTCGCCGAGCTGGCGAGCATGATGCCACACGCGGGCGGGCAGTATGTGTTCCTGCGCGAAGCCTATGGTCCGCTGTCGGCGTTCTTGTACGGGTGGACGCTGTTTCTCGTCATCCAAACCGGGTTCATCGCCGCCGTGAGCGTGGCCTTTGCTAAATTCCTCGGCGTCTTCGTACCGGCGCTGGGAACGACACACACGCTATTCGAACTGCCCGATTCCGGCGTACTCCTGACTCTGCCCGTGCCGTGGATGGACGAACCGATGAAGCTGGTCGATCGCGGCAACTTCACAATCACCGCCGGCCAGCTGGTGGCGGTGGGCTTGGCGATCGTTTTGACCGCGATCAATTGTCTCGGCGTTCGCGAAGGCCGGCTCGTACAGAATGTCTTCACTGTTTCCAAGATACTCGGCTTGGGCCTGCTGATTGTCCTGGGTTTGACCGTGGCAGCGCATCCCGATGCGTTCGCGCAGAACACGACGCATATCTGGGACGGCATCACGCAAACGAAGGCGTTCGACCAGGCAATCAAGTTCGCACCGTGGACGCCGATCGCTATCGTGCTCGTTTTGAGCGGGGCGATGGTCGGGGCACTTTTTTCCGCAGATGCCTGGAACAACGTCACGTTCATCGCTGGCGAAGTGAAGAATCCACAACGAACGCTACCCTGGAGCCTGCTGCTCGGCACGGGGCTGGTGATCGTGCTATACATCCTCGCCAACCTTGCGTATCTTTCCGCTCTGCCAATGAAAGGCCAGGCGAACGTCGATCCCGCGATGCAAAACGCATCGCTCCTGCGTGGCATCGATCACGCCAAGGACGACCGCGTCGGCACGGCAGTTCTCGAACGTGTCAGCCCGCGCTGGGGCGTCATGGTCATGGCGGCGATCATCATGATCTCCACCTTCGGCTGCGTCAACGGCCTGACGATGATGGGGCCCCGTCTCTACTACGCGATGGCCAAGGACGGGCTGTTCTTCTCCGCCGTCGGTCGCCTGACCAAGCACGGCGTGCCCGTCGCCGGGCTTTGGCTGCAATGCGGCTGGTCGATCGTGCTAGTCTTCTCCGGCAGCTACAACGAACTGCTCGATTACATCATCTTCGCGGCACTGCTCTTCTACGTGCTGACGGTGGCTGCAGTGTTCGTGTTGCGCAAACGGCTGCCTGATGCACCAAGACCGTACAAAGCGTGGGGTTATCCCGTGCTGCCGGCGCTATACATTATGTTGTGTGCGACGATCATGCTGAGTTTGTTGATCGTCAAACCGGTCTATAGTTGGCCGAGTTTTATCATCGTCTTGGCCGGCATACCAGTGTATTATCTGTGGCGGCACCCCCAAGCCCCAGGATGATCGCAGCGATTCCTGGGGGTCGAACCCCACCAATCGCTGCGCTCATGGTGGGGCTTGGGAATTTTTGAAGTTGAACAACCAACCGAAAGGGATGCCTATGTTCTGGAATCGAATTTTCGCGACGAAGACATTGGAAATGCTCGACGCGGAGGCGAAAGGCGAGAATCGGCTCAAGCGGATATTGGGTCCGGTGGGCCTGACATCGCTCGGCGTCGGCGCGATCATCGGCGCGGGCATCTTCGTGATGACGGGCCGGGTCGCCGCCAATGACGCCGGGCCGGGCGTGCTCCTGTCGTACGCGGTTGCCGGCTTCGCCTGTGCGTTGGCGGCGTTCTGCTATTCCGAATTCGCGTCAATGGCCCCGGTCGCCGGCAGCGCGTACACGTATGCTTACGCCACGATGGGCGAATTGTTCGCCTGGATCATCGGCTGGGATTTGATTCTCGAATATGCGATGGCCGCCGCGACGGTGGCGTCGGTGTGGGCCAATTATCTGAATGAATTACTCAAGGTGTTGGGGATTCCTCCCGTGCCCGAGTATTTATGTAGCGACCCCTTTTCAACGCCTGGGGCCATCATGAATCTGCCGGCAGTGCTGATCTTGATGGCCTGCACCTCTGTGCTTGTAATTGGCATCCGCGAGAGTGCCGCATCGAACACCGCACTGGTAGTGCTCAAACTCGCCGTCGTCATCTTCGTCATTGTCGTCGGCGTTGGCTACGTCAGCTCGAGCAACTGGTTCGACATCCCTTCCGAGGGACGCAAGCTGCCCCAACAGGGCATCATTCCCGGATTGGCAAGTGAACACGCCCAGAAAGAAGCCGGCATTGCCAAGGATGCGGTCGCTGATCGCGCCAAGACTCTGACCAAGCAGGCGTTGGCGACTTTCATCGTCGCCCTAGCCGACAAGCCAGAACATAAGGATTCCGAACACTGGAAGAAGATGCGCAAGGAATACGAAGGCACACTGCCATCCGATGACAAGGACAAGGCCGCAGTGAAAGCGATTCTCCTCATTGCCGATGAAAAGGCGCCTCATGTGGTGCTTGAAAAATGGGGCATGGTCGGCAATCTCGGCATCAACAAGACACTTGAGAAAATCGACGACGCGACGCGCAGCAATTTCCTGCCCTACGGTTTCTCAGGCGTCATGCTCGGCGCCGCCCTCGTCTTCTTCGCGTTCATCGGCTTCGATTCGATCTCGACGCATTCCGAGGAAGCGATCAATCCGCAGCGCGATGTCCCGATCGGTATTTTGGCCTCTCTTGGCGTCTGCACGATCTTGTACATCGCCGTCTCGGCTGTCATAACAGGTATGGTGCCCTACTATGACATCGACGTGAAGGCGGCGATTTCGTCCGCATTCACGGCGGAAGGAAAACGAACGAGCAGTCCGCTGTTGAACGCGGCGGGCGGTCTGATCGCCGCCGGCGCCTTGGCTGGTATGACGAGCGTGCTGCTCATTACGT
This sequence comes from Singulisphaera sp. GP187, assembly GCA_945861245.1. Classification (GTDB taxonomy): domain Bacteria; phylum Planctomycetota; class Planctomycetia; order Gemmatales; family Gemmataceae; genus SIAQ01. The sequence continues at coordinate 7,173 of CAMAUE010000163.1, forward strand.
TCCTGAGCCAATCGCGCATCTTCCTGGCGATGGCACGCGACGGCTTGATGCCGCAGCGCATTTTCGGAGCGGTCCATGAAAAGTTCCAGACACCGCACGTCTCGACGATGGTCACCGGCACGTTGATGTCCATCGTCGCTGCGTTCACGCCGATCGCCGTGCTTGAGGAAATGGTCAACATCGGCACGTTGTTCGCGTTTGTGGTCGTGTGTGCGGCGGTGCTGATTTTGCGAATCAAACGCCCCGATGCGCATCGACCGTTCCGCTGCCCCGCAGTGTACATCGTCGCACCTGTGGGGATCCTCGTCAACCTCACGCTAATGTTCTTCTTGCCTGCCGAAACGTGGTTTCGGCTTGCCATTTGGCTGGCGATCGGCTTGTGCATCTACTTCGCGTTTGGCTATCACTACAGCGTGATGCGGCAGGCCAAGCCGAACGATTAGGGGTATTCCGTTTAGCCGCGACGCGAAGCAGAGCGAGGCCTGCACACAGCGATCCGCGTCGCGTGGCGGCTAAACGGAGTTTCCAGAAAATCCACATTTTTCGCACAACTGACTTTGCATCGGCGATTCTCTGCGATTACAGTAATCCATGGTGCTTCCAATCCCATGCCTGGAGCCGCCATGCAACCAGACTTGTTTGAACCAACGCCGAGCGATGCTGGCCCACAACTCTACGCAGAGATCGTGTTCGATCGCCCGCTCGATCACGCCTACTCCTATTCTGTGCCGGGCGAGATGCGCATGCAGATCGCCGTCGGGAAGCGAGTGATCGCGCCATTCGGACGCGGCGACAAGCAAACGCCGGGATTTTGCGTCGGCGTGACCGAAACGCCGCCGGGACGCACCGTCAAGGCGATCCTGCAAGTGCTCGATGACGAGGCACTCCTGACGGCGAACCTTCTCCAACTGACGCGCTGGATGGCCGACTACTACCTCTGCGGCTGGGGCCAGGTGTTGAACGTCGTCGTTCCGGCCGGCGTCAAGAAACAAGCGGGAACGCGAGCCGTGCCTTTTCTCGAACTCGTGCCCGAATCGCTTTTGCCGAAGGAGCGACCGCACCTGCCACCGAAGCAAAAGCGCGTGCTGGAATACATGCAAGCGCATCCGGGCTTGCTCGAACTGCACACCGTCATGGAAGAGACCGACACCGGCCCCGGCCCCATCACGGCACTGGTCGAGAAGGGCTACGTCCACCGCAAAGTGGGCCGCATTGAGCATGCGACGCGCATCTCCCAGTCTACCGAAAATAGTGTGGCGGCAAGCGTCTCATCTGCCGATGATGGACAAGCTGGTAACTTGTCACCACGAGCCGAATCACTGGCGCTGACCGACGATCAAGCCGCCGCATGGAACCGCATCGAACCGGTATTGGCGACGAGCTCCTTCCACACGTTTCTCTTGCACGGCATCACCGGCAGCGGGAAGACCGAGCTTTACCTTCGCGCGATCGAACACGTCGTCAGGCAAGGCAAGGAGGCGCTCGTGCTCGTGCCGGAGATCAGCCTCACGCCGCAGACGATCGACGCCTTTCGCGGTCGCTTCGAGAGCATCGCCGTTCTGCATAGCCATCTGCACGCCGCCGAGCGGGGCAACCATTGGCGACGCATCGCGCGTGGGCAGGTGCAGGTCGTTGTCGGCGCTCGCAGTGCTGTCTTCGCGCCGACACGCAAGCTGGGCCTGATCGTCATCGACGAGGAGCACGAAGCCAGCTTCAAGCAGGAATCGACGCCACGCTACCACGCGCGCGATGTCGCCGTCATGCGTGCGCGCGTCGAGAATATCCCGATCATCCTCGGCTCGGCCACGCCGTCACTCGAAAGTTGGCACAACGCGCAGAAGGGCAATTACACGCTGCTGACGTTGCCAAAACGCGTGATGGATCGGCCCTTGCCTCTCGTGAAGCTGGTTGACCTTCGGCACGACCGCCATCCGGACAAGAAGCCGCACGGGCTGAGTCCAACCCTTGAGCTGGCGATGAAGTCCGCACTCGACGCCGGCGGGCAGGTGATGCTGCTGCTCAATCGTCGGGGGTTTGCGACGCATCTGCATTGTCCCGCATGTGGCCACGTTGAGCAGTGCAAGTTCTGCGATCTGTCGCTGACGTATCACAAAGAGACGCACATCTCGACATGCCATTACTGCGGTTATGAGCAAAAGCCGTCGGTCAACTGTCCGATCTGCGGCCAGGGGCAGGTGATGTATCAAGGCATGGGCACGGAAAAATTGCAAGCGGAGATCGAATTGAAGTTCGCGGATAAGACCGTGCAACGCATGGACAGTGACACCATGAAACGCCCCGGCAGCCATCAGCGCGTGCTCGATGCGTTTCGTCACGGCGAGATTCACATCCTGCTCGGCACCCAGATGATCGCGAAGGGACTCGACTTTCCCAACGTCACGCTCGTCGGCGTCATCAACGCGGATGTTGGCCTGCACCATGCCGACTTTCGTGCGTCGGAGCGCACATTCCAGTTGCTTGCGCAAGTCGCGGGCCGAACCGGGCGCGGCTCGCGAGGCGGTCTCGTGTACGTGCAAACCTGGCAACCGGAACATCCCGCGATCACGCTGGCGGCGAAGCATGACTTCCTATCGTTCGCCTTCGCCGAGATGAAGCAGCGCAAAGCGCACAACTATCCGCCGATCCATCGCATGGCTCGGCTCGTTGTGCGGTGCAAGGATGAGAAGGCGGGCAACGACTACGCCGATCGGCTCGCCGATGCGTTTCGCGTCACACTCGAAACTCGCCAGAAAGCAGGCGAACCCGCGGACCTGCGTTTGCTTGGCCCCGCGGAGGCGCCGGTGTTTCGCTTGAAGGGCTATTTCCGGTACCACTTTCAAATGCACAGCGCCAGCTCCGGCGTGCTGCATCAGGTGCTGCGTGCCGTGCTGCCGAGCGTGCGGGTACCTACGGGCGTCGAGTTGACGGTGGATATTGATCCGCAGGATATGCTGTGAGTTTAGCCGCTCGCCTTTGGCGAGCGCGGGCCGTGGACAATTTGCGCGATCGCCAAAGGCGAACGGTTAAACGGCATCACCGCCCCACCGCTTTCGCGAGGCGGTGCACGCTGTCGGCGATGCGGTCCTCCATGTCGCCGGCCCAGCGCAACGCGGGTCGGCCGTATTCGTAGAGGTTCGGCCCACCTTCGTAGCCGCCTTCCAGCCAAACGCGGCGCGAGGGGATGTACGAGATCATGTCGTCGGTATAGCCAGCCACCCACGTGCCGGGGCCGTACTTTTTCTTGAAGCGAAGGGCGTAATCGACGACCGTTTCCGCGCCCATGCCGATGACGAGCATCTCCTCACCCAACCGCCAGGCGTGCAGCGGATAGGGATAGGTCGGCCCGAACTTCTCGCCGGCGTCGAGCTTTTTCAGCAAGCGCTCGGCCCAGCGTTTGCGAATCGCGTTCGTGTCCTTCGTGAATTTCTCCAGCTCCGCGCGAGTAATTGTTTTTTCGTATGGCAAATCTACGTATTCAAATGCGGCCCGCAGTCCGGGCGATACGTTCTTGAGCGGCTTCTTCAACGCCTCTTCGACGCCATCCGCGAGCATTTGGCCATACTTTTCGCACAGCTCGACTTTACGGCGAGGCAACGGGTTCTGGTCGCCGCCGCAGGTGTTGACAAACATCGCGAGAGCGCCTGGATGATGTTTCTCGATGGCGACTTGGGCGAAGCCGGGATAGTCGCCGCACCATTTCGTGAAGCTCAACGTGGTCGGATGACAGGCATAGCCGAACACGATGGCGATAAGCTTCTTGTCGGCACCGGTCACTGTCATCACGGGCACAGCATGATCGACGGGGCCTTTGAGTGGTTCGCCCTTCGCCAGGATCGTCGGCACATCGGCCTCGCGGTTGTTGCGTCGATTGACGGCGAATGTCGTCCGCCCTTCGCCGATGGCAAGCGTCGCCGGCGCGAGTCTGGTCAGCGATTCCGCGATCATCTCGACCATGCGTGTTTCCATCAGCGACGTGTATTCATCGACGAGCTTCTCCTGCGCCGCCTCGACCGGATAGTAATCGATCAGGTCCAGGCCGAGCCGAGGGCCGCAATGATTATGCGAGAACGTGATCATAACCTGATGGCGTTCGAGCTTGAGCTTGGCGAGAAGCTGAGCGAAGACGCGGTCGCTCATCTCCTTGGGCACGCCTTGAAAATCGCTGGTGACGAGCACCACGCGCTGGCCCGTTGGATCCTCGAGCGCGAGCGCCTTCATCCAGAGGTCGTGCAGTTTGCCATCGGGTACGCGTTTGGACCCGTAGCCAGCCAGCCAAACCGCCTTCTCCGGCGTAATGATCGCCTTGGCGACACCGGCCTTCCACGTTGGGATCTGCGCGTAAAGAGTCGATGTGAAAGTGGTCAGAGCAAACAGGACGGCAAACGTCAATCGAAGTATGAACACGGCTGCTCCTCATGTCACGGATCCAGTTTGAAATCGAGCTTATTCTCGCCAGCGACGAGATCGCGGACCAGCGTTGAATCGCGATTGTACTTTGCCGGGATCGCTTCCTTGGTTTCATCGGCGGCACCCATGCCGGGGTCGGCGGAGGCGATCTTGTTGCCCGTTTTCCTCATCCATGAGATTTCGATTTTGAACTTGCCCGGCGTCGGCGCGCGATCGGCGGGGATGTCGTAGACGCCATTCAAAACGGCCGCCGACGCCTTGCGGCTATCGGTGCCATCGGCCGGCAGGAACGAGATGCTGCCCTCCTCGATAGGACGACCGTCAAACGTGACGTTGCCCTTGAGACGAGCCTTAGTCGCGTCGCCGCAACCGGCGGAAGAAATCGTAGCGATCAAAAAGAGCATGATGGCAGGAAATCGTAACATGGAAAGCAGTCCTGGCAAGCGTAAGAATCAGGGGAGGGAAACCGGATTGTTGTCGTCCTTGCGGTACAGATTCTGATAGAGGAAGTTGGCCGTGTTGGCGACACCAGGGCAGCTATTCGTGTAGCCTGTATGGCTTTCGATGGTGTTGTTGATGAATCGCACTGTGCCGTCACCGAAGGCGAAATGTGCCCCGCCGTGATGCAAACTCGTCCACGCATGCCGCGTGCAGTTCGGGTCCGTGCCGCCAGCGTAGGGCGTGTTGAGCGGCAGATCGGCACGACCATAGACGACGGCGTCGGTGATGCCTTGCACGCGGCCGATCCAGACGGCGGGGTAGCCCTTCACGCCTTCGCGCTCGCCGATCATGAAGGTGTTGCTCGTGCCATCGGTGACATGAACGATCTTGACGGGCGGAATATTGGTCCCCGCCGCGCATATCTGTTGACTGACGGGATAGTTGTTCTTGGCGTAAGTCTTCGCCTGTGCAGTAGTAGTGATAGGCGGGGAATAATCGGCCGGGCAAATCATGACGGCCATCACGAACTGGGTTTGGGCGTTCGCCGGCGGAATATCGCTGGTGTAATTGCCGGGATTCAGCGCCGCCTGCACGACGGTCTGTTCGATGAACGGCAAGACCTTCGGGCCCCATCCCCAATTGCCATTGGTGACGGCAAGATTCAAGTTGTAGGACAGCGGAAATTCTTTGTTGGCATCATGGTACCCGTGCATTGCGAGGGCAAGCTGTTTGAGGTTGTTCGTGCATTGCGTGCGAGTAGCAGCTTCGCGAACCTTCTGCACGGCCGGCACCAGCAGCGCGATCAAGATAGCGATGATGGCGATGACCACGAGCAATTCGATGAGAGTGAATCCACGTCGTTTCATGGCACTGAAAACCTTTAATAAAAGAATGATGGCGTGGAAATGCATTTGAATTATATCCATAGCAGGCGGCCAGGCAATATCACTTCAGGCTGGCAAATAAGTCCGCGCGCAATACTTCGCCGTTCGCCGAGACTTGAATCCTTACGTCGATTCGAACGAAAGGGGTCGGGTAGGCGTCACTTTAGTTGGTAGAGCGCCTGTTCAGGTGCGTGTCCAAAACGCATCCCACTGATTGCTTTCGCTGCGGAACATGGCACGTAGATGACACATCTCATCTGTGCCTTCTTCGCTCCAACGCATGCCGGCGAGCTTGAG
>CAMAUE010000164.1 GCA_945861245.1 Singulisphaera sp. GP187
GCCATGCAGCACTTTCAGTCGATCACGTTCTTGCTGGCTCATCTCGATCCGGTCCTTTTGTTGCACGCTCATAGCTGTCCTCCTTGCCCAAGGGCGAAAGAGGACATTTCTATTGCGTTATGACCGGACATTTCTATTTTAGTTCAACAGCCCGCAGGCGACGAAGGAGCCTGCGAGGGTCGGCACCCCGCAGGCTCCTTCGTCGCCTGCGGGCTTGGACTATCACATGCACCTCATCGACCTCATCGCTCTCCTCTCCAAACTCAGCGCGTACCCGCACGCAACGGGGCCGATTGAAGTCCATCAAACACACATCTCCGCCGTCTTCCTGGCTGGGCCGTTCGTGTACAAGATCAAGAAGCCGATCGACCTTGGCTTTCTCGATTTCACGTCACTCCAAAAACGGCGATTCTATTGCGACGAGGAAGTGCGGCTCAATCGCCGATTGGCGGCGAACGTCTACCTCGGCGTTGTGCCGATTACGCGCGATGGCGTGGAAGCCGGCGGCGCGGTCGTCGAGTGGGCGGTCAAGATGCAGCGACTGCCGAGCGACGCCACGCTGGAGACGCACGTCGAGCGTGGCACGGTCACGCCCGAGCAGATCACTTCGGTTGCCGAGCGCGTCGCGCGATTTCATCAGTCGGCGGAGACGAACCCGCGTATCAGCAGCTTTGGCCGCTTCGATGTCGTCGCGTGTAATGCGCGTGAGAATTTCGTGCAGACCGAAGCCCACATCGGCGCCGCCGTCAGCGCGGAGGTGCATCGCCGATTGCGCGAACGAACCGAAACCGTGCTTGGCGAGTTGCGCGAATTGATCGAATCGCGCGCCGCCAGGAATGTGCCGCGAGACACGCATGGCGATTTGCACCTCGATCATGTGTATTTGTTTCCCGATCAAGCGCCGCCGAACGACATGGTGCTAATCGATTGCATCGAATTCGCGGATCGCTTCCGCTTCGCCGATCCCGTCGCGGACATGGCATTTCTGGTTATGGACCTGAAGGTTCATGGCCGACGCGATTTGGCACAACTTTTCGCTAATAAGTACTTTGACGTATCCGGCGATTCGGAGGGGCAAGCGCTCCTGCCGTTCTATTCGGCTTACCGCGCGATGGTGCGCGCGAAAGTGGAGGGGATGAAGTTTGTCGAGCGTGAGGTTAGTGCCGCCGAGCGCCAGACCGCTGAGCAGCAGGCACGAGCGCATTGGCTGCTCGCACTGGCTGAATTGGCCGGCGGTTCATCGGAGTGATGCCGCCGGAATTGGCGCGGGAGGTTCGGGTGCCGGGCGCGTGCGGCGCGTCATCAGCCAGATCGTCGGGCCGAGGATCAGCGGGATACCCCAGAGTTTCGACAGGCTTGGCACGTGGCCGAGAATGGTAACATCGAGCGCGAGAACCATTACGAATTGCGACAGACTAGCGACGGAGACGCGCGCGGGGTCACCGGCGGTGAACGCCCGGGTCAGGAAGTATTGTCCAATCGCCGCCGATACGCCGACGCCGAGCAGTTCCCAGGCGTGAATCGCGGAGAACTCCACGGTCGGCGGTTCGATCGGAAAGAGCAGCGTGCCACAAGCGAACACGAGAGCCGTGGCGGAGAAATGCACGACCACGGCGCGCGGGTCCATGTGACGCAGGCGATTCAGTCCAAGCATCGCCACGGCCGTGAAAAGCGAAACAGCGACGACAACCAGCGCAGCATAGTTTCCTGTGCCTAATTCATGGCCCTGAATGACCGCCACGCCGACGACGCTGCTGACGATCGACACCCACACCGCAATCGAGGGCATGCGCCCAAGCAACGGCCAAGACAGCAGCGCGACCCAGATCGGAAAGATGTTCGAGATCGTGTAGATGTCGGTTACCGGTAGAATGCTCAACGCATAAAACGTGCCGACGAGGCTGCAACTCCCGGCAATGCTGCGGACCCACAGGACGCGCGAACTCCAGACGACGAATTCGACGCCGTCCCATTTCGCCCAAATCGCGGTCAGCACCAGCGGAATGATACAGCGCATGATAGCGACGACTTGCCAAGGGCACGCCTTATTCGCCAGCGGCGCGAGAATTACCATCCAGCTAAACGAAAAGCCGCTGAGAAGGATCCAGATATAAGGTTGTAGTGATTTGTCTTTCAACGAATTATCATCCCCACGTTCCGTTTAGCCGCTCGCTTTTGGCGAGCGCGGTCCTGCCGGTTGTCAGTATTCACATCGCGCTCGCCAAAGGCGAGCGGCTAAACAGACACACTCTTTTCTATTCTACCCCGCCCGTACAATTCCGTCAGTTCAATGAGGCGATCCAGGCATTGCAGGTTCAGTTGGCTCGGGGGCAAACGCCACGACCAGTTGCCCTGAGGCTTGCCCGGAAAGTTCATACGCGCTTCCGTGCCGAGATTCAAGATGTCTTGCAACGGCGCGATGGCACACGCCGCCACCGAACTCCAGGCCGCGCGAATAAAGTCCCACGCCACGTCCGCACCGTCGCGTGCCAAGTAGCGCCGCACATGGTCGCGGATGACTTCGTCGGCAGCGCGATACCAGCCGCACGTCGTGTCGTTGTCGTGCGTGCCTGTGTAGACGACGGTGTTCGCGTCATAATTATGCGGTAAGAAGCGATTCGTCGCCCCTTCGCCGAACGCAAATTGTAAGATGCGCATGCCCGGTAAATCAAACGCTCGCCGCAGCGCATCGACTTCCGGCGTGATGACGCCCAAATCCTCGGCGATGATCGGTAATCCGCCAAGCTTCGCTTTGACTGCCTCCAGCAGCCTCTGACCCGGAGCGAGCACCCAGCGGCCTTTGATTGCATTCGGACTGCCCGCCGGCACTTCCCAGTACGCCTGAAAGCCGCGAAAATGGTCGAGCCGCACGAGATCGACAAGTTTCGTGGTGGCGCGGAAGCGTTCGACCCACCAGGCGAAACCGGTTTTCTCCATCGCGGTCCAGTCGTAATGCGGATTGCCCCAGAGCTGCCCGGTCGCACTGAAATAATCGGGAGGCACGCCGGCGACCATCTCCGGCTTGCGCTCGCTGTCCAGCGCGAACAGATGGGGGCTGCCCCAGACATCGGCGGAGTCGGGCGAGACGAAGATCGGAATGTCGCCGATGATCTTGATGCCGCGCTCGTTGGCGTAACTTTTGAGCTGGCGCCATTGACGGAAGAAGAGAAATTGCCGAAAGCGATGCTGACCGAGAACGCTTGCTGATTCGGTTCGCACACGCTGTAAGTAAGCAGGCTCACGCATGCGAGCCGGAGTTTCCCAGTCCAGCCAGCTGCGGAGCTGATGCCGATCCTTGATCGCCATGAATAGCGCGTAATCGTCGAGCCAGGCCGACTCTTCCGCGCAGAATTTCTCAAACGCCGGCTTGAGCACGGAACCACGCCCCGCTTGAAATCGCTGCCAGGCCTTTTCGAGCAGGAAGTTTTTGAACTGGATGACCGGCCCGTAGAGTACGATATTCGCCGGAAAGCCGCCGTTATCGCAGTCGCCCGGATCGAGCAACCCGTCTTCGACAAGGTGCTGCGGACTGACGATATACGGATTGCCCGCAAATGCGGAAAAACACTGATAGGGAGAATCACCGTATCCCGTCGGCCCGATTGGCAGGATCTGCCACCAGGTCTGCTTGGCCTGCACGAGGGCATCCACCCACGTATACGCGCTCGGCCCCAAATCGCCGATGCCAAACGGACTGGGCAGCGACGTCGGGTGCAACAGGACTCCCGATGAACGAATCGCCTGATCGGTCGTGGTCATGTACCTAGTCCTTGGCGGAGATTTCCTTGGCTTGTCGTTTAGCAATCACGTGGCATCTTGCGAGCGCTAAACGGCAAGCGGTTCACACAAAACACGATTCGCCTATTGTAGTGGCGGCATCGCCCGGTTACGATAGCCCGATAAGGTTGTTGGATATCTAGCGATCAAATAAGCCGAGTTCTCACAGGAGCTTCTTCCCATGCGAGCCTTCCACCTGTCCCTTCTCGGCACCGTCGCCATGCTGCTCTTGGCAAGCAACGCCTGGTCGCAGGAAAAGAAGCTGCCGCGCGTGCTCATCATCGGCGATTCGATCTCGCTCGGCTACACCGACCCGGTTCGCAAGCAGCTTGACGGTGTCGCGACCGTGCTTCGGCCCAACGAAAACTGCCAGCACACCGGACATGGCATGGCACGTATCAAGGCCTGGCTGGGTGACGGAAAATGGGACGTGATCCATTTCAACTGGGGCATCTGGGATACGCACATGCTCAGCGAAAAGGGCGGGTTGATCTCCAACGAAACAAAGTTCGAGGGCAAGATGCACATTCGCCATACGCCCGAGAAGTACCGCGAGAATCTTACGACGCTCGTGGACGCGATGGAGAAAACCGGCGCGAAGCTGATCTGGGCCAGCACCACGCCGATCATGAGCCGAACGGGTAAACGCTTTGACGACATCAAGAATCTCAACACGGTCGCTGAAACGTTGATGAAGGAACGCAAGATCGCGATCAACGATTTGTATAGCTCTGTGCTGCCCAACGCCAAGGAATGGCAATCGGGTGACAAAGTGCATTTCAATGGTGTCGGCAACCAGAAACTCGCGAAGCAGGTCAGTGACAGCATCCGGGCGGTGATCGCCTCAAACCTGAAGAATTGATGGCGAGAAAGCGAGAATGAAACAAATCCCCGTATTTTCGACCACTCCCCTGCACATCCATTGGGTTTTCTGTAAACTAAACTGCTCGAAAAATTTTGTTTCCATCGAAGGGTGAAACAGTGGCTGTTCGCATTCGCATGAAAATGATGGGACGCAAGCATCGTCCCTATTTCCGTATCGTGGCGATCGACTCACGCCAGCCGCGTGATGGACGAACGCTTGAGGACCTTGGCACGTACGATCCGATGGTCCCCAAGACCGAAAATCGCGTGACACTCAAGCCGGATCGCGTAAAATACTGGATGAGCGTCGGAGCGCTACCATCGGAGAATGTGCAAGCGCTGCTGAAAAAACACATGAAGAAGGCCGAGGACGCTGCGGCCCAAGCGGCAGCCGCGCCAGCGCAGTAAACGGACGCGAACCACGAGTCGGTATCCCCGGGCGTAGCTGCGCTCATCCTGGGGTTTGAGCGGGCGTCTCTCATGCGTTTCGACGTGCTGACCTTGTTCCCGGATATTTTTCAGGGTTACTTCACTCAGAGCCTACTGAAGTTGGCGATCGAGCGCGGCTTGGTCCAGATTAACGTCTGGAACATCCGCGATTGGGCCAAGGGCAAACACAAAGTCGTGGATGACCGCCCGTTCGGCGGCGGGCCCGGCATGGTGTTGATGCCCGAACCGGTGTTTGATGCCGTCGAAGCGGTACAATCGAAGGCGGAACCACTCGCTCAGCTGGTGATGTTGACGCCGGGCGGCGAGCGGTTGACACAAAATATCGTCAAGGAGCTCGCGACCCACAAACGCTTGATGTTGCTCTGTGGGCGCTACGAAGGCTTCGACGAGCGGATTCGCCTGAGCTTGAACCCGCGTGAAATTTCCATCGGCGATTTTGTCTGCAACGGCGGCGAAGTGCCCGCGATGGTCATTATCGATACCGTTATCCGCTGGATTCCCGGTGTCCTTGGCGACGAACAAAGCCTCACGGAAGAATCGCATTGCGAACCGGGTCGGCTGGAATATCCGCAGTACACTCGGCCACGCGTTTTCCGTGGCATGGAAGTACCCGACATCCTGCTGAGCGGGAACCACGAAGCGATCGCGAAATGGCGAGCCGAACAATCGGACCTGAGAAGTAAGAAATAGGTAATGACGAATAGTATTCCGCTTGCGGCTTAGCGCTCAAATAATCCCACGCGAACGCTAGCGTACAGGCGTATCCAGAAATAGGAACAGGAGACTCCCCATGAAAAACAAACTAATGGCCGCGGTCGAAGAACCTGGCCTGAAAAAAGAAGTTCCGCAGTTTGAGATCGGCGATAACGTCGATGTCCATCAGCGTATCCTCGAAGGCGAGAAGGAACGCGTACAGATTTTTTCCGGCCTAATCATCTCACGTAAAGGCGAAGGGATGAACGAGATGTTCACCGTCCGTCGAATCGTGCAGGGCGAAGGCGTCGAGCGAACGTTCCCGCTGCATTCGCCGAAGATCGCCAAAGTCGATGTGAAGCGGTCCGGCAAAGTTCGCCGCGCAAAGCTGTATTACCTGCGAGACCGCATCGGCAAAGACGCGACCCGTCTACGCGAACGCAAGAAGAAGACCCCCATCGTCGCACCCAGCGCAGTTCCGGTCAATACGCCTGCCGCCACGGGTGGTCAAACGAAATAGCATTGCTGGCAGACAATCGGAGCGTTTCATGCTCTCATTGACCGCTCATCCCTTGTGGCGCCGCTGGTTCGGATCGCGATCCGAAAAGGCGGCGTCTCGTTTTTTGCGCTCGCTCGGCTATCGACTGATCGAGCACAATTTCACCTGCGACATAGGCGAAATTGATATCATCGCCTTGGACGGCAAAACCCTCGTGTTCGTGGAAGTACGCTCGACGGAGTCCGGCGACGCCCAATCAGCTGCTCAGTCCGTCGATTCAAGAAAACAGTCACGACTGACCCGCCTGGCGTTGTACTACACGCAAAAACGTCGCCTGCTCGATCGCGCCGCTCGGTTCGATGTGCTCGCCATCAGCTGGCCAGCGGGGCAACCGGAACCTACCATAACGCATTATCCCAACGCGTTCGACGCCGTCGGGCGATTCCAGATGCATAGTTGAAGCGATCTAATGTAGCACGACGCTCCGCGTCGTAGAAGCTGCGACGCAAAGCGCCGTGCCACATTAAATCGAACGGTTATTTAGATCACCGATTCACCCTCTCTTCAGTACTGGAGCATTCTCAATGAAACGTATCGCGATTTTCACCCTGGTCGTCGTTGCTGCGTTTGGCGTTTCCGCCAGCCAGGCTGGTGATGACAAAGGCTTCACCCCGCTCTTCAATGGCAAAGACCTCACCGGCTGGAAGACCTTCTTGCGTGACACAGACAAAGGCGATCCCAAGACCGCTTTCGTCGTCAAGGACGGCGAAGTCCAGGTCGCCGGTAACCCGTGGGGCTACTTCTATACCGAAAAATCCTACAAGAACTACGTCATCAGCTATTCTTGGACCTATCCCAAAGATCAACCGGAAAAGACCACGATGAACAGCGGCCTACTCGTTCACATCCAGGAGCCGCACAAGATTTGGCCGAAGTCGGTCGAACCCCAGGGCCGTTACAAAGACCACGGCAAGATGTTCTATCCGGGTTTCGCGAAGGACGACAAGCGCGAAGACACGTTCGATGAAAAGGCCCAGCAGAAAGCGCTTAAGGCGAGCCACGAGTGGAACACGACGGAGGTCACCGTCCGTGCCGATGGCTCGATTTCGGCGAAGCTCAACGGCGTTGCCGTTAGCACCGCGAAGTCGGTGTTGACGAGTGGCCCGATCGGCTTCCAGGCGGAAGGCGCTCGCATTCACTTCAAGGACATCAAGATCAAGATGTTGGACTAAGGGATATCGTTTAACCGCTCGCCTTTGGTGAGCGCGGACATGGCGTATGTCAATCCTATGTCACGTCCGCGTTCGCCAAAGGCGGGCGGCTAAACGATTCCTATTTGCCGTCATTTCTCGGCTTTCTCAAATCCCTCTTTCAGCAGGCTCTGATAGCCATCTTTGAGCGGTCGCACATCATAACCGGCCTTGCGGAGGATCTCTGCGGCAGTGACACATCGGCCGCCTTTGGCGCAATGCAAGTACGCGACTTTGCCCTTGGGCAGCAAATCCGCTAAGCCCTTCGGAAGCGTGTCGCCGTTGAGCGTGCTCAGTGGTAATAGCTTGGCGTCTTTGAGATGGCCGGCGTCCCATTCTGATTTCTCGCGGACATCGATCAATATGCCTTTCTTGCTCGCCAATGATTTCTTCACCGTATCGAGCGAATCCTTCGTGTGCTCCTGCGCCGACGCCGCGAAAGCGAACATCGAAATCGCAAGGCCGCATAGAAGCAAGCCAAGGGAGGACGGGTCGCGAAAAGACATAATAAAATCTCCGATAAAAGGTTGGCTGTAATCAGGCGAACGATTTGGATAAGCCTCGGAGCGATCTCGTGGGATATTGTGAGCGCTAAGCCGCAAGCGGCGAAACAATTCACCGCGAGTTCAGTATCGCATCCGCCTGCTGGCGCGTGCCGTCATTGAGCATGTAGATGCGCAGGTTCACGTCGTCGAGCCACACATGATACCCGGCTAGTTTGGCTTCGACTGCCTTGCCTTGGGCGATTGGTCCCAACAGTCGGCGAGAAAATCGCCGCGAAAAGTTGCCGACGATCATCAGGTCACCATGACTGGCGGGGAATTTGGTCGAACGACCCGTCAATCGCGGCACGGCAGCGAGTTCGAGCATGCCGTCGGGCCCTTCGGCGAGCGGCAGAATATACCTGCCCGGCCCGCGATAGCCATGGCCTTTTGCTAAGGTAGGCAGGTCATGTAGCAGAATTCTTTCGCCAACTATCTTGATCTTCGGCGCAAAGAGGATTTCGACGATCGAGACATTCGCATCCGCCTTGCCGTTGTCCTCGCGAACTTCGCCGATGATGCAAATCGGCGCCGCCAAAAGTTGAGGGCGTGAGACAATGTCGGTCGGTGCGCCGGCGACGAGGTAGAAGAGGAATCCGAGCCAGCCGAGGAAAAGCACCCCAAACACGATCGGCCGAGCTTTCGGGAAGGTCATGCGCTGGCTCCGTCAAACGAGGTTCATTGTTTAGCCAATCGCCTTTGGCGAGCGCGACGTGATGCGGTGCTTGATCTGGTCGTGCTCGCCAAAGGCGAACGGCTAAACGCGCTTTCACTCATCTTCCAGCACAATCTGGAAACCTTGCGACAGCGATTCGTCGAGATCGAAGACGCCGCGGAAATCGGTCCGGGCGTCCTCGTCGGTCTTGCTCATCAACTCAGCTTCGATGAGGTTGAAGACGATTTCGCCAAAGTCGTCCGTCCTGGTGATGCCCCATCGTCTCAGGACCACGCGAGCCATCAGGCCGAATTCGCGGATCGCCAATTCGCGTGCTCCGTCGAGAAGCTGCCGGCAACTCACATGATTGCGTCGTTCCGATGGATCGACGGTCGTCATATCGAGAGTTCGGCCGAGCATCTTTTGGGTGTGTTCCAGCGATTGGAACACGAACTCATACGCTTCATAGGCATAGCGCCGATCGGCCCGCACGATGTCCATTAGTTTGTTGTTGAAGAAACTCATTTGCCTTTTTCACCCATGACGGAGAGAATTTCGTCCTTGGCGATCATCACCCGACGACCATCTTCAAACTCGACGAGCAGCTTCCTCGCCAGGACTTCCTGAGCAAGCACTTTGGCGGGCCCCGTCGCCGTGACGACGCGTGCGCCCTGCGGCGGCAGCTGGTCCTGAAATTCCTCGTAGACATCCTGCTCGAAACGCAAGCAGCATTTCAGGCGACCGCACCGCCCGGAGATTTTCGAAGGGTCGAGCGTCGATTTTTGCAGCTTGGCCATCTTCATGGAGACAGGCGGCATTACGAGCATGTGTGTGTTGCAGCAGACTGGTTTGCCGCAATCGCCATAATCAGCGAGCAGCTTGGCTTCGTCGCGCACGCCGATTTGGCGCATCTCGATGCGCGTGTGAAATTCACGGGCGAGATCCTTGACAAGATCGCGAAAATCGACCCGCTTCTCGGAGAGGAAGTAGAAGATTAGCCGTTCACCGCCAAGGAGCAACTCGACATCGACGAGTTCCATTTGCAGTCGGCGCTCGGCGATGAAGTCGAGGCCGCCGCGATAGGCGACATCCTCACGTGCTTGCCGTTCCAGCAGGACGACGCGATCTTCATTCGACATGACTCGCAGGATTTTGCCATGGGTCGGCTCGTCGATAAACTCAAGTGCGCGGGCAGTGGATTCGCAGAGGACCTCCGCGACCTCTTGGCCTCGCTCCGATTCGATTACGATTTCCTGATTACGGAAATAGACGGCATCGCCGACGGTGGCGAATTCGCCAAGCAATCGCATGACGCCGTGTCGTATGATGTACTTCATATTTAGAACAACCATGTGGACATTGATGTATCCGACAAACGTCGGATTACATGGCTCCCAAACTCCTGTTTGGGAACCTCGTCCTCGAAACTCCGTTTCACGAAACCTGGAATTACACGGGTTCTATAAGGCGAAACAGAGTTTCCTGAATGTCCGTTCCCAAACAAGAGATTGGGAACGAGACGCGCGTCGGATTTATTTCAAACGCTTCACCTTTGTTGATCTTATCTTTTCTTGGGTCATACCGCTAGGGGGACGACGATGCGCGACGCTGTCGAACGGTTCATCGCCGTTAATCGAGAATACGCAAAACGCAATCACGAGGTAATGCGGATGAAGATCGATCGCATGGCGGAAAGTGCGTTTGCGTTCTTTCGCGGCTCCTTTCATCTGTTCGCGGAGGATGTCGTCACTGGCCAGGTCGTCGCCTTGCCGCCCGCGATCGATACGCCGGCGGAACTCGATCTGGTGGGCGACATCCATAGTGAAAATTATGGTACCTACAAGGCGGCCGACGGCGCGATCCATTACGATGTCAACGACTTCGACGAAACCACGCAGGGACGATTCGCGTTTGACGTTTGCCGTTTCGCCGCGAATGTCGTGTTGGCGGCCCAGACGCAGGCAATTCCGCTGGAGGCCCAAGCGGAAGCGGTGCTGTCAAGCCTGGAGAGTTATTGCTTTGTGATTCGGTCAGGTTTGAAGAAGGGCCGATTCAGCGATCTCGCCTATTCGGAAAGTACGCCACGCGATTGCGCCGACATCATGCAGTTGATCAAGCAAGTCGCCGAGGTGAAGCGCACTAAATTCATTTCCGAGACGACGGATGACGTTGGTGGAGAAAGACAAATCAAACGATCTTTGCAGAAATACTACAACCTTTCTGAGGTGGAAACCGCCCAGGTTATTCGCTTAGTCGCCGACCTGCAGAAACAGTGGATAGACCGGGATCTCCCGAAACGTTTCTTCGACCTACACGACATCTGCGGCAGGATATCCGGAATCGGCAGCATGGGTAGGCATCGCTACGTCGCCCTGGTTTCGGGGAAGGGCCATGCCGAAAAAAAGAACGTTCTCCTGGAGTTCAAGGAATCACGACCGTCGGCGTATGACGCAGCTCGGGGTCGAACGACGACCGCGTCCGCGCTGCTCACCCGGGCAGAGAACGTGATCGCCTGTCAACGGCAATCTCAAGCGGCGCCGAGTCCCTACCTGGGGGCGACTGTCGATGGAGCAATGTCGTTTCAGGTTCGTGAGATCAGCCCGCATGCCGAGCGCATCGATTGGAAAAAATTAAAGTCGCCGAACCAATTTATCGAGGTGATGAGGGCTCATGGTGCAATACTCGGACGAATCCACCTGCGATCGTCGATGCGCTACCAAGGACCGGTAAATCCGTTGCCTGAATTGGACAACATCGAACGCTTTCGGCAACGCGTACTAGCATTCGCGCTGACCTACTCGGACGTCGCATCGCGCGATTGGCAGCGTTTCCGCTCCGCTCTCGGCGATCTGAAGAAAGTCGAAACCTGGGTGACCGCTTAGGCTTTCCGAACGCCACCAACGTCGTTTCGTCGTACGGCGAAACGGAAGGCCTTTGGTACGACGTTCCTTAATGGTTTTTATTATTCGCCAACACCCTTGCGTTTGTCCGCTCAAAAAGTTAGCATAAACTCCACGAATTCAGAAACACCGGTTAATTGCGTCATCTCTGCCCGGAGTCCACGGCGACTTATTTCGCTGTGTTTGGTGAGACATCTTTATGGCACTTCGCATCAACTGTCCGGCTTGCAAAACCGTCAACGTCGTGGACGACGAAAAGCGCGGCAAGAAGATTCGTTGCAAGAAATGCGAGAAACCGATTGTCGTGCCAGCGGAAAAATCAAAACGCGACGACACCCAAGCGATTCAGGACGCACACAAGACAAAGCTCAAGATGGCTGCCTCGTCACACAATCGCAACGACGAAGATGACGCGGAGGACGATGAGGAACGCCCAACGAAAAAGCAGAAAACGAACACCACCAAGAAAAAAGGCGGCTTCCCCGTCATGCTCGTCGTTGGCGGCATCGGGGCCTTGCTGTTCCTGCTCCTGCTCGGGGGCGGCACGGCGGGGTATTTCCTCTTCATTCGCAAAAGCGACACGCCGCCGAACGATGCCGATTTGATTGCGAAAGTCGAAGACAAAAAGAACGATCGCACCGGGGAAACCAAGAAAGATGGCGAGAAAAAGGAAGACCCGAAAACCGATTCCAACAACAAGAAGGACTTCGATCCACTCCCCATGAAGAAGGAGGACGATAAGATCGAGCCAAAGAAGGAGCCGGAACCCGAACCGAAGAAGAAGCCTGATCCGGTGACGCCGCCTGTTCCCGATCCGAAAAAGGAGCCGGAACCCGAACCGAAAAAGAAAGTCGACCCGCTGCCCAAAGTTTTCCCGCCGCCGAATCCTATCATCGACGAACTGCCGGCGGATATCTTGCAACGAGTGAAACGTGCGATCGTTTCGATTCAGGCGACTATGCCAACCGGGAAACGTATCGACGGCAGCGGATTTCTCGTTGACGAGAAAGGAATCATCGTGACCAACGCCGAGGTGGTTGGCACAGGAATATCGGCATCGGCGCCCATCGTCATCCAAGTCGGCCTAACGGGCGGCGACGGAAAACTGCGAACGGTACCAGCCCAACTGGTGGGCGTCGATCCGGTGAATCGCCTGGCAATTCTGCGCGTCAATGGTGCCGACCTCTCAAAGCCGCTTGAGCTTAGCAAGAATCCCGCACCGGGCCTGAGCCAAACGGTATTCGTAGGTGGGCCTAAGCCAGCAGCCAAACCCGGGCCGGAAATAATCGTTCGGCCAGCGATCGCCTTCG
>CAMAUE010000165.1 GCA_945861245.1 Singulisphaera sp. GP187
AATGG
Organism: Singulisphaera sp. GP187; assembly: GCA_945861245.1. Taxonomy (GTDB): domain Bacteria; phylum Planctomycetota; class Planctomycetia; order Gemmatales; family Gemmataceae; genus SIAQ01. Next base: position 6 of record CAMAUE010000165.1, read on the forward strand.
TGATCGAGTCGCCAGCAACCGCACTGACATAGCCCGGCGACCAGTCGCCGACGGTTTCGATGCGAAGGGCGCGATCGAAGTCGCCTTTCTGCCGATGAAGATCGAGGTTGATCGACATGCCCGGCTGCAGATCGGCGAACCCGCGTTTCTCGCCATCGATGAGAACGACGACATCTTCGTCGATCCGCACGTCGATCGGCGGGGCGGCGCCCGAATCGCCGATCGACACGATGCGAACGACGCGATTGGTCCAGTCAATCGATTGGATGACACAGTCGCGCAGGTGGACCGGCTTTTCGCGCTGGCCGTCGCCGGCGACGATCACGGGCTGGCCGGCGTTTTGCCGTTCCGCAAAGGCAATGGGCGCGAGCGCCGCCACGCCGACGCAGAGAATCGCGACGATCAGCGTCATGGCGACAGCGAGCTTCATTCTGTCGAGCGATAGGCCCCGAGTCACGGTGTCGGCCAGAACTTTCGCTTGCGTACCGGTCACGCCAACGGTCGCCGCCTGGATGAGGTACGGCGGAACGACGACCTCCTCGGCATGACGCGCCAACAGCATCGCTAGCAAGCCCGGCGAGATGGTGAGCGCATGCCGCCGCAGCCGCTTCGCCAGCAGATCCCGCCCGCGCGACAGCCGACTGGCGACGGTGCCTTCGGGAACGTCGAGCATCGCGGCGACTTCCCGGCGTGGCCTGCATTCCAGATCGCATGCCACGATGACGAAGCGATACTTGTCGGGCAGCCGATTCAATTCTTGGTCAAGCAGCGGTTGGAGTTCCTGCCACTGCGCATCGCGCGGTTCGGGAGCAGGCATGGCTTGCTTCTTCTTTTCGAGGTTTTTTCGGCGAATCGCCTGTTTGCGCGCTTCGAGTGCCGTGCGATAGGCGACGCCGTACAGCCAATTGCCGACCATTTCGCGCGGGATGATCGTGTCGGCCTTGCGCATCAAGACGAGGAACACCGCCTGGAAGCAATCCTCGGCGGCGTGGGCGTCGTCCAGCACGCGACGGCATACGCCCAGCACCATCGCGCCGTGGCGATGCACAAGTTCGGCAAAGGCGTCCTGGTCTTTACGGCAAAGGAAGAGATCGAGAAGCTGCCCATCGGTGCGCGGTAACTCCGCAACGGCAGCATCGGCGAGATAGGGTAGCCTTATCGCAGTCGTGTCCATGGCGTCGGCCTCGGAGGGTGTCCCTTAGTATTGGACGACGCCGGGCGGAATGTTCCACTCTTTTTTTGGAAATATTCTCGTTTACGTTTAGCGCTCGCTGGACATACCCAAGCGTGACACCCAGCGAGCGCTAAACGTAAACGGGTCAACGCTCACCGCCGCCAGGGCCTGATCCATGGCATGACGCTCGGGTTGAGCATGTTGGAATAGCCGTCGGTCCACACGGGGCCAGGCATAGGGTCGATGCTCTGCCAGCGTAGTTCCTTCGCGCCTTTGCCTTCCGGCGGCGGCACGACCACGCCCGTCCAGGCCTTCCACGGTCGCTCGCTCTCTAAACGCTGCGCGAGCGGCGGCCCGCCATTGCCATGTTCGCCCTTACGCCTCATTACCAGCCAATCGGCGGAGAACCGATCGGGATGGTCGAAATTGTAGGTATAATCCGGGCAGACCAAGCACTCCAGGTCAAGGTCCTGCGCAATCGCCGACAACACGCCTTCGATGCGCACATAGCGGTTGGTTGTGTTGAAAATCAGCACGCCGCCGTCGGCCAACTTATCGAGATAAAGCTTCACGGCGTCCCTGGTCAAGAGATGCACCGGAATCGCGTCCGAACTGAAGGCATCGAGCGCGATCACATGGTAATACTTTTCGTAGTACGGGAGGCCTTTTTTGTCCTTGAGATTCTTCATCACCAGCCGGCCATCGCCGAGCTTGATGTCAACCTTGGCCCAGCGTTCGGTGGCGTCTTGCACGAAGTAGAACACGGGATCGGGGACCATGTATTTCACTAGGTTACCGTCCTGGTCCCGTTTCTGACGATCCTCATGCCAAGGCGGGATATAACCTTTCGGAACGGATAAATCCTTCACCAGCGGGTCAATCTCGAAAATATCGACATGCTGCAACGGCTTGGCATAACAGGCGAGGATGCCCGTGCCCAGACCGAGCACGGCCAATGGCGGCTCCGATTGCGTATTCGCGAGGATGGCCGTGATCGCGAAATCACCCGCCCCCAGACCAACCATCGACGCCGCCATGCGCCCATCGGACGCACCGGTCATGTTGTACTCTTCCGTCAGCGGCTGAGCCGTCGGCCAAGAGAGCTTGTAGTACAATTCCGCGATGCCGTTGCGTTCGTGGAAATACGTGATCGGCTCGCGGCGTTTTTTACGTGTCATCGCGTCCGACTCAAAGTCCGGCATCGAGCGCTCCACCAGCCAATAGCTCACCGCCTGGAACGGGCCGCCGAATGGCATCGCCATGACGGCGACGTTATTGGCAGGCTGCAGCGCCCAAATCGCCCGGTTGTCCTTGTAACCCACGATCTGCCGACCGTGGTTGATGCCGCCGTGAATCAGTGTGCGGTATTTCTTCCATTCGTACGGGACCTCGTGATCCTCCTTCAACTGCGGCAACTTCGACCAGGTACCTTTGTCCTCACGCACGCGCATCAAGCCGAAGAACCCGCGACCTTCGTAGACGAACGAGTCGTACACGCGATCATAGGCGAAGCTGCCGATGAACAGTGCCGCGATACTCAGACCGAACCGCACCGGGCGCAGCGACAGGGCGAGTGTAATAATCACGAGCACCGCGATGAGGTACGAGCGGCGCAGGAGCGAATATTGGCTGACATAGTGGTCGCCAACGTAAATCGCCAAGTACGCGGCAATGCCCATCAGTATGGGGATGAAATAGTCGAGACTGATTCCGAGTTTGGTCGTTTTCTCCGCGCTCGAGTCGCCGGGAATCAGCGTCATCGGTTGATCGACAAGATTGGACCGCAGGACGCAGGCGAACGCCATCGCGGCGGGGTATTCCCATAGCCCGTACTGAAAGAACACCGGCGCGAAGAACGAGTTGAACAAGCCGCCGAGGACACCGCCGAGCGACATAAAGAAGAAGAACTCGGTGAGGTGCTTCGTGCTCGGCCGATCCTTCGCAAGTTCGCCGTGACACATCAACGTGGTCGCCATAAAGGCGCCGAGGTTCAGGGCGAAGGCCAGCGGCGTTTCCCACATCCCCCACTTCGGAGGCAGGGTAACATTGGCGATCATCTTCAAGATAAGCAGCAGCAGCACCATCGGCTGCAGGAACATCATGATGTTATGCGGCGTGCCAACCCAGACCACAGGCCAACGGGCAAACACGAGGATGAACGTGAGGAGGTACAACGCCAGCGGAATGATCCAAAACGAGGCGATGGCGGCGATATCGGTCGTCATGTAGTTCGTAACGCCGAGCATGAGACTCGACGGTGCCGCGGCGAGGCCGATCCAGCGTAGCCGGCGCCAGAGGGTGAGATCATCGCTCAAATTCGGCAGCGTGACGTCCGGAAGTTTTTCGCTCGGCGCCGGCGTCTCGCTTGGCTTCGCCGACGTGTCGCTGCCAAGGCGGGCGCCTCGCCGTTTCGATGTCGTCACCGCCGTGGCGAGGGCGGAAGTCGGAGCGGGCGTCGGTGCGGCGATTGGTGTCGGTTGGCTTGGCGCGGCGGCTTTTCGCTGCAGTGCTTTCCAAACCACATAGGCACAGCCACCGACAAGGGCTACGAACGTCGCATAGCCCGCCGTCCACAAGTGGACCTGCGTGCGGTAGGTCGATTCGTCCTCCAACGGCGTCACCTGCAAGAACGGCTCAACCACCGTCGGGTACAGCGCCAGGCTCAGCATGCTGCCGAAATTGCTCGCACCGTAGAGGAAGTACGGGTCTTGCGCAGCCGGATCGTCGGTGTGAATGAACCACTTTTGCAAGAGCGGCGCCGTCGTCGAGACAAGAAAGAACGGCAAGCCGACCATTAGGGTCAGCTTGAAGATCAGCGCAAAGATCGGATTCGAATCGGTCGGCGGGTTCCATTCTCCCAGCGAAAACGGCAGCACCAGGAACGGCAGAAACAACAGCACGCCCTGGATTATCACTTGCCGTCGCGCTGGTTGCGTTGTCGTCAATAAATGCGTATAGCCATAGCCGACGAGCAACACGCCCTGGAAGAAGACCATGCACGTGTTCCACACCGCAGGCGTGCCGCCGAGTTGTGGCAAGATCATCTTGCCGATCATCGGTTGCACGAGAAACAGTAGCATGGCGCTCATAAAGAGCGAAAAACTGAAGTAGAGCAGCAAGAAACACCTCCGGGCCGCGACGAAAACCAAGCCGGCAAAGAATAGGGACCAATTTATGGAAGCGGCGAGTGCGGGACATGGGGAAATGGAAAAAGCGGGCGCGGGAGTGGTGGGTCGGCAGGATGTAGGGTGTCAAACGCAAGTCAAGGTCAAAAACAGACAGGTGGTGCTGGATCGGATTCGTGCCGTCGATCAACAGCGACTAATGCAAGAAGCTGGGACGACTGGACAACAAAACCGCGGCGGAGGTTCTGGAGGTATTGAGCGAGATGTTCTCGCCTTAAATTCATCAGCGGCGTCCGTTCGCGAGCTTTCGTTTAGCCGCGATGCGCCAGCGGAGCGCGGGGGGCACGCTCCGCTGGCGCATCGCGGCTAAACGAAGCGAGTCGCGACGTATCACGATTCGCGCCGCCGATACTTGTCCGTGCGGATGGGGTTTCATTAGATAGTAAGTTCCTACGGAAGTAGTTTCCCGCCATCCTACCTGTTTCGGAGTGCTTCATGTTTCGTCTCGCACAAGCCGCCTTTGCCGGCCTCGTTTTCGTTTCCGTTACTGCAATTCACGCCGACGATTGGACGCAATGGCGTGGCCCGCAGCGTAACGCCATCTCCACCGAAAAAGGCTTGCTCACCGCATGGCCCAAGGGCGGCCCGACGCTGCTCTGGGATTCCAAGAAAGTCAACAAGGAACCGTCCGTTGGCCTGGGGCTGTCCAGTCTCGCCATCGTCGGCGGCAAGATCTACACCATCGGCGACGTCGCGAAAGTAATTGAAGTCGATTTCAAGGACAAAGCAGGCAAAGCCGGCAAGAAGAAAGCCAACAAAGGCATCAGCGTTGAAATGTATTGCCTTGATGCCGAGTCGGGCAAGGAAATCTGGAAAACCGTCATCGGCCCACCCTCGAACGGCGGCCCGGGCGGCGGCACACGCTCCACTCCCACCATCGACGGTGATCGCGCCTACGTCCTCACCACCCAGGGCAAGCTCGTCTGCCTCAAAATCGCTGACGGTGCCATCCTTTGGTCCAAAGAACTCGCCAAGGACTTCGGCGGCAAAGTCCCCGGCTTCGGCGGGTACTCTGAATCGCCGTTCATCGACGGTGACAAAGTCGTCGTCGCTCCGGGCGGCAAAAAAGCCTGCATGGTCGCCCTCAACAAACTCACCGGCGATACCTATTGGATCAGCGAAGCTCCCATCAATGACGGCACCGGCCACGGCTCGATCGTCAAAACCGAAGCCGGCGGCGTCAAAATGTACATCATCCTCGCTCACAAACAACTCGGCCTCTTCGGCGTCGACGCCGAGACCGGCAAGTTCCTCTGGAACTACAACAAAATCGCCAACGGCACCTCCAACGCCCCCACCGCACTCGTCAAGGGCGAATACGTCTTCGGCAGCACCGGCTACGGTGACGGCGGCTCGGCCCTGCTCAAACTCGTCCCCTCGGGCACCGGCGGCATCAAAGTCGAAGAACAATATTACTTCAAAAACAAAGAACTCCAGAACCATCACGGCGGCATGGTCATGCTCGGCGATCACATCTACGGCGGTCACGGTCACAACCAGGGCTTCCCGTTCTGCCTCGATTGGAAGACCGGCAAATTCGCCTGGACCCCGGAACGCGGCGTAGGCAACGGCTCTGCCGCTGTCATGTACGCCGACGGCCATCTCTATTTCCGCTACGAGAGCGGCGACATGGCCCTCATCGAAGCCACGCCCAAAGGCTATACCCTCAAATCGAGCTTCCGCCCGCAAATCGCAGGCAACGGTTGGCCGCACCCCGTCATCTACAACGGCAAGCTCTACCTCCGTGGTAACGACCAAATCCTCTGCTATGACATCCGCGCGAAGTAAAGGATGACTAGCCCGACAATAACACGAGCCGGAAGCGTAAACGACGGATTTCTCCAGTCCGTCGCTTACGCTTCCGGCTCGTAGTGCGTCGGCACATTTCGCTACGCCACCAGATCGCGGATCACGTGGGCCGGCTCGACGCCTGTAAGCCGCTGGTCCAAACCTTGATGGCGGTACGAGAACCGCGTGTGATCGATGCCGAGCAGTTGCAGAACCGTGGCGTGGAAATCGCGGATGTGTACGGGGTTCTCGGTGATGTTGTACGAGAAGTCATCGGTCTCGCCGTAGATCTGCCCACCGCGCGAACCACCGCCTGCCATCCACATTGTGAAACAGCGCGGGTGATGGTCGCGGCCATAGTTCTGCGCGGTCAGCCCACCTTGCGAGTAAATCGTTCGGCCAAACTCACCGCCCCAGATGATGAGCGTCGAATCGAACAATCCCCGGTGCTTCAAATCCTGCACCAGGCCCCAGCACGCTTGATCGACATCCCGGCACTGATCGGGCAGCCGACCAGCGACGTTCGAGTGTGTGTCCCAGTTGTTGTGGTAGACCTGAATGAACCGCACACCGCGTTCGACCATGCGCCGCGCTTGCAAGGCGACGTTTGCAAACGTGCCGGGGTTGCGAGCGGCTTCGCCGTAGAGGCGGAACGTCGATTCCGGCTCGCTGCGGAGGTCGGTCAGTTCGGGCACGCTCGCCTGCATGCGGAACGCCATCTCGTACTGCTGAATGCGCGTGTGCGTTTCGGGATCGCCGACGTTCTGTTGATTCAGTTCGTTCAATTGTCGCAACCCGTCAAGCGTGCGGCGCCGCACTTCGGTCGAGACGCCTGGCGGATTGTTGATGTACAGGATCGGATCGCCCGCAGAGCGAAACGAGCAGCCCGCATGTTCGCCGGGAAGGTAGCCCGATTGCCATAGCCGAGCGGAGATCGCCTGCACCTGTTCTTGATTGCTGGGCCGAGCGACGAGCACGACGAACGTCGGCAGATTCTGGTTGAGCGACCCAAGGCCATAGGACGCCCACGCTCCCAGGCACGGCCGACCGGTGACCTGGTTGCCCGTTTGCATGAGGGTGATGGCCGGCTCGTGATTGATCGCCTCGGTGTTCATCGAACGGATAAAGCACATGTCGTCCACCATGCGCGACGTGTAAGGCAACAGCTCCGACAGCCACATGCCGCACTGGCCATGCCGAGCGAAACGAAACTTCGACGGCGCTATTGGGAAGCGCGCCTGGCCGGAGGTCATCGTCGTCAGCCGTTGGCCCATGCGAACGGAATCGGGCAGTTCGACATCGAAATAGCGCCGCATCTGCGGCTTGTAATCAAAAAGGTCCATCTGCGGCGGCCCGCCGACCGTGTGCAGGTAGATCACGTGTTTCGCCGTCGCTGGGAGATGTGTGCGAGGCAACGCGGCGTTGATGCCCGTGGGATCATTGGCGGACACTTTATCCTGGCCGAGCAGCGACGCCAAGGCCGCGAAGCCGACGGCATTGACGCCTCGGCCCAAGAATTGCCGGCGTGATTCGGATTGAAGCCAGGTTTGGAATGGGTTCATTTTTCACCGTCGCCAAATATTATTGTCGTCGATCTGTGCCGCTTGCGGCTTAGCGCTCGCAGGGCGCTATCAATGATTCCACTCAATCTATTATAGCCAATCCGATTGCGACCGTGCAAAAGGAATTCCGCGATATTGGATTGCCTCAATACCGTCCCCTCGCCCGCTCCTTCGCCGGCAGGATCTCCAGACACGTCGTCCACCACCCGGTTTGCACAGTCTGCACAAACTCATCAGGCAGCCGTTCCTCTCGCATTTCGCCGGCTAATCGTTCATGGTCATACTCAACCGGAACAAATTCGACACCTAGGCTCGGCACGTCGCTCAACACCGCATACCAAACTCGTGTCGTCCCATCGTTCTCCGGTCGCCCCAACACACCGACATTGACGAATTGCCGCCCGCTGACCAAGTTCCGCTGCCACTTGATGCCGGTATGCGTCGCCAGCACGACATCGGCCTGAGCCTCATCGAACAGCCGTTCGAGAAACGCGGACGACGTCGTCGATTCCCACAGAAACTCGTTCGTTTGCCGCGGACTGCCATGACACATCAGCACTCGGCAATTGCCGAGCATGATACGTCGTTCGCTCGGCAGATCGCGCAGCCAGGCGCGATTGGCCAGGCTCGTGTTGGCAAAAGTGTAGGCGTAGCTGATGCGAGCGAAATGATTGTCACGCGGATCGGTGTAGCCGCACTGGCAGTCCGCAAGGCCGTTGCCGATGGAGTTGTCGTAGTTGCCCTGAATGCACAAGACGCCGTGCTCGCGAAGCAACGGAAAGACGCGATCAGGTGACGGCCCAAACGCGCCAACATCGCCCAGGCAATAGATCGCATCGACGCCGCGACGATGAGCGTCAACGAGCGCCGCCTCGAGCGCGAGGTGATTGCTATAGATGCCGCCGAAAACCGCGATGCGCATGGTGGAGACCTCGGCAACATCACGTGACCTGCAACGCGGCTTTCAAACAATCATCGAGTTGCTTCAACAAGTTCGGTGAGAGCGAACCGATCACTTGCCTGATGACGCCCTCGCCCACCGTTGCCAAGAACAAACAGCAAACTGCCGAGTCTTGGTTCAACCCTGTCGCGATGCCGTCGGGTGTCGATAGGTCGATGCGGAACCCGGAGGCATCCGACGCTGCCGCAAGGTTTGACGTGATCTCAGCAACGATGAAATGCCGGAGTTTGGTGTTGTACTGATCTGCCTGCACAATCACGGCCGGTCGCTTTTTCCCACGGTCGCCGCTGGTATGCGGTATTCGTGTCATCACGACATCGCCACGTTTGTAGCTCATGGCTATTTCCCGAATGAATCCAAGAGTTCACAGGCGGTCGCTCGCAAATTCTCGCGATCCGCATCCGTCCACTCGTCGAGTTCTATCTTCTCGCCGAACAATCGCCCATATTGTTCAAACCGCAACAACATGTATTTTTCTTGCGTCTGTGGATCGACAACGCATAGCGTGTCGTCTTGCGACGATCGCAACGCCCGAATCTGATCTGGACTAAGTACTATCATCGTATCTCCAAAAATAAATTCTTACTCTCACCCATCATACACGATGCAACACGCGATTGGCAAGGGATACGCAGTCGCTACTTTCGCCGCTCGTTCAGCGGCTGCCCCGACCGCAGGTAGCCAAATAAATCCCGCACTTCCTGGTCATTCAGACCTTGCAGCAGCCCCTCCGGCATGAGCGAGATGCCACTGCCAGCCAGCGTCTCGATGTCGTCCTTGGGCAACACGACGCGCTGCCCGTCGGATGTCTTCAGCACGACAACACGGGCGTCTTTCTCCACGACGATACCCGTGAGCGTGCGGCCACTCTCCGTGATGACGACCGACGACTCATACCCCTCGCGAATCTCGGCATTCGGGTTGACGATGTGTATCAGAAGATTCGGCACGTCGTCGCGTTTGAACGGCGTCAGGTCCGGCCCGACATTACCGCCGACCGCATGTAGAGCGTGACAGTTGGCGCAGCGCGCCGTATACAATATTTTACCTACATAGGGATCGGCCTTGCCCTCGCTGACAGTCGCGGCCAATCGGTCGATCTCTAGCCGCATCTGTGCGGTGGTTGCGCCTTTGATCTCGCCGAAGTGCTTCTTCACGAGGCCCGCGATTTGATCGTCACGATGGAGCAGCAGTTTTCGCAGCGTCGCCAACGGCACCGATTTCGCCGCTATCGCACCGCTGTCAATCGCCGATACGAATTGCCGACTCCATTCCCGCCGACCGACCAAGAGCGATTCCGCCACGTCGCGCACCTCGCCGTTAAACGTTGGCAGCAACTTGACCACGTCAACGCCGATGCGCTCATCCTTGTACGCTTGCAATGAACCCAGAACCGCCTTGTGAATCGCGTCGTTCTCCTTCGCACTCAAAAGCGCGAGCAACGTCGGCACGCAGCGCGGCTGTTTCGATTCGCCAAGAATCTCGATCAGTTCGACACGCTCCGCAACCGGCGTTTTCGCTTTCGCGATCAGCCCGAGCGCCTTGTCGATCGCATCGGCCTTACCCTGGCGCACGGCAAACGCAATTGACCCGCCGCCGAGTTTCGCGATCTCGGCCAGCAGCTCGTTCGGCAACCCCGCGATCGAGCGACCCTTGAACGCTTCCTCGAATCCTTTGAGCAATATTTGGCCATGCCTGCCTTCCGGCGCGAGGCGAAACAACTCGATGCAGGTCTGGTAATCCTTCTGCGAACCCGCCATCGCAAAGCGCTTCACGAGCCGCGAGAGAATCGCCTCTTCCACGATCTTCGCTCGCCAAAGCGATGACTCACGGAACATGTCGAGCACCTTGTCGCGATCCTTGGCACAGTGCACTTCAATCGCCCACCAAAGCAAGAGCGGCACATGGATGTCGCTCGCATCCTCGTCGCGCCTCAGCAGGCTCTGCACGATCGGCAACCCCTCGGCAGCGGCCAAGCGTTTCGCACTGGCGGCGTATTGGACGCGCACCTGCAGTGTAGGCTCCAGGCACTCGGGCAATTGAGCCACGGGAAAGCCGAGTTTGTGATCGTCCGCCAGCAAGCGAATATTCCACGCTCGCACCCATGGCTCCTTGTGGCTGACCAGGAGCGTGGCGAGCTCGCGATCGTGTGCGCCGATGAGATTGAGCGCCCACAACGACTCCAGCGCCGTTTGGCCGATGCTGTTCAAAACCTGCTTCTTCAGATCAGGGACGACTGACTTGTCCTTGCGATCACCCAACAACCGCAGCGCGGTCTGCCGTTCCCAACGGTTCGTACTCGCCAACAGGGCGACGAGTTCCGCTGAGGATTTTTTCGCAAGATCGAAGGGCACGCTCGCCTTGGCATCCTTCGCGCTCAAACGGTAGATCCGCCCGCTGTCGCGGTCGATGACGCCATCGTTATGGCCTCCGTGCGCGATCTTCGCTTCGTAAAAATCGGCGACGAAGAGCGAGCCATCCGGCGCCGGCTTGATGTCCACCGGGCGGAACCAGGTATCGCTGCTCGCCACCACCGGCCCGAGGTCCTTCGTCTGAAACGACGAGCGATCCGCAGCGACTTCGCTGAGCATCACCCTGCCCTGCAACGGCTCGACCGCGAAGATGTTGCCCCGATATTTCGCGGGCAATGCATCGGCTTCGTTGAGCACCCAGGTATGGCTGAATCGTTGCAGCTTGTTCGATTTCATCGCCTCGAAGAAACCGAAGGAATAGGGATTGGCGAGCACGCCATGCTTCTCGAAACCCTTGCGATACGACGCGCCTTGCACGTAATGGAAGCCGCGCGTATCGCCGCCGTTGTGGCCCGAATAGACTCGGCCTTTCTCGTCAATCTCGACGCCGAACGCGTTGCCGCCGCCCTCGGCATAGATTTCAAATTTCTTTTTCTCGGGATGATAACGCCAGATGTGCTGACCAATCATCTGTACCGGCGGTTCCTTGATACCAGGCCGAGTGACATGCGCGGACACCGTGCTGCCGTGGGCTCCGTACAACCAACCGTCGGGTCCCCAACGTAAACTATTGGCGCAGCTGTGCGTGTCCTCCAGGCCAAAACCTTGCAGGTGAACGACCGGATCGCCGGCGGGTATGTCGGAACCGGACTTGGTCGGGTAAAACAGGAGATAGGGAGGATTCAGTACCCACACGCCGCCACGACCAAGCGTAACCGAGGTGACGATGTTCAGCCCATCGAGAAATACGGTGTGCTTGTCGAAGACGCCGTTGCCCTTCGTATCTTCGTGAATCGAGATGACATCGCGCCCACGCACATGGTTCGGCGGCGCCGCGGGAACCTTGTCATAAACGATTCGCCAAAACTGGTCACGGCTCAAAATCTTCAGCCCAGCTGGATGCGGATATTGCAGGTACTGGACGACCCACAATCGCCCGCGCTCGTCAAACGTCATCGACAACGGTTGCTTGACAATCGGCTCCGCGAGCACCTGCTCGAAGCGCAAATCATCGGCAACCTTGAACGCCCGCGCCGACTCGGCAGGTGAAAGCTTGGCAGGCGTGGTCTTCGGATCCTTGCCTGTGGGCTGGGCACCGACCGGAGAGTCCGCGAGGAGCAGAAGAGCAGCGACCAACCATGCGATGCATCGAACGTTCATGGGATGTTTCCGAAAAATGAGTAAAAGGCGGCATCGTGGCTTTTGTATCTATTCACGTGCGATTTGATGAGGCGCAAAAAACAAAACCCCCGTGGTTTCCCACGAGGGTTTTGGTAAAAGCCGGCGATAACCTACTTTCGCGCTATTCGCACTATCATGGGCCCCAAGTGCTTAACGGCCGTGTTCGGAATGGGAACGGGTGTGGCCACTTGGGTATGGTCACCGGCA
>CAMAUE010000166.1 GCA_945861245.1 Singulisphaera sp. GP187
GCTGGCTCCGACGCTTCGCCATCACTCTCCTGAAGCGTCATCCCAAGAAAGACAGTCTCCGCGGCAAAATGGTTTCATGCATGGCCAGCACCGCGTTTCTCACGGAAGTCCTATCGCTGACACAAGTTTGATATGCGCTGGCCGTGGGATCATCCGTAACCCACAAATTCCTTTTCCCGCTTCCAACTTGACGCGACCGACAAAAGTCACTTTACGAGCCGGAAGCGTAAGCGACGGACTGGAGAAATCCGTCGCTTACGCTTCCGGCTCGTACTTTTGTCGGTCGCGTCCAACTTAGCGCTCGGATTATCCCGCGCGAACGCCAAGCGCAAGTGGAAAACGACTCGCATATTACTACAATTGTCCCCACCAGTGTGACCCACCTAATTCGGCATCGCGCAATCTTGCAAATGCCGCCATTATCAGTTCCGGAGAAATGCACATGCGGATCGTACGTTTTCTCGACGCGGCGGGCCAAGCTCATCACGGCTCACAACACGCTGACGGCAGTATCACACGCATCGACGGGAATCTTTATGGCATCTTCAACGACAGCGGCGCGAAGGTCACGGCGACCAAGATTCTGGCGCCGATCGTGCCGAGCAATCTTCTCTGCATCGGCCTCAACTACCGCCGACACGCCGAGGAAGGCAAAAACGCGATCCCGCAGCATCCCGTATTGTTCATCAAGAACAATGCCGCGGTGCAAAACCCGGGTGATCCGATCGTGCTGCCTCGCGTTTTGCGCAGCGACAAGGTTGACTACGAATGCGAATTGGCCGTGGTCATCGGCAAACCGTGCAAGAACGTCAAAAAGGCGGATGCACTCAATTATGTCCTCGGCTATGCCTGCGCCAATGACGTCAGCGCTCGGGATTGGCAGCTCGAATGGGGCGGCGGTCAATGGTGCCGAGGCAAGTCGTTCGACACCTTCTGCCCGCTTGGCCCATGCCTCGTCACGACCGACGACATTCCCAACCCGAACGCTCTGACCATCAAGACAACGCTCAACGGACAGGTGATGCAGGACTGGAACACCAACGACATGATCTTCGACGTTCCCACGCTCATCGAATTTCTCAGCGGCAGCGTGACGCTCCTGCCCGGAACGGTCATCCTCACCGGCACACCGCACGGCGTTGGCGCCGCCCGCAAACCGCAAGTGTTCTTGAAGCCGGGCGATACCGTCACCATCGAAATCGAAAAAATCGGGGCGCTGACGAATCCAGTGATCGAAGAGTGAGGGGTGAGTAGCTATACTTTTGACGGGTGAGTTTGACGCTTTTCCGAGCCGCGACCGTAAGGGAGCGGCAGACAGGATACCGTGCGGATGATGTCGGCCGCTCCCTTACGGTCGCGGCTCGGAAATGTTTGATCGGTTCCGAAAGTTGCCAATTTCTACCGTACGAAATTTACGGTCGAATCACCCCTGAATAATGACCTGCGAGACCCATCGTGAAATCAAAAAAACGGCTCTTGTGGTTGGCGATTCCCTTGTGCGGATTCGCGCTGTTCTTCGTTGGCCGCCCCAATGAAGCGTTGCACGGCGGCGGGCCGGCGAAGGTTGGCGATGTGGGCGAGACCTACGTCAAGAGCATTCAGCCGATCCTGAAGAAGTATTGTCTCGAGTGCCATTCCAAGAAAGCCCACAAGGGTGATCTCGATCTCGAACGATTCGATTCGCTGGCTGCGATCCGGAAGGATTTGAAGCCCTGGCAGCACATGATCGAGCAAGTCGAGGTTGGCGAGATGCCGCCCAAGGGCAAGCCGCAACCGACGGCTGACGAGCGCAAGCTGCTGTTAAGCTGGGTGCGCGGCATGCTCGATGCGGAGGCGAGAGCACGGATCGGCGATCCGGGGCATGTGCCGTTGCGCCGGCTGAGCAATGCCGAGTACGATGGCACGATGAGCGATCTGACGGGCGTGGACTTGAAACCGACGCGCGAGTTCCCCGCCGACGGCGCCGCCGGCGAAGGGTTCACGAACGCCGCCGAGTCGCTGTCCGATGTCACGCCGACGCTGTTCACTCGCTATCTCGACGCGGCCAAGACGATCGCCGATCATGCCGTGCTCTTGCCTGACGGCTTTCGCTTCAGTCCCGGCAAAACGCGCCGCGATTGGACTGATGAAAGCACCGCCCGGCTACGCAAGTTTTACGCGGGCTACACCGGCGATGGCCGATTGGCGTTTCAGCCTTATTTGTCAGCGACGGTTCGCCATCGCGATGCCCTGACGACCGGAAAGATCACGCTTGCTGAGGTCGCTGAAAAAGAAAAGCTCAACGCGAAGTATCTCGGCGTGCTGTGGCAGACGCTGACGGACAAGACGCCGTCGGACCCGCTTGACCGCATCCGTTCCCGCTGGCGCGAAACAACCGAGAAGGATGTTGCAGCGCTCGCAAGCGAGATCACCGAATTGCAGAAGGCTCTGTGGAAGTTCGTGCCGATCGGCAGTTACCGCTACGGCGCGACGACTCGGCAAGTCGCCAGCGATCCCGCCGTAAGCGATGTGCATCCGATCAAGTTTGCGGTGAAGCCCGCGCCGTGGCAGATCGAAGTCGTGCTGTATCTCGCATCCAGCGATTTCACCCCGGCTGCGAAAGGCTCCCGCGTCGTTTGGCAGCGGCCGCGCTTCGAGGTGCCGGGCAAGGCACCGTTATTACTGAAGGACTACGCGCAGTTTGGCAGCGCCTTTGAAGTCGATCACACCGCGGTCTTCTCCGACACCGCAAAGCACCTCACGGCCGCCTTGGAATTCGCTCAAGACAAGACGCAGAAGCTCGACGAGATTGCCCAAAAGAACAAGCTCGATCCGACCTTACTTAATCGGTGGGTGACCGTGTTGGCGCTTGTGCCAACCAAAAAGGAAACCGCCGAGCCGCCGTTGGCGATGCCCGCAGTGGCCGTCAATTTGCTCGATCAAAAGACGCCGAAGAACGAGAAGTACCCAGCGATAAGCGGCTGGCGGCGCACCGGCGTCGAGTTGCCGATCCTCGTCTCGAATGCGTCCGACACCTTGCTAAAGATACCCGGCACGGCTCGGCCACGCAAAGTCATCGTTCATCCCACGCCGACGGAGTTCGTCGGCGCTTCATGGAAAAGTCCGGTGTCGGCGAAAGTGACTGTCGCCGCCCGCATCGAGCACGCTCATCCGGCATGTGGCAATGGTGTGGCCTGGTGGCTTGAGCTGCGGCGCGGCGGCAAGTCGTCGATTCTCGGCCAGGGCGCGCTCGCTTTGGGCGACGGCATATCAGCGGGAGATACGCTTGCCGTGGAAATAGGCGATCAGGTCCTCCTTGCCGTCGATGCCCGCGACGGCAATCACAACTGCGACCTCACCGAGATATCGCTCACCATCACGGAACCGGGCAAGGGCGGGAAAGTTTGGGATCTCGCCGCCGATGTCGCCAATACGATCCAGACCGGCAACCCGCACGCCGACAAGCATGGCAACAAGGACACCTGGAGCTTCGTGCGTGGACCGACGAAAGCCACCGGAAAAACGCCAGGCAAGACCGGCATCGCGGCGATCCCCGCGAACTCGCTGCTCGGCCGCTGGCGCGCCGCCGCCATCGATCCCGCCCGCCGCGCGGATGCCGATATGCTCGCCGACCAGATCCAAAAGCTTTTGACGAGCGCTCGGCCCGCCAAGCCGAACGATCCCGATCGCGCCGTCTTCGACAACCTCGTCGCCGGCGACGGCGTTCTGCTCAAGGGACTCGACCTCGCGAAATTCGCCAAGCCTCGACCTGCTGGCTTGACCTTTGGCCTACCCAAAGATTGCTTCGACGACGCCAACCTCATCGCGCCTGCCGATTCGGTCATCGAAATCCGCCTGCCCGCTGCGCTATTTCGTGAGCGTGAGTTCGTCGTCGAAGGCAAACTCGATGGCGCTCTTGGCGACCGCGCCGTCGTCTTTGATGTCGCGGCGACGCCGCAGGGCAAGGACGTTCGCTGGAATGGCAAAGGCCCAATCGTCGCCCTCGCCTCGGCAAAATCTCCAGCCTTCAAGCAGATGTTGACGGGCTTTGACGATTTCCGCCGAGTCTTCCCGTGGCATCTCTGCTTTCCCAATGTCGTCCCCACCGATGAAGTCGTGAGCCTGAAGATGTTCCATCGCGAGGACGAACCGCTCGATCGGCTCTTCCTCGACGCCAAAGCGAAACGCGAAATCGATCACCTCTGGTCCGAGCATCGCTTCATCAGTCGGCAACCCGTGGCAGAGAACGATTATCTGCCGCAGTTCATCGGCTATGTCACGCAGGATCAGCCGAAGCAACTCTTGGACTACTTTGAAAGCCAGCGCCCGGCGTTCAAGAAGCGTGCCGACGAGCTGGTCAAGGATTCGCTCGCCGCCGAGCCGACGCAATTGGCTGCCCTCGCCGATTTCGCCACGCGGGCTTATCGTCGGCCATTGCAAGAGAAGGAGAAGACCGAGCTGCTCGATCTCTACCAAAAGTTGCGCAAGAAAGGCGCGGCGCACGATGAATCGATTCGCGGCGTGTTGACGCGCGTGCTCGTCGCGCCGGCGTTTTTGTTCCGCATCGAGAAAGCCCCGCCGGGCACAAAAGCGGGGCCGATCGACGACTGGGAACTCGCCAGTCGGCTCAGCTACTTCCTCTGGTCGTCCGCGCCCGACGACGAGTTGCGCCAACTCGCGGCAAGTGGGAAGCTGCGTGACCCGAAGGTGGTCGCCGAGCAGACGCAACGGATGCTCAAGGATCAACGCCTTCGCTCGCTGGCGATCGAGTTTGGCACGCAATGGATTCATGTGCGCGGCTTCGATACGCTCAAGGAGAAAAACGAGAAGCTATTTCCGACTTTCAACCCGACGCTGCGCAGCGCGATCTATGAAGAATCGATCCTGTTCTTTCAGGACCTCTTCCAGAGCGACCGCGCGGTCACGCAGATTCTCGATGCCGACTATGCGTTTCTCAACGACACGTTGGCCAAACACTATGGCATTCCCGGCGTAAATGGGCCACAATGGAGGCGGGTCGAGGGCGTGCGAAAGTACGGTCGCGGCGGTATCCTCGGATTGGCGAGCGTGCACGCCAAGCAATCGGGTGCCTCGCGAACCAGTCCGGTGCTGCGGGGCAACTGGGTCGTCGAGACGCTGCTCGGCGAAAAGCTGCCGCGCCCGCCCGCGAATGTGCCCGCCATACCCGATGAAGAAGGCGGCGCGGACAAACGCACCACCCGCCAGCAGACCGAGAAGCACGTGTCCGATCGGTCATGTGCGGCCTGTCATGTGCGCATCGATCCGTTCGGCTTTGCATTCGAGAACTTCGACGCCATCGGTCGTTTTCGCGTGAAGGAAGTCAGCGGCCTGCCCGTCGATACGAAAGCAAAACTCCGCGACGGCACGGAATTCGACGGCATCGACGGCTTGCGAACCCACCTGTTGACGAAGAAGAAAGATGTGATCGTTCGCCTGTTCTGCCAACGCCTGCTCGGCTATTCGCTAGGCCGCGCGACGACGCTGTCGGATACGTCGCTGATCGACGAGATGGTGGCGGAGCTGAATCGCAACGAAGGCCGACTGTCCGTGGCGGTGCAGACGATCGTCCGCAGCCCGCAGTTTCGCATGGTGCGCGGCAGCGAGTTTGCGGAGTAGGTTGCGGCCAACGAGGATTCTGGTACACTGGAGTTTGATTGGACTTCCCAGAGCCGATTTCTCCTGCTGAGCTTGATGCCCGTTTGGAGCGTGCGTTGGCAATTGCACAAGAACTGGGGTTTGTTGGCGAAGTGCAATATCGGCATGCAAATAGTAATTCGGGCGGGGCCTCATACTGCCTGGCGCCGATCATCGAGCAGGACATGCTGATTGTCTACGCAGCGGCTTTCTCGCGGGATGCAGCGGGCGACGACTTCAGCCTGGAAGCGATTATCGCACATGAGCGCGGACATCAGCTTCTGCACCGCGATGTTCAATTGCTGAGGGTTCGACCGAATGAAATGTCGGAATCCACCGAAGAAGTCCTCGCATCACTGGTCGGGTCGTTGATAGTTCAGGATGCCCGCGATGGTGAGATGCTCGAGATGAAGACGATTTTTGAGCTAATGAATCGCGGCATGAGGATGTCCGACGCCGTTGATCTTGTGAAGAAAAATCTCGCACTTCTGGAGGAAATCCTATGATCGGAAGTAAGAAACTATCGGAGATTCGCGAGGAACTTCGGCTGGCATTTGCCGCAGAAGGCTACAACCCGATCGCGGACTTGGATCGAGAAATTCGCAGCCTAGAAAAGTCAACAACAGGAAAAGCCAAGGGATTGAAGTCGCTCCAGCTCTTACGCGGGGCGATCGCGCAAGTCGTTGAAGAACCAAAGAAACCAGCCCGGTCCAAACGTGCGCGAGCAACGAAGAAGGCTGTCTGATCAGGCACATGGCGGTTGCTGATCGACGAGATGGTGGCGGAACTAGGCACGAACATACTCGTACACATGGTCCGAGGCATCTGGGCAGTGTGCTCGCAAGAGAAGACGAGATGAAAAAAGAATTCTCGCATTGGGAGTCCTGGTCGAACAGGGCGGCTCTTGCCGGCCTCTCCTATCCTGGTGTATATGCCCTCGTCATTTCACCAACGAATATTGCGGCGGCAGCGTTTTCATGGCGGCAGGAAATTGTCTACGTCGGAATGACAAACGCGAAAGGCGGTCTTAAGTCTCGCCTCCAGCAATTTGACAACACTATTCAAGGAAGAGACGGTCACGGCCGTGCCCATCGTGTCCGATATAAGCATAACGACTACACCAAACTAAATTCGCAACTTTACGTTTCGGTGTGTCCGTGGGACTGTGATGTGACATCGATCAGGCCGGCAGACCTTCGACTCATGGGAGAAGTAGAAAAGTACGAATATGAGTGCTTTGCACTTTTCGTGGAAAAATTCGGAGTGCTACCGGAGTTCAACGATAAAAAGAAATCCCTAAAAAAATAAGTTTCGCGGTCCAGCACAAAAAGGCTTCAGCGTATGTGAGCCAAACTAACATTTGCACTGTTCATTCGTCAATATCTCGCATTCTCGCCAGGGGTAATTTCATGTTTGCGCCGTTTCGTTCAATGCTGATTGTGGCGGCGTTGCTGTTCGCGTTGAACTCCGCCTCCCACGCCCAGGACAAAGGCACCGTCGCGCCCAAGGAATTCGCCTTCGTTCTCTCGAACGGCTACGGCGAAGGCGATCACTTCTCGAACGATCCCAAAACCTTCGAGAACCTGCTCATCAACATGCGTAAATCGGGCTTCAACGCCATTCACTGCATCTACCGCGATTGGCGTGTGGAGTTGTGCCGAAAGCATAACGTCAAGATGATGATCGACGTCCTCGCCTGGAAGGAAGGCGGCGGTACCGACATTCGCAAGCCCGACCAGCGCGAGGTAGTGAAGAAAATCTGCCAGAAGGTCCGCGGCGACGACGCCGTCTGGGGCTACAACCTCTGGAATGAAAAGCTCCAGGACTTCGGCAACCCCGACGGCATGAATATCGACGCCTACATCACCATGCTCAAGGAATGGGACCCGACGCACCCCGTCTGGATGGGCACCCGCACCGTCTCCTACGCCAATTCGCCCAAGTCCAAACCCGGCATCCACGGCTATTACGATTACGCCTGGCAGCGCGGCTTCCTTTGGCACTTCGCCGATCTGCAATGGTACTTCAAATATGTGCCCAGCCAAAACGGCTACATCGGCCGTTGGGACCAGGGAAGCAACTACAACTGGAACTCGTACTCGCTGAACACCTCGATCGCCTTCGGCAACAAGGTCGTGATCTGGTTCATCGGCGGCCCGTTCGACAAGGAAGGCAACGTCGATCCGAAGCACCGCTTCCATCACCTCGTCAAAGTCGGCCAGGAGACGCAAAAGCTCTACCCGGAGTTCGGCAAGCTCGGCCGACCCACCGACGTATTCTCAACGCCGACGACGAAAACGCACGACAACAAAGAGCGCGGCAAAGACAAGGATGCCGACGGCGGCGTGCCCTGGAGGCTGTCGCCCTTTCCGAAGGATTACTGGTTTACGATCCACGCCGGCGAAGCGCTTGTCGGGTTCTTCCGCTATCCCTCGGGCGACGATGCCGTCTATGTCGCCAATCACAACGCGTTCGTTAAGCAAGATATGGTGGTTGGCGCCAAGGGCCGCGTCGAAATCTTCGATCGCCAGACCGGCCAATGGCGAGTATTGCTGGCCGACAATTACCGCTCCGCCTTTGAATTGCGCCCCGGCGGCGGCGAGCTTTTGCGCGTGAGTGGGCGGCGCTGACGATCCTTCGCCGTCGGCAGTTTTGCATGGCAAGATGAGGGATTGAGGAGTGGCAAAATCGTGGTATGCTGATATAGCGCACATTCCAAAGATGTTGGTCAGAGGTATCATTCGTGAAGATTCATTGGCAGGATTTTATTGAAGAACGCAAGAGCGTGATGGCCGGCAAGCCTACCTTCAAGGGCACCCGTCTGACGGTTGAATTCGTTCTGAATCAGCTTGGTACGGGGATGAGCCGCGACGATTTGCTTGATCAGTATCCAACGCTGAAACCTGAACACCTGCGAGCGGCGATGCTTTACGCGGCCGATGTGGTTGGAATGGATCAAACGATTTATCAGTGACGAGACAGGCGAACTTGATGCGGATTCTTGTGGACGAAAACGTGCCGCGCGATCTTGTCGTCTGGTTGCGGATGACCGGGCATGACGTTCTGCTTGCGTCCGAGATCAAGGCGGGTGCTGATGACATCGAATGGGCGGCGTGTGCGGAACAGGAACAACGCGTCCTCTTAACGTCTGACAAAGATTTCGGAGAACTGGTGTTTCGCGATAGACTCACTACTCATGGGATCGTACTCTTGCGACTCGACCATCTGCCCGTTCCGGAGATCTTGGCACGCCTGCAATCCGTCTGGTCGGTGTTGGAGGCCAATCCGGCGGGTTGCTTCATTGTAAGCACGGAGAGCAAGGTGCGGGTTCGACATTTGCCATAGTATTACAGAGTGGGGATTTTCCATCCAATGTTGTTCATCGTTTCCTGTTCTGGAAAGATCATAGCAGGAAAGAAGGGATGGCTTTGAAACCGGAACTTGCAATCACGGTTTGATTTTTGTGTCATTAAACCATCGTTACCGTTCGATTGGAGCTTTGCACATGACCGCACTTCTGAAAAACTCCCTCTCCCGCCGCACGTTCCTCCGCGGCGTTGGCGTCAGCATGGCGTTGCCCTGGCTGGAATCGCTGCCCGTCTTCGGCCAAGACGGCACGCGGACTCGTGATGCTCAGCCGCCGGTGCGGTTTGCGTGTCTCTTCTCGGGCAATGGCTTCCATAGCCAGCAGTGGTGGGCGCGTGGCGAAGGCGATCAGATGGAACTTGGCCGCGTGCTCGAATCGTTGCGGCCTCATCGCGAGAAGATGCTGTTCTTGCGCGGGCTATACAACCAGGAAGCGTTGATCGGCGGCATTCATAGCTGCCAGACCGGGAACCTACTGACCGGTGCTCGCCTCGCGCCGGGCGGCGAGATTCGCTCCGGCGTTAGCTGCGACCAGGTCCTCGCCCAGCGCTGGCGCGAGCAGACCAAGGTTCCGAGCCTCGTGCTCGGCTGTGAGCCGTCGATCGCGGCGATCCACAAGAACTACTCGATGATCTACAGTTCGCACATCTCGTGGAGCTCGGCGACCACGCCGACGCCGCTCGAAGTTTACCCGGCTCTCGCCTTCGATCGCCTGTTCCGTGACGATGTTCGCCGGGCGGATCGCAGCGTTCTCGATGCCGTGATCGAGGACACTCGTAGCGTGCGCAATCAAGTGAGCCGATCCGACCAACGCCGGCTCGACGAATATCTGTCGTCCGTCCGCGAAGTTGAACAGCAGATTGAACGCGCGGGCCAGGCAGGCCGACTCCAGGGCTGGCGCCCGACGCTCGACCGCCCGAACATTGCCAGGCCTGCCGACGGCGTGCCACAGGACATCGACCAGCACATGCGGCTCATGTGCGACATCCTCGTGCTTGCCTTCCAAACCGACACGACTCGCGTCTGCACGTTGAAACTGAACAACGACCATTCGTCGCTGCGTTTCCCGAACCTGCGATCCGACCGCCCGAACCAGGGCATCGATTACATGATCCACCATCTGCTGTCGCACACCAACGGCGCGGATTGGCTCAAGGTCAACCAGTTCTTCATCGAGCAGTTGGCCTACATCGCAAGCCGACTCGACCGCATCCAGGAAGGCGAACGCACGCTGCTCGACAACTCGATGATCCTGTACTGTTCGAGCATGATGACCGGCAACCACGAGAACAACCAGCTGCCTGTGGTGATGGTCGGCCGAGGCGGCGGCCAAATTCAGACGGGCCGCGTGCTCGACTTCACCGGCCGACCGAACCGCAAGATGTGCAGCCTGTATCTGTCGCTCATGGACAAGGCCGGGGTGCGGCTCGAACGCTTCGGCGATTCCAATCAACGGCTCGCGGAGATTTAGGCCCGACACACCATCCGCGCGTCGCGATTAACCGTCCGCCCGGATGCGCGATACCTTCTCGTACAGCAGCGCTCGGCCCTGGCCCAGGAACTCGCGCACGCTTTCCTCGCGGTAGTCGGCGTAGGTCCAGGGCCAAACCTCGAACGCACCGGCCTGGAAACGCAGCGTGACCTCGGCGAAGATGTCGTCCTGCAAATAGATGCGGTGAGCCTGGTCCTTCGTCGTAGCCAACATGAACTTGCCAAGCTGGATCAACCCCGGATCGATGTTCACGGGGCGTTCTTCCGGGTATCGCTTTGTCTCGGCCAGTTTCTGCTCTAGCGCGATCGTGAAGCGTTTCACTTCGGGCAAGCAGTCGGCGGCGACGATCGGATCGAACACGATCAACCGTTTGAGCAGGTCGGTCCCCATTGTCGAATGGTAATATTTGGTGTGATGGAACGAGAAGTCGGCACTGCGAAGCGCCATCGGCCCAAACCGCGGTACGAGCCGCTCCAACGCCCAATCCAGCGCTTCAACATGTCGGCTGAAGCATGCGGCGACGAGCAGAGAATAGGTCGGTTCACGCGGAATTCCCATTGGCGTATGGCGTGTTTTTGTATTCGCTTGCGGCTTAGCGCTCGCGCGGCGCCTTGCGAGCGCTAAGCCGCAAGCGAAATACGGCGTCACGCGTTCACTTTCTCCGGCAATGTCGATTTTACCTGCTTGCGAGCCGCCATCTCATCCTTGAACAAACCGCGAACTTTGCGCTTGACGATAATGTCGGCGACCCACGGCAGAAATCGCGCGACGAACGCCATCAGCTTACCGTTGAACGTCAGAACAGTTTCATTGTAGCCCTTTTCGATGGCCCGCAGCGTTTGCCTGGCGACTTCCTCGGAACTCATGCCGCGCATGTGATCGAGTTGCACGAGGGCTTTTTGCTCGATCATGTTGTGCGAGAAATTGGTCTGCGTCAAACCCGGACAGACGACGAGCACATCAACGCCGTCTTTCGCCAGTTCCGCCCGCAACGCTTCGCTGAACCCCTGCACGGCAAACTTGCTGGCGGAGTAATCGCCTCGCGCAGGGATGCCACGCTTGCCGGCGATGGAGGAAATATTGACGATGGCCGGCTTGTTGCCCTTCTTCAGCATTGGCAGAAAGACCCGTGTCGTTTCGGTCAGGCCAAAGAAGTTGACTTCCATGATTTGCCGCAACACATCCGCACTGCCGTCGGCGAAATGGCCGGTCGCGCCGATCCCGGCATTGTTGATGAGCACATCCAGCCCGCCAAACGCCTTCTCTGCCGCTTCCACCATCTTGCGACGATCATCCGGACTCGTGATGTCAGCTTGCACGATTTCGATGACGCCGCCCCTGGCACGAATCTCCTTGGCGACATCGTTCAACAGATCGACATTGCGGGCGACAGCGAGCACTTTCGCCCCGCGCGCCGCCGCCGCCTCAGCTATCGACTTGCCGATGCCCTGCGACGCCCCGGTGATAAGGATGCGCGACCCGGCAATGCTGCGATATTGGCCCATGACTTCGTTCCCATTCGGATATCAATCAAAACAACACCTTCATCATAACCAGGCCGATGGACGCGCCAACTACAAGTGAAACAGAAAATCCGGGAACG